>JAUYBU010000583.1 GCA_030693045.1 Bryobacterales bacterium | reverse complement strand
GTCCAGGGCCGCGTGCGTGCCCTTGCCCACACGGTTGGCGTAGCTGTCGTATATGAAACCGCGCTCGAACACCGGCTCGATCACCGTGCACAAGGCGTGGTGTACCACCCGGTCCCGGTACGGCGCGGCGCTGATCAGACGCTTCTTGGGATCCTGAATGTAGAAGGCGCGGTAAGCCCCCGGCTGGTAGGTCTTGGCCGCCAGTTCGTCGCGCAGCCCCAACAGTTGCGACTCCAGGTCGAAGTGGAACGCCGCCACATCCGGGCGCAGCCGTTTCCCGCGCCGCGCACGGTACGCCGCCCCCAGCAGGTTCTCGAACGTAATCACCTGCTCATAAAGATTGCCGGTGCGTTTCAATCGTGGCCTCCCGTCTCAAAAATATTTTCGGCCTGCGGCGCACAAATCGCGCCGCAGGCAAAGGGTAAAAGGGCAAAAGTGCAAAGGGTCAAAAAACAGTCCTGGCGCACCGGAACCCGAGGCTGAGGTAACGGAGGCCCGGCGAGTGGCGGCCGCGGTAAGCGCACCGAAAGAGCACGGAAAGGTCGTAGAACCACGACCCGCCGCGCAAAACACGGTTGTCGCCACTTGACGGAAACGTCAAGTTTCCTGCCTTGTATCTCGTGTACGCCTCCTTGTCATACCAGTCCTCGCACCACTCCCACACATTCCCCGCCATCTGATACATACCCCACGGACTAGATCCACTCTCGTACTTCCACACGCTACATGTTTGCTCGCTGCCCCTGTTCTTGCCGTTCCGGCACTTACTTTCCTCCCACTCCTTCCCCCACGGGTATTCCCGTCCATCCATCCCGCGCGCACCCTTCTCCCACTCCAGTTCCGTAGGCAACCGAAGCCCCGCCCATCCGCTGTACGCCTGGACGTCTTCCCAACTGACGCAGACCACCGGGTGGTCTGCCTTCTCCGCCGGGAACTGCGTGCCCGTCCACACGGGATCGCCCCAGTCGGCTTTGTCCGGTGGTCGATGCCCAGTCGCCTGTACAAACTTCTGGTACTGCCCGTTCGTCACCGGATGCAAAGCCAGGTAGTACCCCGGCAGCCGCACCGGAAACGGCTGCCCGCCGCCTTCGTCACTGCCCGGCCCCCCCGCCAGAAACTCCCCCTCCGGAATCAGCGCCAGCAGCGTCCCGTCTTTCGGATTCTCAATCAGCAAGTCCACGGCGGACCTCCGGAGGGGTAGAATAGAAACGGTATGAGCCAAACGATCCAAGCCGACGAAACGGGCGTGCTGGTGGTGCCCTCGGGTTTAGCGCCTCCCGGGGCTCGTTTCACGGTCGAGGCGCACGGCGAAGTGGTCATATTGCGGCGCGATCCTTCCACGGCGGACGAATGGTGGGCATCCACTACGCCCGCCCAGCGTGTCGCCTGGCTCCGAGAATGGATAGCCAGCCTGCCTCCCAGTCCAGCCCTCCCGCCCGAGGCTACCCGCCGGGACTCGATGTACGACTGATGCCCGATTGTCTGCTCGACACCAATGTTCTGATCCATCTGGTGAGTATTGACGCGCCGGAGCACGCCGCGGCAACCGCCGCTGTCGGGCGCATCCTGGCCTCCGGCGCCAAGGCCGTGATCGCGGCGCAGAGCATCTACGAGTTCTGGAGCGTGGCCACCCGCCCGGCGACGGTCAACGGGTTGGGATGGTCCATCGAGCGGGCAAGATCCACCGTCGAGACGCTCCGCGCCAGATTCCCGATTCTCCACGAACCGCCGGAAGTCCTCGATATCTGGCTGGACCTGGTCGTCGCCTGCAACCTCAAAGGCAAACGCATTCACGATGCTCACCTCCTGGCAACCATGAAAGCCAACGGGGTCTCGACGTTGCTCACCTTCAACACCTCCGACTTCCCGGCCGCACCCGGCATCACCATTCTGGCTCCTGAATTCTGAAAAGAACTTGCCAGCCTGCGGCGCAAAACGCCGCAGGCAAAGGGTCATAAAACAGTCCTGGCGCACCGGAACCCGTCGTTGCGGTAGGGGTCGAGCGGCCCGCTGTAGCGGAAGCCGCACCGGAAGCTCCCGGCATTGCCGTCGCGCCACGCCCCCCCGCGCAAAACATGGGTGACACCACTTGACGGAAGCATCAGGTTTCCCTGCTTGTATCTCGCAAAGGCTCTCTTGTCGTACCAGTCCTCGCACCACTCCCACACGTTGCCCGCCATCTGGTACAACCCCCAAGGGCTGCATCCCCCCTCGTACTTCCACACGCCGCAGGTCGACCCGCTGCCCTGGTTCTTCTCGTTCCGGCACTTGCTTTGGTCCCACTCCTTCCCCCACGGGTACGCCCGCCCGTCCGTCCCTCGCGCCCCTTTCTCCCATTCCAACTCCGTCGGCAACCGCAGCCCCGCCCATCCGCAGTACGCCTGCGCCTCATCCCAATTCACGCCTTCCACCGGATGGTCGTCGTCGCGCTTCCACTCCGGCTTGAACCGCTTGTACTGCCCGTTCGTCACCGGGTGCAAAGCCAGGTAGTACGCCGGCAGCCGCACCGGGAACTTCTCATCCCCCGCCAGAAACTCCCCCTCCGGAATCAGCACCAGCAGCGTGCCGTCTTTCGGATTCTCAATGAGTAGGTCCACGCCTCCTAACTCCTAACTCCTAACTCCTAACTCCTAACTTCTATTCGCCATTTTCGCCCCCGCCTCCGCCCACCGAACCATCGCCGCAATCTCTCTCGCCCGCGCCTTCGCCAGCGGAACCGTCTCTCTCGCTGCCCCTTCGATGTCTCCGGTTTCCAACTCGCGGCCCGCGTCGAAGGCCCGGTAGAGGCCCGCTACCACCGCCTGCTCGATCTCGGCTCCGGAGAATGAATCCGTAAGCGCGGCGAGCCCGCTAAGATCGAACCGGGCCGGATCCCGGCGGCGTTTTTCGATGTGGATCTTGAGAATCCGCTCCCGCTCCGGCACTCCCGGCAGGCCGACGAAAAAGATGTCGTCAAAACGTCCCTGGCGCAGAAACTCGGGCGGGATGCCGCCCAGGTCGTTCGCCGTGGCGACGACGAAAACCGGGCTGCGCTTGTCCTGAAGCCAGGTCAGGAACGTGCCGAAAACGCGCGCGGTGACGCCTCCGCCGCCCTGGCCGGTAGCCCCGGCGAAGCCCTTTTCCACCTCGTCGATCCACAGGATGCACGGGCTGACGGCTTCCGCGGTTTGAATCGCCCGCCGCAGGTTGGCTTCCGAGGCGCCCACCAGCGAACCGAAAATGCGGCCCACGTCCAGGCGCAGCAGCGGCGCGCCCCAGGCGCCGGCCAGCGCGCGCGCCGAAAGGCTCTTGCCGCACCCCGGCACGCCCACCAGCAGCACGCCCTTGGGTTGCTGCAGCCCGGCATACCGCGCCGTACCCGCAAACACCGGGGCGCGGGCGCGGAACCATTCCAGTAGATTCTCCAGCCCGCCCACGTCGCGGAACGATTCCGACGTGTGGTAGTACTCCAGGATGCCGGTCTTGCGGATAATCTGAGTCTTCTCCTCGATCACCACGCGCGGGTCGCCGCCCGAGCGGCGGACGGCACGCTCGGCTTCGTTCACCGTCAGGCCGGAGGCGGCCCGGGCCAGGGCGTCGGCGCGCTCCGCGAGAAGCTCGAAGCCGCACTCGCGAGCGACGCGCTCGATCACCGGGTCCAACCGGGCGCGGTCGGGCAGTTGAAACACCGCCAGCGTGACTTCCTTTTGAAGCTCTTCGGGGACCTGGAAGAACGGCGAGAGGAATAGGAGCGACTTGCGGGTCATGCGCACCGCGCGCGCGGCGTCGCGCACCAGGCGGGTGGTGATCGGGGTGAAGTGGTGGTGCATGTCCAGGAACACGTAGATGGCGTCCTCGGGGTTGTCGATGACGTGCAGCAGGGCGGCGGTGGGATCCTCGAAGGAATCCGGCGCGGCCAGCTTGCCGGAATCGTCCAGCAGGCCGCGGGAGGCGCTCCACTGGTAGACCGCGCGGCGGCGGCCGCGGTCCTCCGACAGGCGCGTGGCGATCGTGCGGACGGCGGCCGCCACGCGGTCTTCCTCGAACGAGAAAATGCAGACCAGCGGGTAGCTGGCGCGGATCAGGATTTCCAGCCGGCTCTCGTCGTCGTCGGAAAGGCGCGTGCGGCGGGCCGCCGTCTCCAGGTCGCGCGCGACTTCATCCGCGGTCTGGTAGCGCTTCTCGGGATCCTTGTTGAGCATCTTGCGCAGCACCCGGACCACGCGGTTGTCGGTGGCGCGGGCGCGTAGCGGGGCTTCGTCGTAGCGGCCGGCCAGGATCTTCTGGATCACCTCGCCCACGTCGCCGGTGAACGGGCGCTGGCCGGTGAGCATCTCGTACAGCGTGATGCCCAGGGCCCACAGGTCCGCGTTGGTCCCGGCGGCGCCCTGCAGAAGTTCCGGCGCCATGTATTCGAAGGTGCCGACCTGCGTGCTGGCCTTTTCCGTGGTGCGGGCCAGGATGCGGGCGATGCCGAAATCGAGCAGTTTCGGAGTCTGGCCGGCCACCAGGAAGATGTTCTCCGGCTTCACGTCGCGGTGCAGGACGTGAGCCGCGTGAGCGTAGGACAAGGCTTCGCACACCAGGCCGGCGTAGCGCACGGCTTCGGATGGATCCAGATGGCCCTGCGCCCGCAGCCGCGAGCGAAGGCTGATCCCCTCCAGATACTCCATCACCAGGAACGCGACCTCCTCGCACCGCTCGATGGCATACAGCCGCACGATGTTCGGGTGCATCAGCGTGGAAGTGGCCGCAAACTCCTTTTCGATCTCCGCCAGCCCCTCCGCATCCTGCTGATGCGGAAAACCCACCGCCACAAACTCAGTGGATGTATGGCGTCGGTCATGCCGCGCCTTATAAACACTCTTGAAAGCCCCCGCCCCCAAATAACTCTCCAGCACATACCCGCCGAAGCATTGCCCCATCCTGTACGGTCCACCCTGCTGCATCTTCTAATCTCCTAACTCCTAACTCCTATCTCCTAACTCCTATACTTCGAACACCCTCCTCGGTTTCCTCGGCACCGGCGGCGCTTCCGAAATGACCACATCGCGCACGGCTTTAGCGTTAGCTTCCGGCTGACCCGAGGCCAGCCGCCATTTCTCGCGCGCCTCGCTCCGAAGGCGGCCGATCTTCTGCGGCATGCTCTTGGCCAGCGGAACGCACTCAGCAATGGCTTTTTCCAGGTGGCGGTCCTCCAGGCGCGCCTGCTCGCCTTCGGCGAAAGCGGCGTACAGGCCCGAGACCACCGACTGTTCCAGTTCGGCCCCCGAGAACCCGTCGCTGGCCTCCGCGTGGCGGGCGATGTCGAAATCGCGGTAGTCGCGATGGTGCCGGGTCAATTGGATGGCCAGGATCGTGGCGCGCTCCTGGGGCGTGGGCAGGTCGATGAAGAAAACCTCGTCGAAACGGCCTTTGCGCAGCAGTTCCGGCGGCAGGCCTTCGATGTCGTTCGCCGTCGCGATGGTGAAAACCTGCTTCCGGTTTTCCTCCATCCAGGTCAGCAGCGTGCCGAACACCCGCTGGGCCACCCCGCTGTCGCCCGTGCTGCCGCGGCTCCCCGCCAGCCCTTTCTCGATCTCGTCGATCCACAGCACGCACGGCGCCACCGCTTCGGCCATTTTGATGGC
>JAUYBU010000527.1 GCA_030693045.1 Bryobacterales bacterium | reverse complement strand
GGCGAGCGCGCGAAACCACCCCGCGTTCTGCCATCCACCGGCGGCTCCGCGGCGCTATTGTGCGGGCGGTGCGGGGTGAAGGCGGGGCCGGCTTCACCGCGCACCGGCGGCTACTTCCATTCCCAGTTCTTCGAGTGGGTGTTCCCTTCAGGGTCCACTTCAAACTCGAAAACGCTGGCGACCGAGTTGAGCCCGGCGAGCTTTTGAGACGCGGTGCTGTAATAGATCGCACCTCTGTAGCTGACCGCGCCGCCTCCCACGAACTTGCCGACGCCGGAGCCCTTCCAAGTGGCCCCCTCGCCGTCCATGGTCATGAAAACTCCCTGTCCCTCTCCGTACATGGTGCCGTCCGGCCGGCTCGTTGAAGTATAGGTTCCGATACCGAACCCCTCGATTCCCAGAAGCGTCCCGCGATCCTCAAACGAGACCTCCACTTTGAACCCGGCGTCTACCGGCAACACTCGTCTTGCAGTGCGCTTACCGCGCGATTCCCCAAGTTTATCTCCCAGCATGATTAGTCTCCCTCTGAATTTCGGTTGCAGATTTGCCCATAAGGCCCCAGATGACAACCAGTATAGCGCGGTCCATCGGTTGGACAACGCGGAGCCGGGTGCCGGCCTGCGCCAGGTCGTATAATGCCCGCAGGGGGCAAGACATGAAAACTCGGGCACTCCTGGCGCTTCTGGCGCTGGCCGCGGGCGCGGCGGGCGCCGAAAAGGCGCCACCCTCGGGCAAGGCGTCCGGCGAACGGATCGAGATCGAAGCGGTGGTGTACGCCGACAAGGCCGCGGTCCGCGAGTTGATCGGCGAGGAACTGGACGGCATCGCGGTGGTTCAACTGCGGGTTGTGCCGCGCGGCGATGAGGCCCTGGCCGTCGGCCCCGACGATTTTCTGTTGCGCTCGGACCGGGACGGGCAGCGCTCGGAACCCTTCGCGCCCAGCCAGATCGCCGGCAATGCGGCGCTGGTGGTGGCCTCCGGCTCCAGCGGCCGGGGCGGCATGGTGGGCCAGGAGAACGGGCCCATCTGGGGCGGCGCGCCGGGCACCGGCGGACGGCCCCGGCGGATGGGCGGCGATGGCGCGGCTGTCGGCAACGTCTCCGACGAAAAGGTTCAGACCTCGATGAACTCCGGCGACAAAGACAAGGAGAGTCCGCTGCTGGCGAAACTCAAGCAGAAGATGCTGCCCGCAAAACGGGGGACCGAGCCCGTTTCCGGCCTGCTCTACTTTTCCCTGGAAGGCAAACACAAGCCCAAGGACCTGGAATTGGTTTACCGCGGACCGGCCGGAAAATTGTCGATACGATTCAAGTAGCCCACGACTATGCACATCTCCGAAATCGAAACACCCGCGATCATGATCGATCTGGACATCATGGAGCGCAACCTCCGTCGCGTGGCCGAGTATGCGCGCCACCACGATCTGCGCCTTCGCCCGCACACCAAAACGCACAAAATTCCCGCGCTCGGCCGCATGCAGATCGAGCTGGGGGCCGTCGGGCTGACGGTGGCCAAAGTTGGCGAAGCCGAGGTGATGGTTACCTCCGGCACGCCCGACCTGCTGGTGGCCTATCCGGTGATCGGGCGCCGGAAGCTGGAGCGATTGATGCAGGTGGCCCGTGCGGCCCGCGTCACCGTTGCGCTGGACAGCGTGGCGGCGGCGCGGCAACTTTCCGACGCCGCGCGCGAGGCGCAAGCCGCCATCGGCGTGCTGGCGGAGGTGGATGCCGGCATGGGGCGCGTGGGTGTCGCGCCGGGCGAGGAACTTCTCCAACTGATACGGAACCTGGAGCGGCTGCCGCACCTGAGTTTCGAAGGGATCGAGTTCTATCCGGGGCACATCCGCGGCGGCGACGATGGCGGCAGGAAGGAGATCGATAGACTCGGCGCGGTGGTCGGCGAGATGCTGGCGGGGCTGAGGCGCGCCGGGATCGAAGCGCGCATCGTCGGCGGCGGCTCGACGCCCACGCTGTTCCATTCGCACCTGGTCGCGGGCATGAACGAGATCCGCCCCGGGACTTACATCTTCAACGACAAGAACACGGTGGTCGCGGGCGCCTGCGCCTACGACGACTGCGCCGCGTCGATCCACGTGACCGTCGTCTCGATCGCCCGCCCCGGGCAGATTATTATCGACGGCGGGTCCAAGACCTTCTCCTCGGACCGGCTGGGCGGCGCCGGCGAGGCCACGTTTGGCCGCCTGGTCGAAGCGCCCGACGCCGTTTTCGTCAAGCTGAACGAAGAACACGGCTACGTCGACGTGCGCCGCGCCGGCCGCGACTTCGCCGTCGGCGACCGCCTGCGCGTCATCCCCAACCACATCTGCGTTGCCATGAACCTGCACGAGCAGGTCTACGGCTTCCGCGGCGAGACGGTCGAACAGGTCTGGAAGGTCGAGGGCCGCGGCAAGCTGCAGTAATTCGGATGACGCATGCTGTCGGCCTGGCGCGGTTCGCCAAGGTGCCGAGGCCCTGCCTGCTGGCTTTCCTGGCCGTGGCGCTCATCCCACTCGCGCGGGGCTGCCACGCCATGCAGGTCGTTTGGATATAATTGACTCGGGTGAGAACTGCCCGGCGTCGCACGGCTCCGGGCGTCAGGGAGCACAGGAGGTAGTGTCTTGAAACATGCACGCTTGATCTGCGCTGTCGCAGCGCTATTCGTCAGCTTCATGGGCCTGGTCTATGGCCAGGCCGTGACCGGCAGCCTGGTGGGGACGGTAACGGATTCCTCCGGCGGGACGGTTGCCAACGCCAAGGTCACCATCACCGAAGTCAACACCGGCATCAGCCGTACGATGCAAACCAACGAGAGCGGCAACTACACGTTTGCGACCCTCGAGCCGGGAGTGTTCCGCGTCTCGATCGAGCAAACCGGCTTTCGCACGGCGGTTAAGGACGGCATCAGCGTCCTGGTGAACACCACCATCCGCGCCGACCTCAGCCTGCAACCCGGCGCGGTCAGCGAAACCATCACCGTCACCGCCGAGGCGTCGATCCTGCAAACCGACCGCGCCGACACCGGCCGTAAGATCGAAGCGGTGCAGATCGCGAATATGCCGCTGGGCTACGGCCGCAACTTTCAGGGGCTGCTGAACCTGGTGCCGGGCACCTCGCGATCCTTCCAGCCGCACTCGGAATTCTTCAATTCTCAGGGCGCTCTTACGACGCAAGTCAACGGAGTAAGCCGCGAGGGAAACAACGTGCAGTTCGAGGGCGTGGACAATAACCACCGCACCGGGTTGTTGACCGTACTGATTCCGCCCATCGAAGCGCTGCAAACCGTGGACGTGAGCACCAGCAACTACGAAGCCGAGCTGGGACGCGCCGGCGGCGCCGTCACCAACATTATGCTGAAGTCGGGCACCAACGAGTTGCACGGCGCGGTCTACGCATTCCACAGCAACAGCGCCATGGGCGCCCGGGCGACGTTTCAGCCGAGGAAACCGGTAACCACGTACAACTCTTACGGCTTCAACATCGGTGGACCGATCCGCAAAAGCCGGACCTTCTTCTTCGGCGACTTCCTGCAAACTAAGGACCGCCGCGGCGACGGGTTCATCATTTCGATTCCGACCGCGCCGTTGCGCGCCGGCGATTTCAGCAGCCTCGCCTCGCGGGCCGTCATCTACGATCCGGCCACCGGAAATCGGGATACCGGCGTTGGACGCACTCCCTTCGCCGGCAACCAGGTTCCCGACGCACGCATCAGCCCCATCGCCAAGAAAGTCCTGGCCATGGTGCCGCTCCCCAACCTGGGTTCCGACATCCTCAACAACTACGCCAGCGCCACAACGCGAAATAACGACAGCAACTCGTTCGACATCAAGGTCGATCACCAGCAGAGCGATAAGGACCGGTTCTCGGTGCGCTACAGCCTCCAGCGGCCGGTCGTCACCGACCCGGGCCGGTTCGGGATAGCCGGGGGCGGCGGCAAGGGCTTTGCCGGAACTGGAGTGAACCGCACTCAGAGCGCGGCCGTCAACTACACGCGCCTGATCTCGTCCACCTTCATTACCGAAGCGCGGGTCGGTTTGAGCCGGTATAGCAACATAGCCGAGACCATTGATGCCGGGACCAAGGCGGCTGAAGCCATTGGCATCAAGGGTGTGAACCTCGATCGCTGGACCAGCGGCCTGACCTCGATGAGCGTCGGCGGCTATGCCAGTCCGCTGGTCGGGTATGCCGGCAGCCTACCCTGGAACCGCGCCGAAACTAACTTCAACTTCGTCAACAACTGGACCAAGACGCATCGGAACCATACCATCAAGTTCGGCGCCGAGGTCCGGCGGCTCCGCGAAGAGTTGCTGCAAACCCAGAACGCCGGTGGCGCGCGCGGCGAGTTCAGTTACGGAAACAACCAGACCGCCATCCCCGGCTCCACGGTTCTCAGCCAGGTTAACGCCATGGCCAGTTTCCTGCTGGATGTCCCGTCTCAGTTCCAGCGCGACCTTTCGGGAACCTTCCCCAGCCAGCGCGCCATCATGCTGTTTACCTATGTCCAGGACAAGTGGCAAGCGACCTCGAAGCTAACCATCGATCTCGGCGTGCGTCACGATTTCTATCCGCCGGTGACTCCGCGCCTGCGGGGCGGTTTCTCCAACTACGACTCCGCCACCAACAGCCTGGTCGTCGCCGGCTTCGGCAACAATCCGATGAACCTGGGGCGCAAGACGTATTACACGGATTTTGCGCCGCGCCTCGGCCTGTCCTACCGGCTTAACCCTAAGACCGTAATTCGCGCAGGGTATGGGCTCAGTTGGCTTCCCTTCCCGGACAACAAATATGCCTGGGACGACTACCCGGTGAAGCAAAGCAACACCTACAATTCCCTGACCAGCTACGGCCAGGCCCAGAGTTCCGCGGGCGTGTACGGCTCAATGGCCACTGGCTTCCCGGCGCCGCAACCAGCCGTGATTCCGTCCAACGGTATTATCGTCGCCAACACGCCCCAATTGCTGTCGCTGGCTATTGCCGGCAGCGTTCCGCTGGATTACCGCGAAGGTTACATCCAGTCCTGGAACTTCGCGGTCCAGCGCCAACTGCCGAAGAACTTCACGATCGAGGCCGCCTATGTTGGCAACCACACGGTTCGGGCGCCGGTTAACTATAACCTCAACGCCTCGAAGACCTTCAATACCGGCGCTGCCGGGCGTCCTCTGTACC
Organism: Bryobacterales bacterium; assembly: GCA_030693045.1. GTDB lineage: Bacteria > Acidobacteriota > Terriglobia > Bryobacterales > Bryobacteraceae > JACQZT01. The sequence continues at coordinate 7,937 of JAUYBU010000527.1, read as the reverse complement.
AACAGTTCGGCAAGAACACGGATGTCAGCATGCGCTACGCCGGATACAGCAACAACTACAACAGCCTCCAGATCAAGATTGACCGGCGGTTCAGCGGCGGCTTCCTGATGACCACCGCCCACACCTATGGCAAGGCGCTCGGGTACTCACAGGAGATCGAAGGCCTCTGGAACTACATCCAGCCGCGGCGCAGCTATGCCCGCCTGGGTTTCGACCGCGCACAGAACTTTGTGCAGAGTCTCTTGTACGAACTGCCGTTCGGCAAGGGTAAGCCGTGGCTCCAAAGTGGCGCCGGCCGCTGGGTCCTGGGCGACTGGCAAGTGAACGGCGTGTTCAGCCTGATGACCGGAAGACCACTGACCTTCAGCACGTCAGTCAGCGCGAACACTCCCGGCAGCAGCATCACGCCCGATCAGGTCGGCGAGATCAATATTCTCCATAACATCGCCGGGCCGGGCGGCTCCGTTCTCTGGTTCGACACTTCGGTATTCAAGCAACCCCTGGACGCGGATGGCAAGACGCCTCACTTCGGAAACATGGGACGCAATAACTTCTCCGGTCCCGGGTTGGGCAATCTGGACTTTTCGCTGTTCCGCAAGTTTCGGTTCAACGAACGGCTAAAGGGCGAGTTCCGGTTCGAGAGCCTCAACTTCACGAACACTCCGGCCTTCGGCGCTCCCAATACCTCCCTGGGGAGCGCCGACTTCGGCAAGGTCACCGGCACGCTGGCCGGCCTGGTCGCCAATCAAAGCATCGGCGGCACCGGCTCGCGCACGATCCTGTTGGGCATAAAACTCAGCTTGTTAACCTAATTCGGGTACTGGCTACTAAATCCCTAAATTAATTTCGGGATTTCGTAGCCTGTCCCCGAATTAGCCTTTATGAGACTACTGGCGCTGTTGCTGTTTCCCTCCCTGCTGCTGGCGGCGTCTGAAGAGTATGTCCGCGTCAGCCCGCGCGACCATCGCTACCTGGAACTCACTGGCGGCGCGCCCTACATCCCCAACGGCCTGAACATGATCGCGCCACCGGGCGGGGGCTTCGAGGTTTATGAAGAGTGGCTGGCAAAACTGGCGGCCAACGGCGGCAACTACATCCGCGTCTGGCTCAGCAACCCGTTCTGGGACGTCGAGCACGATAAGAGCGGCGTCTACGACGAGGCCAAGGCGCGCCACATCGACCGCATGCTAGAAATGTGCCGCGAGCACGGCATCCGCGTGAAGATGACCATGGAGCATTTCCGGTCTATCGGCGCCGGGACGCAAGCCTGGGCCGACAAGCCCCTGCACCACGTCTCGCGGGGCGGACCGGCCCAGTCCATCGCCGATTTCTTCGACGGCGAAGCGCCGCGCGCGCAGTTCCGGCGAAAGATCGAATGGTACGCCAATCGCTACGGCGACCAACCCATGGTCTACGGCTGGGAGCTGTGGAACGAGGTCAACGCCGTGCGCGGCGGCAATTACCTGGCCTGGACCGAAGTGATGCTCGCCGAACTGCGCCGGCGCTTCCCGCGCAACCTGGTCATGCAAAGCCTGGGCAGCTTCGACACCGTGCGCGTGCGCGAGACTTATCGCCGCCACAGCACCATGCCGGCGAACGACCTGGCGCAGGTGCACCGCTACCTGGACCTGGGCGCGTCGCTGGACATCTGCAAGGGACCCGTGGATGTGCTGGCGGCCGACTCGGTCCGCGAGATCGCCGGCTATCAGCCGAAGCGGCCGATCCTGCTGGCCGAATCCGGCGCGGTCGAGCCGAAGCACACCGGACCGTTCAAGCTGTATGCGGCCGACACCGCGGGGATTTTGCTCCACGACGTCTTGTTCGCCCCGTTCTTCGCGGGCGCCGCCGGCGCGGGCCAGATCTGGCATTGGGACGCCTACGTCGCCAAGAACAACCTCTGGCATCACTTCGGCCGGTTTGCGGAAACGGTCAAGGGCCTGGACCCCGCCGCGGAGTCGTTCGAGCCCTCCATGGCCAAACACGACCGCCTTCGCGTCTACGTCCTGAAGGGCCGCCGCACACTGCTGGCTTGGTGCCGCGATGCGAAGAACAACTGGATGTCGGAGTTGCGCGACGGCGAGAAGCCCGAAACGCTCCGCAACGTCGTCGTCGATCTGGGAGCGGTCAAAGCCCGCTCGGCGCGGGTCTACGATCCGTGGACCAACCGCTGGTCAAAGGCCTCCGTCAAGGGCGGCAAGGTCCGATTGCCGGCGTTCTCGCGCTCAACCGTGATTCGCATCGACTGACGCCCCAACGGCGTCCGACCATCGCCGCCGCCCGTTGCAGGCTGCCCAGCGTAATCCAAGTATGTGATAAGCTAGCTTAAGCTAGCTGGAGAGCGCGAATCGTGGAAATTGGAGCCTTTGAAGCGAAGAACAAACTCGGGATGCTCCTGGACCGGGTCGAATGCGGCGAGGAAATCATCATCACGCGTCACGGCAAACCCGTTGCCCGCCTGGTTCCCAACACCACCCGAATCGACAAGCTACAAGCGCGCGCCGCACTGGAGCGTATCCGAGCGCGGGCCGGGAATTTGAAAGAAGCATTTGACTGGGCGGCCGTAAGGGCGGATCGGGACGCCGGGCGGCCATGAGCATGGTTCTGGACAGTTCCGCCACCCTCGCGTGGGTGTACAGCGACGAGATCACCGAACCGATTCGTCATGTCTTCGACCTGGTCAGCGAGCGCGGAGCCTGGGTGCCGGGACTGTGGAAGCTTGAGGTGGCCAACATTCTGGAGATGGGCGTAAGGCGCGGTCGCCACGACGCGGCCTTTCGAGACTCGACACTGGCGGATCTCGCCCTCTTGCCGATCAGCGTCGATACCGAAACAGACCGGCAGGCGTGGGGCGCCACGCTCCAATTATCGGATCGCCATCGCCTTACTTTGTACGATGCGGCGTACCTGGAACTCGCGCTGCGGCGCGGACTGCCGCTGGCGTCTCTCGACGCGGAACTGCGCCGCGCCGCCCAGACCGAAGGAGTGGTCGTCGTGGGGAGCTAATTGCCCAACGCTGAGGATGACAGACTGGCGCCCCACCCTGGACATGTGGTTAACCTGGTGCGCACAAACGCCGTGAAGCTGCCGGAAACAGCCCTCGTCTAAGCGGAAGGGCTCGCAGCGACGGCGTGTCGCCGAAGCCATCGATCAAGTTCTTCGAACCGCATTCGGCCTGTCTCGTAGAGGTCCATGTCACCGCGACGCGTTTGTTGCCATCCACGAACGCATGGTTCTGCGAGAGGCTCTCCCAGAGAGCAGACGCTTCCTGAATCAGGTCGCTGTAGTACCCGCTGCGGGGTCGGGCCAGAGCCGACTCCAACGCAGCACGATCCCGGATGCCCTCGGAGCCTCCAAACCGTGCGATCAACTTCGCGTGAACGGCAACGGTCTCTTCGACTGTGGGATACCGGGTCACTGAGCCAGGCGCTGCAGCAGTTCCGGATGTTGGGCGATGAACTCGTCGGCGGCCCGAAGGAACGGCGATTGAGAGCGGACCGAGGCGTCTCGCCGTTTCAGATAGTCGATAAACTGCCGCACCGCATCCTGCTCCTGCGGCGTCAGCGACCGAACAACTTCAGCGAGGCTTTCGGTTGCCATTCTGTGTCTCCAATCGAAGTATAGCGCGCATGCAGGATGGCCCCGCAATTCGAATCCACAACGGGGATTGCGCGCCGACGCGTGCAACTCGTTGAAACCGCGAGGGTGTTTTGTGGATGAAGTTGGCTCTGCAGGTTGGATTCGACGAGATTCCTGAGGACGGGGCTTTCGCCATGCCGATTCTCGAAGAGGAGCCTACTCCACTGACGCGCCGGCCATCGCGACAAACGCGTTGCGCGCGTCCGGCGTTCCGCCTTGGGTCATGAACACACCCACCAGTTGCTTCGCCGGGTCCACCCAGCCGTAGGTGCCGAACGCGCCGCCGTGGCCGTAGGTCCCGATCGATTGCAGGCCCAGCGATCCCTGCGCATCCTTGGTGACCTCCCAGGCCAGGCCGAAGCCCGTGCCCGGGTTGTGACCGGCCTTGATGTCGCCGGTGTGCAGCGCCGTCATGACCTTCACCGATTCGGCCGACAGCAGCCGCTTGCCCTGCAACATTCCCCCGTTCAAAACCATCTGGTAGAAGTTCGCCAGGTCCGGCGCGGTCGAAATCAGACTGTAGGACGGGCCGGAGAAAATCGCGCCCTTGCGATAGCTCATCGGATCGCCGCCATAGCCCGGCCAGCCCTTCAGCGCCAGCTTGCCGTCGCGCCAGACGTAAACCTGCGCGATGCGGTCGTATTGCGCGGGCTTCGGAAAAATCGTCGAGTCCTTCATGCCCAGCGGCGCCAGGATGCGCCGTTCCAGGAACTCCTCGAACTTCATGCCCGAGGCGACTTCCACAATCCGGCCCAGCGTGTCCAGCCCCATGTTGCTGTACAGCCACTTGGTCCCGGGCTCGAACTCCAGCGGCGTCTGCGAATACACCAGCACGGCTTCCGCCAGCGGGCGGTTCATCTCTTCCTGCAAGCCCTGCAACCCGGCGGGCGGCTGCGTGCGCATGCCCGAAGTGTGCGTGAGCAGGTCTCGAATCGTGATCGCGCGCGACGGCTTGCCCAGCGTGATCCTGTCGCCATCCCGCGCCTCGATCATCAATTGGCCGCGAAACTCGGGCAGGTGCTTTTCCACCGGGTCGCTCAGGTAGAGCTTGCCTTCCTCCTGCAACATCATGATGGATACGGCCACGAACGGCTTGGTCATCGACATGATCTGGAACATCGTGTCGGCGCGCATCGGCTTCTTCTTTTCGAGGTCGGCGAAACCGGCGGCGCTAAGGTGTATTTGCTTGCCCTTGTGCTGGACCAGCGTGACGATGCCGGCGTTCTTGCCGTGGTCGGCGAACCACTTCATGCGCTCGCTTATGCCGGCCGATTGCGCCAGCAGGGCGACGGAAAAGAGGAAGAGACAGACGAGCCTTCGCATAGGCTCATCTTACCCAAATACCGTTCACTTCAGGTAAGTGGGACCGGCCACCTACGCCCAACCCGCCCGGTACGGCGGATCGACGTGCTGGTTGGCCGCCGCGCTGCTGGTGATCTTCATGGACGCGGCATCCCACACCAACTTCTCGCTGGGCATCCGTTGCGCGATGCAGCCGAGCAGGAACGCCTCCGTCACGGGCGCCTGTACTTCGAAATTGGCCGCCGGCGCGGGACCGCCCTTGCAGGCCGCGATCAACTGCTCCGCCACGATATCCCGCCCCTCGCCGCGGCCACCCCGCGTGCGAGGCGGGCTCTGGTAGTTCGGATTGGCCGGCAGCACGCGCGGGCCGTCGCCGTTGAAACCGCCCAGGATAACGCCCTTGTCGCCGACATAGACGATGCCCTCCGCGCCGCGCGCGAAGTAGCGTTTGGCGTCCTCGTCGGAGAGCCCTTCCGGCCGCGCCGGCATGATCCCGCCGTCGTACCAGTTCAGCTTCACCGGCGGCATGTTGCCCCGTGCGGCGAACTGCAGGCGCACAATCGAGGCCTTCGGAAACGTCTCCTCGAACGGTTCGCTGGCGCTGGCTTCCACCACCGTCGGCGGGGCCAGGTTCAGGATCTTGAAGATTCCGGCAAAGCTGTAGCAGCCCATGTCGCCGAACGAGCCGCAGCCGAAGTCGAACCATCCGCGCCAGACAAACGGCAGGTAGGCCTTGTTGAAAGGCCGCTTGGCGGCCGGGCCCAGCCACATGTCCCAATCCAGGCCGGCCGGCACGGGTTGCTCCTCGGCCGGCCGGGCCACGCCCTGCGGCCAATAGGGACGGCTGGACCAGTTGTGTACCTCGCGCACCGGCCCGATCGCGCCGTCGGCGATCCACGCCGAGATCAGCCTGGTCGCCTCCGAGGAGGGATTGGTGACGGTCACCGATGTCGCCACCTTCATCTCGCGCGCGGTTTGCGCCATCCGCCGCGCCTCGCCAATCGAGTGCGCCATCGGCTTCTGGCCCAGCACGTGTTTCCGTTTTTTCATCGCCGCGATGCCGATGGGCGCGTGCCAGTGATCGGGCGTGGCGACATACACGGCGTCCAGGTCCTTCTCCTTCTCGAGCAGTTCGCGGTAGTCGGCGTAGGCCGCGCATCCCTTCCAGACGCCGGACGGCTTGTGCCCCGCGTAGTAGGCCTCGACGACGCGCTTGGCCGGCTCACGGCCGCCGAAACCCAGGCTGGTCTTGAAAATGTTGGTCAACTTCACTTCGCCCGGCGAGGCCAGATCTTCGCCCCACTTCTCATATCCCGCCCCCAGCGTCTGCCGGGCCTGTTGCAGCATGGCGTTGCTGCTGTACTCCGCGTAGTCCTTGCCGGCCTGGTTGCAGTCGCACACCGCCACCACCTGGAGGCCGGTCTGCTGCAACAGGCTCATGGTCACCGCCATGCCCTGCCGCCCCATTCCGATCGAGGCCAGCGTTACCTTGTCGCTCGGCGCGACGTAGCCCGCGCCGCCCAACACATGCCTCGGTACGATCGTGAAAACCGACGCAGCCGTGAACGCGCGCCGGGAAACGCCAGCGGAAGTGGTTTTGCTCATTTGTTCCATATGGTATCGCAGAATTCCGGGGACAGGCTACGTAACCTCGGAACTCCGACTCGTTTGCCGCGAAACAGCCGCCCGCCGATATAGTATTGAAGTAGAAGTGGACAACAAGGAATGAGCCAAATGTCGATATCCGCACCAGTTGCGTTGGACAACCGCTACTTCATGAGCGAAAGCGATTTCGCGGTCGATCCCATCGGCGGGGAACGGCCCGCGAAGCTGAAGTACTTTGCCGGAGGCGAGTGGCGGGAATCGAAAACTCCCAAGCACATGCCCTGCTACAATCCCTCCACCGGCGCCGTGATCGCCTACGCGCCGCAGTGCACGGCGGGTGAGGTGGAACAAGCCATCCAGGCCGGAGTGGAAGCCTTTCCGGCGTGGTCGGACACTCCGGTGGGCAAGCGCGTTCAGGTTCTTTTCAAGATGAAGGCGCTGATGGACGCCCACCTGGAAGAGCTTACTTTCCTGCTGGCCACGGAGATGGGAAAGAAGTGGGACGAAGCCATGGGCGACGTCCTGAAAGTGATTGAAGTGCTCGAGTATGCCTGTGGCGCGCCCAACATCATGCAAGGGGGGGCGCTCATGAACGTTTCCCCGGGCTATGACACGACGCGATACAGCCACCCGATCGGCGTCTTCGCGGGCATCGCTCCGTGGAACTTCCCGGCCATGATTCCCCAAGGCTGGATGGTCCCCATCTGCGTCGCCACCGGCAATTGCATGGTGCTGAAGGCCGCCAGTTTCGTGCCGCAGTCGGCCATGCGCATCGCCGAACTGTGGCAGCAAGCGGGCCTTCCGCCGGGGGTTCTGAACCTGGTCACCACCAGCCGGAACGAGGCGGAGATCCTCCTGCGCCACCCGGGCATCCGGGGTGTCAGCTTCGTTGGCTCCACCAGCGTCGGCCTGCACATCTACTCCACGGCTGCCGCCCATGGCAAGCGGGTGCAGGCGCTGACCGAGGCGAAAAATCACGCCCTGGTTCTGCGCGACTGCAAGCTGGACCGCACCGCCCAAGGTATCATCAATGCCTTCTGCGGCTGCGCCGGCGAGCGATGCATGGCGCTGCCGGTGGTGGTGGTGGAGAACGCCATCGCCGACAAGCTGGTGCCGCTGTTGCTGAAGTACGCATCCGAAATCAACCTGGGACCGGCCTGCGACAAGGCCACCGGCATGGGCCCGGTAGTCAACCAGGGCCACAAGGATTTCGTGCTGAACTGGATCGAGACGGGCATCCGGGAAGGCGCCGAGTTGATCCTGGACGGACGCCGGCCACAGGTCCCGGCCGGGTGCGAAAAGGGCTTCTTTGTCGGACCGACGATTTTCGACAACGTGACCGAAGAGATGTCGGTCGGCCGCGAGGAGGTCTTCGGCCCGGTGCTGTGCATCAA
>JAUYBU010000517.1 GCA_030693045.1 Bryobacterales bacterium | reverse complement strand
TCCCGCCCGCTGCCGCTGAAGCGGATGACAATCTTTCCGTCCTCGCTCCACAGGCGCCGGGCCGAGGCGACACGCTCGACGCGCGTCTCACTCAGGCCGGCCCGGTCGAACGGTTCGAGTCGCGCCGCGGCTTCCCGCACGGCTTCCGCCAGCCGCCCCGAAACCTGCTCCAGGAACCGGTCGCTCATGCGCAACGGCGGGCTTGGCAGCGTCCCGAGCACGCGGTAGCCGTCTCCGTCGATATACGGCGCCGTGTGCTGGTGGACCGCATGCAGCGCCACCCGCGAAGCCTCGGTCCCCGCCGCCGCGGCGATCTTCTCGCGAAACATGCGGTGCGTCGAGCCGCCGATGCCGCACCAGTCGATGGCGCACAACACGTAACGCGCGCCACCATCTTCCAGAATGACGCCCTTGGCCCACAGCGGGTCCCCCACACGTTCGGCCGGCGTCACCCAGATCAGCGGCTCGCCGAGGGCGGGCGTCGCGTCGGCGCGAAACGCGGCCACGCGAAGTTGAGCCGCGGCCAGGGCCGGAAGCATCAAAGTCAAAGAGGCCGTAAGAACCGTAGCGCGTGACATGCTCGTGCTACGATGATGAAGCAAACTCGGCCCAAGGTAAAGAACTCTCTGGACAAGCAACGCACTTTCTTCTGGCTTCCGGTGTGGACCCTGTTGCGCCGCGAGTTGATTCGTTTCTGGCGCGAGAAGTCGCGCGTCCTGGGCTTCGTCGCCTTTCCGCTGGTCTTCTGGCTGGCGATCGGGTCCGGGTTCGGCGACCTGGCGGCGTTTTTCCCGGGCGCGCTGACGCTCACCGTGATGTTCTCGGCGGTGTTCTCGATGATGTCGCTGATCGAGGACCGGCGCGAGGGTTTTCTGCTCTCGATGCTGGTCTCGCCGGCGCCGCGGCTGGCCATGGTATTGGGCAAGGTGACCGGCGCCAGCCTGCTGGCCTGGATGCAGGGCGTGGCGTTCCTGCTCTTCCTGCCGGTAACCGGGCTGCGTCCCCAATGGGCGGATCTCGCCGGCGCGGCGGGAGTGCTGTTTCTGATCGCCTTCGCCTTCACCGGCCTGGGCTTTCTGGTGGCCTGGAAGGTGGATTCCACGCAGGGCTTTCACGCCCTCATTAACCTGCTGCTGTTTCCGCTGTGGATGGTTTCCGGCGCGCTGTTTCCGGCCGCGGGCGCGCACGGTTGGATGCGCTGGCTGATGCGGTTGAATCCGCTGAGCTATTCGCTGGACGCCTTGCGCGGGCTGCTCGATCCGCGCGCCGGTGTCCCCAACCTGGGCTGGAACGTCGCGCTGACCGCCGCCTGCGGCGTCGCGTTGCTGGTCGCCTCGGCCGCCGCGGCGCGCCGCACGGAGAACGGCTGATGGGTTTTCTGCCGACGCTGAACGCCGTGCTGAACACCACGGCGGCGGCGCTGCTGGTCTGGGGTTGGACCCTGATCCGCCGGGGCCATCGCGAAAAGCACCGGCGCGTGATGCTGGCCGCCTTCGCGACCTCGGTGTTGTTCCTGACCAGCTACCTGGTCTACCACGCGCAGGCCGGTTCGGTGCGCTTCCAGAAGACCGGACCCATCCGCACGGTCTATCTGACCATCCTGCTCACTCACACCGTGCTGGCGGCCGCGGTCGCGCCGCTGGCCCTGATCACGCTCACGCGCGCGCTCAAGGGCCGCTTCGAAAGCCACCGCGCCATCGCCCGCTGGACGCTGCCGATATGGCTGTACGTCTCGGTGACCGGCGTGGTGGTGTATCTGATGCTGTATCGCCTCTGAGCGCCAAAGGCCGCTAGCCTGCTGGAATCCGAGCCTGGGGCGCAAGGTCGACCTAATCACCATGGCGAATGAGATAATACGACAAGGTCTGCCGTGGCTGTTTTCGTCAATACGTTTTTCGAGAAGCGAGTGGAGCAACTATTCGACTTGGCGGAACTCGTGGAGAAGGCGTTTTCCTCCGCGGGACTCGAGTACCGGGTCATCGGAGGTCTTGCGACGTATCTGTACGTCGAAGAGTCGGAGCCGGATGCGGGACGCCTGACGAAAGACATCGACATCGCCGTCCGCCGCGAGGATTTGCAGATGATCGCGGAGGCCGTAAAGCCCTTCGGGCTGCAATTCCGTAGCGCGGCCGGAGTGAACATGCTGGCGCCGGCGGCGGAGCGGTCGGCCCGGCGGGCGGTGCATTTGGTCTTCACTGGCGAGAAGGTGCGGCCGGGCTACCCGGAGCCTGCGCCTGAACTCGGGCCCTATCGAACCATCCGGGGAGTTCGGCTGATTCCCCTGCCAGACTTGATCCGAATGAAGCTCACCAGCTTTCGCGCCAAGGACGAAGCGCATCTCAAGGATTTGGACGAAGCCGGCCTCATCACACCCGAGATCGAAACCGGCCTTTCGCCCATCCTCCGCGAAAGGCTGGCCCAGGTTCGCGCCCGCGAGTAGACCCGCAACCATCCCGATCTGCTTCACCAGCCCGGCATCGGAGAGGCAGCCAACCAGCCCCACTGCCGGCGGTCCCCCGTGTCCTGCTGGAATCTGGTGATGTTCTTTCCTTCATTCGGGGATCATGAAGTTGCGGATCTGGGCCTCCAGGTCGTGGCAGGCGGCGATGAATTGCCGCAAGGTGCGGCGGGTGGCCCCGAAGCCGTCGAATTCGTGAATGGCCAGGCCGTCCTCGCTGTAGGCCCGCCGGAAGTCCACGAACTTCTTTTCGAGTTCTTCCACGATCTTCGGATCCACCGGCTTGTCGATCCGCGAAATGACCTCGACGTCGCTCGCGTTGTAGCGCTGCTGCCATCGGAAAGGCGGCGAAATCACCACGTCCCCCCCGATGAACTCGCTCCAGTGCATGTGATTGCGGAAGGCCGCCGACAGCAGCCGGACCCGGTAGCCGCGCTCGCGGAAGATGCGGTAGGTCTTCTTGAACACCGCCACCCCAGCCCACTCCAGGTAGCCGGGATCGGTGGTGACATTCTGTTTCTCCGCCACCACCTTCAGCCAGTCGTCCAGCCGTCCCACCATGATCGTGCACACCGGTCCCATGGTGGAGATATCCTTGCTCTCGCGCTCGCGCCTGGTCAGCCCGCGCTCCAGCGCCTCGGCCACGGCAATGCACTGCGGCAGGGTGAAGCAGACCGTGGCGTTGATGCTGACGCCCCGGTAAGTGGCCTCCTCGATGGCCGGAATCCCGGCCTGGGTCACCGGGATCTTCACGATCATGTTCGGCGCCAGTTCGCTGAAATGCACAACCTGCTCGACGATGGTCCGCGGGTCGCGATAGAAGTGCGGGTCGCCCTGGATCGATAGCCGGCCGTTCTTCCCGTTGTAGCGCTCGAAGATCGGCACCAGAAGCTCGGCCCCCTTGACCGAGATCTCCTCGACCAGTTTCCAGGCGACTTGGCGCTCGGTGGCCGTGGGCATCTCCTGGATCAGTTGGACGATGCGGTCCCGCCACAAGTGCATCTCCTTGGCCAGCACCTCCAGCACGATGACCGGATTGCAGGTGGCCCCCACCGCGCCGTCTTCGATCGATGCCCTCAGCTCCCCGATGGCCGCCGAATCGTTCCACAGACAGGTCGGGGTGGTCTGGGTCATTTGGTGCAGACGGCTCTTATAGGCGGTAAGTTCGCTCACGCTTCTCCTCCAATGCACACGTGTGCAGGGTTTTCATTCGCATCGTAGCTTTGCCGCGGACTTCCTGTCAACCCACTTGACTGGCGGTTTACAAGGAACTAATGTGATTAATGACACATGGCCCACCGCCGACTCGCCGAGCCAACGCCGTGCAACCGTGTGCAGGCCCCCAGGCCGGTCTCCATCAAGGACGTCGCCCGCAAGGCGAATGTCTCGCACTCCACCGTTTCCAGGGCGCTGCAAAACAACCCGCTGATCCCTCGCGAGACGGCCGAAAAGATCCGCCTGATTGCCGGCGAATTGGGCTACCGTGCCAGCGCCGTCGCCCGCGGTCTGGCCACCAGCAAGACCAGAACCGTCGGCCTGGTTGTCACCACCATCGCCGACCCGTTTGTCGCGGGAGTGGTCGGCGGGATCGAGGACGCCGCCAACGCTAACGGGTATTCCGTCGTTCTGGCCAACTCCCACGCCGATCCGGAGCGGGAGATGATGGTGGTCCGCTCGTTCGCGGAGCGGCGCGTGGACGGCGTCATCGTCACCGCCTCGCGCGTGGGCGCGCTGTACGTGCCGATGCTCTCCCGGATGCGGGTGCCCATCGTTCTGGTCAACAACCAGCATCCCGGCGAGTTCACCCACTCGGTGATGATCGCCAACCTGGAGGCGAGTTTCCAGGCCACGGATCATCTCATCCATCTGGGCCATCGCCGCATCGCCTACCTGGGCGACCGCCACGGGCACCAGTCCGACACCGAGCGGTTCGGCGGCTATCGCCAGGCGCTGGACCAGGCGGACATTCCGTTCCTTCCCGAACTGGTGGTCCACGGCGACGGCACGCCGGAGGGCGGCATCCAAGCCATGGGCCGGCTGCTGGCGCTCGCCGACCCGCCCACGGCCGTCTTCTGCTACAACGACATGACCGCCCTGGGCGCGCTCCGCCGCATTCGCGTGAGCGGCCTGCGCGTTCCGGACGACATCTCGCTGGTGGGTTTCGACGATCTCTACATCGCGCAGTACACCGACCCGCCGCTGACCACCGTGCGCCAGCCGAAACGTGAAATGGGACGGCTGGCCATGGAAGTTCTGCTCCGGCTGCTCCAGGGATCTCAATCCGAGCGCACCATCCGCGTGCCCGGCGAACTGGTGGGCCGCGAATCGGCCGCGGCGCCCAAGGAGCGACAACCATGCAATTACTGATGCGGCCCGAGGCGTTCACCGGGCATATAGAGAGATTCGGATTTCAATATCTTGGATTCGAGGCGCGCCGGCTGGCGCGCGGCGAGCGCTGTTCGGGAGAGACCGGAGAGAGCGAACTGGGCATGGTGCTGCTCGGCGGGCGCTGCTCGGTCGAATCCTCGCGAGGCGAATGGCGGGAGATAGGCGCGCGGGCGACGGTTTTCGACGGGCTGCCCTATGCGCTGTATCTGCCGCTCGCCACGCGCTTCACGGTGATCGGGGAAACGGATTGCGACCTGGCATTGTGTTACTCGCGCGCCGACGAGTCTCATCCGGCGCGGCTGGTGACGCCGGACCAAGTCCGGGTCGAGATCCGCGGGGGCGCCAACGCCACGCGCCAGATCAACCACATCCTGACGCCGGAATTTCCGGCGCATCGGCTTCTGGTGGTCGAGGTGTTCACGCCCGGCGGCAACTGGTCCAGCTATCCGCCGCACAAGCACGATGTGCACGACCCGCCCGGTGAAGCGGATCTCGAGGAGATCTACTACTATCGCGTCGACCGTCCGGAAGGCTACGCGATTCAAAAGGTCTACACGGCGGACCGCCGGCTTGATGAGACGCTCACGGTGCGCGACGGCGAACTGGTGCTGGTGCCCGAGGGCTACCACCCGGTGGTGGCCGCGCACGGCTACACGGTTTATTATCTGAACGCCCTGGCGGGTTCGGCGCGCTCGATGGCGGCTTCCGACGACCCGGACTACGCCTGGGTGCGGCAAACCTGGCGGGAACAAGACCCGCGCGTGCCGCTGCCGAACACACCGCTTGCTGACGCGCGCGGCTCGGAAACTGATGCGCGCGGCTCGGAAACTGACGCGC
>JAUYBU010000515.1 GCA_030693045.1 Bryobacterales bacterium | reverse complement strand
CTCGGGCACGGGCAGTTCCGCGATTCGTATCTTCTCCTTGCCTTCGAACCGTACCGCCTTCACTTGAGGATGCCTTCCCGCTTGATTCGTTCTCCCACGGCGCCGGCCGGGTGGGTGGTGGCGAACGCCTCCCTGGTGTAGCCCTTCTCGAACAGAATCGTCTCGCAGATGGCATCCGCGACGGCGGAATTGGCCAGCGAACTGGATGTCGCAACCATGCCGAACGGGTCGCTGTCGGCGGGGATCTTCACCTTGACGACGGCGTCCGCCAATCGGCCCAACTCGGAGTCCGGCGTCTCCGTGAAGGCGATGATTTTCGCGCCACGCTGCCGGACGATGGCGGCAAACCGGTTCACCTCCAGAGTCGTGCCTCCCTTCGAAATCAGAATCACGGTGTCTTCGGGGCGCACCGCGCCGGAGTTGCCATGCAGGCTGTCGGCCGGATGCAGGAAAACCGCCGGCTGGCCGGAGCAGGACAGCAGATGCGCGAAACGCCGCGCGACCGCATTCGACGTGCCCGCCCCGCCGACCAGCACGTGCCCCTTGGTCGCAACCAACAGGTCCACCGCGGCCGCCGCACTTGGGTCGAGCGCCGCGGCGACCTGCTCGAGGGCCGCGGCCTCGCGCCGGATCGTCGCGCGCATCCGCTCTAAGCGTTCACCGTCTCGGGGCATTCCGTTCTCCAGTTGCGATAGAAGCTCTTCAACGTCCCGTGGATCTGCCGGAACCGGTGGAACGCGGCGGTGTAAGATTCCACGGCGTCCAGGCGCGGCTCGATGGTTTCGCGGAAATGAACACACTCTTCGCAGGCCGCCTCCAGAGAGGGGAAGGACCCAATCGCCACCTCGGCCAGCATCGCCGCCCCGAGCAGCGCCGCCTCGGGATTCCGGAGCGTGCGAATGGGCTTGTTGAGCGCCGTCGCTTTCAACTCCAGGATCCTTCGCTGACGCGATCCGCCGCCCACGGCGCGCAACTCCGCGATCGGGATGTCGAGGCGCTCGAGCGTTTCCACGTTCAGCCGCGCCTCGAAGGCCAGCGCATCCACCACCGCCTGAAACATTTCGGCGCGGCCGGTCTTGAGCGAAAGGCCCAGGAACGAGCCGCGCGAGCGGTGGTCGCAGGTCGGTGTGCCGCTGCCGACCAGGTGCGGGAGAAACATGGCCAGCGACGGTTCGATCTTGAGTCCCTCGGCCATTTCCGGAAACCCGGCGCCCGACAAGTCCAGAAACCATTCCAGCGACAATCCGCCGGACTGGTTGAGCGTGATGGTGAAGTAGCGGTCGCCCGCCACATGGCAGTAGCAGGGGTAATTGCACTCCAGCATCGCCGGACCGCTGCGCGGAGTGTCGAAGCACGTCGAGATGACCTCCGCGGTCCCCATCGAATAGCACGCCAGGTCGGAATCGATGACGCCCGCGCCCAGGGCGGCCATGCACTGATCGTGCCCCCCCGTCACCACCAACGCGTTGCGGTGGATGCCCCAATCATCGGCCACCGCATTCAGAATGATTCCCACCGGCGCTCCCGGCGGCGCGACGTTTCCCAGTTCCGAGGGCGTGATGCCGACGCAATCCAGCACCGGCGCCACCCAGTCCTTGGCCGCCGGATCGAAGGCCATGGTCCGGGAAGCCATCGTGAAATCGAGGGCCGGCACTCCGGCGATCTTCATCAGCAGGAATTCTTCGTAATGGACATACTTCCAGATCCTGGTCCGCAACTCCGGGCGCCGCCGGACCAGCCACCAAACCTTGGTGATCGCATTCAACGGCTCGCAGGGCATGCCGGTGGCGCTGTAAAGCTGGCCCCGGCCGAAGCGGTCCTCGAGATCCGCCGCTTCCCGGTGGCTGCGCGTATCCATCCCCAGGATCGCTGGATGCAGTGCCGCTCCGCGCAGGTCGATCGGGATGATTGCGTCGCCTTGGACCGATACGCAAATCGCCGCGATTTCGGGACGCTTCGCAACCGACGCCAGAGCCTCTTTGACGGTGGCGCTGACCAGCAGCCATACCTGTTCGGCATCCTGCTCCGCCCAGCCGTCTTCGGGCGAATGGTAGGAGTAATGTCGGTACGCCGAACCCAGCATCGCGCCACCATCGAACACAGCGGCCTTACATCCGGTAGTCCCGAGGTCGATTGCAATAACAGACATGGTTCACCTGCGGCAACTTCCTATTCTCGTCCGGTGCTTGCTGAAAGTCTATAAGGATCGAGTCCGTCTTTCTGAGAATCCTCGCGTCCGATTCGGGTCTGTTGGAGACCGGCGCCTGTCGGCTACAATAAGGACACCATGCCCAGGGTGGTTCTGCCACTCATTGCGACCCTCCTCGGAACCGTAGCGCGCACGCCGTCCGCGCCGGCTGCCGCGACGACGGAGACGTTTCGTGTTCTCGTCAGCACCGACCTTGGCGGCGACCCGGACGACGTTCAGTCGCTGTATCGCCTGGTTCACTACTCGGACATCCTGAAGGTGGAGGGAATCGTGTCCTCGCCGGGACCCGGTGCCAAGAACGCCGCGAGCAAGATCAAGGAGTGGATCCGCCGGGTCGATGTCGAGCATCTGCGGAGGCAGGGGCATCCTCAACTGATGAGCGAGGAGTCGTTGCTGCAAGCGGTGAAGCAAGGAGCTGTCGATCCTGGCCCGCCGGCGGCGGAGCGCGCCACGGAAGGATCGAAATGGATCGTCTCCCGGGCCCGCGCGCCGGATCCCGAGAACAGAAAGCGCCCCTTGTGGGTGCTCGTGTGGGGTTCCCTGACGGATGTCGCGCAGGCTCTTCACGACGATCCCTCGATCGCGCCCGGAATCCGGATTTACTTCATTGGCTCCAACAACACGCGCGCCGACGTGGCCAGCCGCGATTACGTTTTCAATGGAATGGGGTCCGGCAAGTGGCCGAAGCTGTGGTGGATTGAGAACGGTATCCAACCGGTTCGCTCTCACGACACTTTCCGGGGAGTCTACGAGGGCGGCGACCAGGCCGGTGAGTGGAACAGCGCCGAATTCGTGAAGCGGAACATCCGTGGCCACGGCTCCAACCACAATGGCGAGTACAAGGAGACCTCCGGCGACGCCTTCCCTCTGGCTGGTCCGGGTATTCCTGGTGGAACAATACTCAAGGAGGGCGATTCGCCGTCGATGTTGTATCTGCTTTCTCCGGTGGTCGGCGGCGTCGGCGACGTGGACCATCCCACGCGGGAGAGTTGGGGTGGCCGGTTCCGCCCCGCCGACGAGGCTCGATACCCGAATTATTACGTCGACCTCGATCTGCCGGCGGAGCAATGCAGAGAGACGATCAGTAAGTGGCGGGCCGCATTTCTCTCCGACTGGGGAAAACGCTGGGACTGGTACCAGCGACCTCAACGGCTCAACCCGCCAGAATAATTGACTGGAGTTGACGACGTATTCAAGCAGGCGGACTATGCAATTGGGATCCAGGGTCCGATGGGAGGACGCTTACTCCATCATCGAACCGCAGATCAACGCAGACAGCGTTCACGTCTGGCCTTTCCCTCCCGGGTTTCCGGTCGACGTGGGGTTTCTGCGTTTCGGGCCCCCTGGCGAGATCCGCATGAACCGGCACGATTACTTTGAAGTCCTCTTTGTGTCCTCCGGTGAGGTTGTCTACCAGGTCCAGGATCAGTACGTCAGCCTGCATCCCGGCGACCTCTTCCTGATCGGAAGCACTTTGCTGCATCGCATGAGCCGCTACGGGGCCCGTGGCGTGAAGGCGGCGGTACTTTACTTTCTGCCGGATCTGGTCATGGGGGGCGACCACGCCGTCGAGCAGATGGAGTACCTGATGCCGTTCCTGGTGCAAGACGCGGGGTTCCCGCATGCCGTTCAGGCCGCCACCGGGATACCCGCGCAGGTTTTCGACCTCATGAAGCGCGCCGAAGCCGAGTTGCCCGCGGCGTCAAGCAGAGCGCGCCTGTCGGTTAAGACCTACCTTAAGATGATTCTCGTGCTGCTGGTGAACCACTACGCCGCCTACCGCGGCGAAGAGGATGCTTTTGAGCGTCGCCAGAAGGATCTCGACCGCCTGAAACCGCTGTTCGACCTCATCGACCAGCTTTACCACGAACCGCTGGGCATCGAGGACGCGTCTTCGTTGCTTCATATGAGCAAATCGAATTTCATGCGGTTCTTCAAGCAGGTGACCGGCCAGTCCTTTGTGGGTTATCTGAACCGGTTCCGCGTGGCCAAGGCGGAGATTCTGTTGGCCGAGACGGACCTCTCCATCGCGGAGGTCAGCCAAAGAACGGGCTTCTGCGATCAAAGTTACTTCGGTCTCGTCTTCCGAAACGTCCTTCAAATGACGCCGCGCGAGTACAAGCATCGTCTGGGGCATCCGCGAAGCGAGCGGGAGCGGCTGCGCGGCTGATCGAGCCCGGCGAACGCCGGTACCAGACGATCATCTCGCCGGCGCCCCGGTTGTTCCAGGCATAGTACGGGACAAGGGTCAGCTTCAGGGGCGCACTGCTGCAATCGCCCCGCGCATCGGCCCGCGGCGAGGAGACGCCGTTCAGGCGGCCGGAGTCCCTACCTGTCCGGCTCCTGCGCCGGGCTAATTCGCGCCGCCGGCGCCCCGGACCACACCCGGCGCGCCAAAGTCTTTCGACGCGTCGTCGAGAACCAGCACCCAGTCGGCGCCGAATCCCTCCGCGGGAGCCACAAACTCGCGTGTGCCCGAGTTGTCGAACGTGTCGATAACAGCGGAGGTCCCGGTGCGCGGGTTATACCAATAGCCCTTCACGCGAGCGCCTGAGATCTTGCCCAGGTTGACGGTGAATCGGCGGCCCTGGCCGGTGTAGACGAACAAATACACGTCGCCGCGGGTGGCGGCGATGTAGTCCGCGCCCTCCAGGGCGCTGGTCACGATCGACTGATCGGGCACTCGCGAAAGCATGGGGCGCGATTCGATCAGGGTCCTGACGTATTGCATCTGCGCCGCGCCGGGCCGGTGGATGGCCTCATACCAGGCAAGAAGCGGGCCGTTGACCGGCCGCCTGCCCGGAGCATACATCTGCCACACCGAGTGGTTCCCGTAGGTGTGGCCAAAGACGCCCGAGAAAACATCCCAATATGCCCGCTGCCGGACGTGCGCGTCGAACGAATAGCCCAACTCTCTGGCGCGAAACGCCAGGGGATGATCTTCATACAGCGGCTCGGCGTCCATCACCGGCTTCACCGGCGTCCGCTGGTAGTCCTTCGCGATGCGGAGCCACGGCTTGACGGTGTCTGCCAGCCCATGACCCGTCTGGTGCATGTTGAAGTCCAGCCAGGCATCGTTGTGGAACCAGGTGGATGACGTCTCTCCGCCCCGCGGGTGGAAGCTCATCATGACCGCGTCGTAGTCCTCCTTGCCCGCTACCCCGATGGCGATCCCGCGGGCCAGGGCGCGCCAGACCTCTTCGAAACCCGTGGCGGTGCGGTCGCCCCCGAGGATCCAGATAATCCCCTTCTTCCCGAACCTCTTGCCCAGGAACTCGCCGTATGCCTGCGCATTCTGTGGCGTGAAGAGCTTGTCTTTTCCTTCCTTGTCGCCGACCACCCAACGGCCCCAGGTAGGCAGGAATCCGATGTAGAGCCCGCGCCGGTTCGCCTCGTCCACGATGTATTCGACATGATCCCAGTAATCGTATTCCTGGGCATTGGCCGGGTTCGCGCCGGCCGTGACAGCGGGACGCACAGGGTCCCTGTCGATGAATGGAAGATCGCCATTCGAGTTGGGGTCGTCCGGGCCGTTGAGCTCGGCGACCGCGACCGCCTGAATCACGGTGTAGTTTTGCTCCGCGCGTTTTTGCAGGTACATCGCGGCTTGCTTGCGATCGGTGCGGTGGAACAACTCCCAGGCCGTGTCACCAAGATAAAAAAACGGCGTGCCGTCCGCCTTCAGCAGAAAATGTTTGTCCGGACTGACCTTGAGTCTCTGCAGCGGCGCGGGACGCCGGCTCTGCGCTCCAGAGGCCGGTTGAGCGAACAGGAACAGCCCGCCCAGAATCGCAGCGGAAAACGCTGACAACCAGGCTCTGGTAGTGGATGGAATCATGATTCCTGCCTCCATGTTGTGCGGCATCAAGGCCATGCGATCACCACGGCGCGGCAAGGCCGCCACGGATTCCAGTTTCACTACTCTCGCGCCCGAAGTCTATAGCAATCCTGCGGATGTTTCTGAGGATACTCTCAGCCTGGGGATACTTCGGCCGGGAAGCTCTGCAAGACCCCGGCATTTGGCCCCAGCCGCCCATGCCCCCAGGCGCCGGCCCCGCATGATCAACTGAGTGCAGTCAAGAGCGGGTTGACGGCACGTTGAGACGCCGAAAGGTTGCCGTGTTGAGGTTTCGACGAGTTCTGCCCCATTTCTGCTCCGCTAAGAACAGCTCCGGGGCAAGTCTTTGAAACAGGAAGGCTTCTATCGCCCTCTACTGACGCCGTAGACGCCATGTTCTGGGTTTTCAACCTACGGCCGATTTCCCGAGCCGGACGTCGCGGGTTCGAGTCCCGTCTCCCGCTCCGGCTCCGTGTCGAACCAGTCTGGGGTCCTCCGCCCTGCGCGGGGAGCGCAGTTCCGGAGAACAGGGGCGTTCCTGAGGCTCCTGCTGGATGTCAAATCAGATCTCCCTACAGCCGTTACTGAGCACTCCCGAACGAGCCGTTGGTTGCACTTGGTTGCACTTACAGGCCGGTTTTTCGGCCTGCTGAACTAGTTAAGTTGCTGAAACCAGGGTGGATAACTTTGGCGGTTCGCAGCCCTGAAAAGGCTGGCGTCGGCGGTTCAATTCCGTCCCTGGCCACCACATTCTAAAGCACTTAGCAGTGGCCAAGAACCTTCAAATTCACCTCGGGGAACAATACGGGAACATTACAGCGCCCCCTTTTTCGGCTCCCCGTTTCCTACTTCCAACAACCTCCACAGTTCCCGGGCCGTACTGCCTGTGCCTCTCGCAAACCCCGTAAGCAGCAGAATCTGCGTCGGTGGAAACTGATCGCGGCTCGAAGGCACGCGGCAAGTCGGCTTCGAGACTGCGGCGGCCTGTTTTGCGCCGCTTCGGGCACCCCAGATTTGCCGCTGGCGAGCGCACGGCGGCTCGATGCTCAAGCAAGACCCAATTCGAGGTGCACTTGTCCCCGAGAGGGGCTCGGGTGGAGCTCTACGAAATTCAGGCTGCGCGCCGCTCGTACCGGTGGTGAAGACCGCCAACTTGCGGTATAGCGACGACGGGTCCGAGTTTCGGCGGGTGCACGGGCCGCGGTTCCGGCGTGTCCTTGCCCAGCGAGAGGTGCGTCCTGGATTCGTGATAATACGCCGTGAATGACTTCACATGCCGATACAGCGAGGCTTCGTTGAAGACGATCACGTGGTCCAGACACTCGCGGCGGAGGGTGCCGATCAGGCGTTCGATGTACGCTCGCTGCCAAGGAGATCGCGGGGCAGAAAGGACTTCCTTGATGCCCATATCCTTGACCTGCTTCGTGAAGTCATCACCAATGATGCGATCCCGATCACGCAACAGATAGCGTGGCGCGGTGTCCCACGGGAAGGCGTCTCGTAGCTGCTGGGCGGTCCACTCCGCGGTGGGGTGTGTCGTGACGCCGAAATGGAGGATTCGTCGCCGGTCGTGGGCGAGCACAAGGAATACGTACAGGACCTGGAATCGGAGGGTAGGCACCGTGAAGAAATCCACTGAGACCAGGCTCTTTACGTGATTCTCCAGGAACGTGCGCCAAGTCTGCGATGGAGGCCTGCGGTGGCGGACCATGTACTTGCCGACGCTGGTCTCACCGACGTCAATGCCAAGCTTGAGAAGTTCGCCGTGAACGCGCGGAGCGCCCCAAAGGGGATTCTCTCGGCTCATCCTGCGGATCAGTTCTCGGGTTTCCTTCGAGACCGGCGGGCGGCCGGGTTGCCCGCGCCGGACCTTCCATGTCCAGAACAACCGGAAGCCTTTCCGATGCCAGGCAATGACGGTTTCCGGCTTGACGATGACCAAGGCTGATCGCCAATCGTTCCAAACTTCGCATAGCCACGCCCAGAGGAGTCGATCGGCTGACGTGAGTTTCGGCCGCTTCACCGAGCGATGCAGGAGGCCGAGTTGCTGCCGTAGCGCGAGGTTCTCCAAATTCAGTGCGGCTCGGGATTTGAAGGCCACCGACGCGGTGGCGGCCAACACGTGAAGTG
>JAUYBU010000443.1 GCA_030693045.1 Bryobacterales bacterium | reverse complement strand
GCCGGCGACCTTCGCCAAACGCACGAACATCAAACCGATCGGCCCCAGGCCGATCACCACCAGGTCGTCGCCCGGGCGGACGCCGGTCTCTTCCAGCCCCCGGATCACACACGCCAGCGGCTCGATCAGCGCCGCGTCCTGGTAGCTCAGGTGGTCCGGAATGGCGTGCGTGTTCCGCTCGACGATGCGTCCGGGAATCCGGATGTATTCGGCGTAAGCGCCGTTGTTGAACAGCAGATCCTCACACAGGTTCTCCGCCCCGCGCCCGCAGTAGAAACACTCCCCGCACGGAGCCGAATTGGCCGCCACCACGCGCTGGCCGGTGCGGAACCTGCTCACCCGGCCGCCCGCGGCCACGATGTCTCCGGCCAGTTCGTGCCCAAACAGCGCCGGCGGAACGATCATGCGAGCGTGGTAGCCCCGCCGGAACACCTTCACATCGGTGCCGCAGGTAAGGGCAGCGCGAACCCTCACCAGAAGGTCGCCCTCACCGATCATCGGTACGGCTACCGGCTCCACGCGCAACTGCTCCTTGCCGTAGAGCACGGCCGCCATCATCTGGGTGCTCACTGTGACCACCTCTGTGGCTGAACCACTATTTTCAACGATTCAGCGTCCGGATGCAACGCCAGCTCAAAACCCTTCCCGATCTCATCCAGCCCCACGCGGTGCGAAATCAGATCCTCGACGGGCAGTTCGCCCGAGAATACCAGCCGCGCGGACTCGGCTTGCAGGTCAACCGAGGCGCTGTAACAGCCAAAAAGTCTCCGCTCGTCCTTGCAGACGGCCGCGCCCGACACCTCGACGCGCTCGGTGTCCGAGGTCTGGGCGAACAACAAAATACGGCTGCCGGGCCGCGAGCAGGCCATGGCCTGGTCCACCGCCGCCTGCGCCGAGGCGGCCACAATCACCAGGTCCGCCCCCCGCCCCCCCGTCAGCCGCTTCACCTGGCCGGCGACGTCGGTTTCCCTGGGGTCCCAGGCGAACTCCGCGCCCAACCGCAGCGCCAGTTCCCGCCGCTTCCCAATCATGTCCGTCGCCACAATCCGCGCCCCGCTGCGACGGGCCAGCATCGTGAACATCAGCCCGATCGGCCCCTGCCCCAGGATCGCCACCGTCTCGCCGGGCTGCGGATCCGCCTGTTCGGCGGCCTTGTGACAAGTGTTAATTGGCTCGACAAACGAGGCGCGGTCGAACGACACTCCCTCCGGGATCTTCTCGACCCCCCGCGGCACGATCCAGTCCATCACCCGAACGTACTGCGCGAACCCTCCCCCGGCCGGCTCGAAGCCCGCCGTGATGCCCACTCTCTTGTAGATCTCGCATTGCGCGTACAGCTTGCGCTCGCAGTAAAAGCACCCCAGGCACGGCACGTGGTGAAATACCACCACGCGGTCGCCCGGAAAATATCCCCGCACCTGTTCGCCAACCGCCGCCACCACACCCGCCGTCTCGTGGCCGTACACCCGCGGCGGATCCAGCAGGTTGTGTCCGATCTTCTTGAGGTCGGTGGGACAGATCCCGCAGCTCTCCACGCGCACCAGCATTTCGCCCGGCCCGATCCGCGGGGTGGGAATCTCCTCCACCCGCACCGAGCCGTTGCCCCGGTACACCGCCGCGCGCATCCGCGCCGGCGCCTCAAACATTAAGTTCGCAGTCTGCAAGAAACTCTCCGAGCGCCTCCGACGCCTGGCGGCAGCGCCGGTAAAACCTGAGAAGTTCGGGGAAGGTTCGCCAGGGCCGGCCGAGAGCCAGGCGCACAACCCGGCCCTTCCGGATACGCCCACTGGCGTCCCGGGCGGCGTTGTAATCGATGATGAAGCCTTCCTCCGCTTCGTCGGTCACCACTCGCACACACTCAAAGGGAAGGCCAAGTCCCCGTGCTTCCCGCGCCACTCCGGCGGCCTCCATCTCGACCGCGACAGCTCCGGACGCGTGCAACCGCCTCTTCTCTTCGGCGGTCTGCACAAATCGATCAATGGAAATGATACTACCTCGGACGTGCCTTTGTGTGCCAAGCAACCCCCCGGCCGAAAATACTTCTCCCGTTTCCGGCGCTTCGACCCGGCCGGCCGCCACAATCTGTCCCGCCTTCAGCGCCGGGTCCAAACCCCCGCAATAGCCCACGCTGACTACCAGGTCCAGCTTCTCGCGCCCCGCCGCGACCCGCACTGCCTCCGCCGCCCGCCTGGGACCCGCGCCATTGGCCGCCATCAGCCACAGGTCCGCTCCGCGCCGCGCCCGGCGCGCATAGTCGATGGGCCAGTCCAGCCGCTCGCCTCCAATGCGCCGCGCCAGCCCCGCGAACTCCATCCCCTCGGCCGCCACCAGCAGGATCGTCGCCATCGTCCCGGCTCAACAGTAACCATTTCCCTGAAACCACTCCACCGCGCGTTTCAGCGCGCCGTCGACCGGCTGCGGTTCAAAGCCCAACTCCCGGCGCGCCTTCTCGTGCGAGGCGAACATTTTCTTGCGCGCCATTCTCACCGCGTCCAGCGGCGCCCGCGGCTCCCCGCCCGCCAACCGCGCCCAGCCGGTGCTGAACAGGCTGAATGCGTACGCCACGCCCCAAGGAATCCTGGCCGTCGGCGCCTTTCGTCCCGCCAACCTCGCCAAGCGTCCGAGGATCTGCTCCAGCGTCAGGTTCTGGCAACCCAGAATATACCGCTCCCCCGGCCGCCCCCGCTCCGCCGCCAGCACATGCCCCACCGCCGTGTCGCGCACATCCACCAGGTTCAGCCCCGTGTCGATAAACGCCGGCATTCCGCCTCGCAGGAAATCCAGGATGACCTTTCCCGTAGGAGTCGGCTTGACGTCGTGGTCGCCGACCGGCGCCGTGGGATTCACAATCACCACCGGCAGCCCTCGCGCCGCAAACTCCAGGGCCACCCGCTCGGCCAGGAACTTCGAGCGCTTGTACGCCCCTCTCATGTCTTCGAGCGACACCGGCTGGTCCTCGTCCCCCACGCCATTCCTGGGAATGCCGATGCAGCCCACCGTGCTGGTATAAACTACCCTTTCGACGCCCGCCCGCCCGGCCGCGGCAAGCAGATTCCGCGTGCCCTCGACGTTGGACTGATAAAGCTCTTCCGGACGCCGCGCCCACAGCCGGTAATCCGCCGCGACGTGGAACACCAGCCCGCAGCCGGCCACTGCCCGCTCCAGCGACGCCGGGTCCCGCAGATCGCCCGTCGCGGTCTCCACATCCAGTTCCCGGATGCGGCTGGCGGGCCGCGCCAGCGCGCGAACGCGGTGGCCACGCTCCAGGAGTTCCCGGGCCACATGCCACCCCACGAACCCGCTGGCCCCGGTGACGAGTGTCGGTCTCACCGTGCTATCGCAGCGCCCAGAGCAACAGCTTGAAGCTGTCGCCGAACCTGGCGTTGATGCCCAGGGCCGCCGAGGGCTCGAACCCGCAGTGCATCATGCAGTGCTCGCACCGCGGATCGTCGCCGTGATGTCCGTAGTTTTCCCACGGCGTCCGGGTCATCAACTCCTCGAAGGTCTGGTAGTGCGCGTCCGTAATCAGGTAGCAGGGGCTTTTCCAACCCTTCACGTTGTAAGTCGGGTTGCCCCACGCCGTGCAGGGAAGGTCGCGCTCCCCCTTCAGAAAATCGAAATACACCGGTGAATTATTGAGCGGAAACTCCTTCTGGGTCTCGTCGATGTCCCGGAACTTCTCGTGCACGTCGTCGCGGGTCATGAAGATTTCGCGGTCGTTCACCGCCGAGTAGCCATATCCCGGCGCGATCATGTGCCCGTCCACGCCGAGCTGTCTCAGAAATGTGAACAGCTCCCGGATCTCGCGCATGTCGGTTTCCTTGTAGACGGTCGTATTGGTGCAGACTTTGAAACCGGCCTCCTTGGCGGCGCGGATGCCGTCGATCGCTTCGCCGAACACGCCCTCGCGCTCCACCGCCCGGTCGTGCGTCTTCTCCATCCCGTCCAGGTGGACGTTGACGAACAGCCGCGGATGGGGCTTGAATTCGCCCAGCCGCTTGCGCAGCAGCATTCCGTTCGTGCACAGGTAGATGTGCTTCTTTCGCTCCAGCAGTGCGGTGGTGAGCGCGCCGATCTCGGGATACAGCAGCGGTTCGCCGCCGCAAATGGAAACGATCGGCGCGCCGCACTCGTCCGAGGCATTCAGGCACTGGGCCACGCTCAGGCGCTCGGTGATCGTCGATTCGTATTCGCGAATCCGGCCGCAGCCCGTGCAGGTGAGGTTGCAGGTGTGCAGCGGTTCCAGCATCAGCACCAGCGGAAACCGCTTGCCGATCATCGGGTGCGGCTGCCGCTCCGCGCGCCGCTCGCCGCCTGAGCGGATGATCCGGAACGGGTTGGCGGCGCCGGGTTCGACCGCCGCGTTCACCTGCCACTCCGGCTTCGGCCGCCACTTGTTCTTCGCGATGTAGCCGGCCATGCCGGCCGTCAAAGACAGCGGAAACCTCATCCGCCCGCCCCCAGAAAACCGGGGACAGAGGAAACCGGGGACAGAGGGGA
>JAUYBU010000382.1 GCA_030693045.1 Bryobacterales bacterium | reverse complement strand
CCCGGCGACTTAGCGGCGATCTGCGTCGCCACGACGGTGGCCCAGTAGGCCCGGTTGTCCCACGGCAGAAGATACCCGGTGAGGCCATAGCCGAAGGTGAGCAGCAGCAGCGCCACGCCGGCCATCCAGGTGGTCTCGCGCGGTTTCTTGTAAGCGCCCCAGAGGAACACCTGCGCCAGGTGAAGCATCACCACGACCACCATCATGCTCGCGCCCCAGTGGTGCAAGCCGCGGATCAGGCGGCCCCCGGCGACCTCGGTGACGATGTACTTCAGGCTGTTGTAGGCCTCGCCCGGCGTGGGCGCGTAGTTGAACGCCAGCAGGATTCCGGTGAACGCCTGCACCAGGAAGCAGAAGATCGCGACGCTCCCCAGCACCTGGCGTCAGCCGGTTGAAGCCGGGATCTCCTCGTACAAGAAACTCTTGACCGCGGTCTCGACGCCGGTGCGGTGCTCGAGCCACTCCCAGATTGGGCGGATCATGATTTGACCTCCCCAACCGGCCCGAGGAGCAGCTTTCCATCCGCCACCTTCGCCTGGTAGCGGTCGAGCGGGCGCGGCGCGGGCCCGGCCAGAACTTTGCCGTCGATCGAAAACACCGAATTATGACACGGGCAGAGGAAATTTCCTTGCCGCGCGTCCCAGTGATAATTGCAGCCCAAGTGCGTACACTGCGGCGCAAACGCCACCACGTCCTTTTCCGATAGCTTCACCACCCAGGCGGTGACCTTCTCGCTGGTAATCTTCCACCCGTCCACACGGTTGCGCCGGAAGACAACCTCTTCCGGAGCCCGCAACGGCAACTGCGTCACATCGCCGGCTTCGACCCACGGGTCCTCCTTGCGCGCCCGCGGGGGCAGGAGCAGATAGATCGCGGCGGGAAGCGAAAGCGCGCCCGCGATCAAGGCCCAGAGTCCGTAGATGACAGAGGTGTGGAAACTTCGCCGAGTGGTATCCGTTGGCCCAGTCATGAAACCTAGTGTACAGCCCGCCTGTCGAGCCATGCACGCCATGCGTCGAGCCCCGCGCCGGTGGTGCTCGACAGTTCGACGATCTCGATCGCCGGATTCACCTTCCGCGCGTTGTCGCGAGCGGCGGCGATGTCAAACGGAACGTAGGGCAGCAGGTCGATCTTGCTCAGCACCAGGAGTTCGGCGCGGTGGAAGATGCCGGGATACTTGAGCGGCTTGTCGTCGCCTTCGGCGACGCTCAGGATCACGACCTTGGCATCTTCGCCCAGATCGTAACTGGTGGGACAGACCAGATTGCCGACGTTCTCGATCAGCAGCAGGCCGATGGTCGAGAGGTCCCAGTTGGCAAGGTGCCGCTCGATCATGCGCGCGTCCAGGTGGCACGCCCCGGCGGTGGTGATCTGCTGCACCGGGAAGCCGTAGCGGGCCAGGCGGCGGGCGTCGTTGTCGGTCTGTATGTCGCCGGTCAGCACGGCCACGCGCCGGTCCGGGGCGAAGCCTTCCAGGGTCTTCTCCAGCAGCAGGGTTTTGCCGGCGCCGGGCGAGCTGATAAGGTTCAGGCAGAAAATGCCGCGGCGGTGGAACTCCTCGCGCAGCGCGGCCGCAATCCGGTCGTTCTCGCCGAGCACTTTGCGCTCCATGGGAATCTGCGTCATGGCGTTTCCAATTCCAGGTAGGCGATGTCCAGTTCGTTGCCGCCCGCGTGTTCGGTTTCCCGGGTTCCGCATTGCGGGCAGACGGTCTGGTAGTCGGACACCGCGAAGACGATGTCGCAGGGCGGGCAACGGCGCTGCCAGGCTCGCGTCTCGATGACCAGGGCCACGCCCTCGAATCCGGTTTCCCGCGTCAGGCATTCCCAGGAGAAGCGAAGCGAATCCGGATCCACGCCGGACAACTCGCCGATGCGCAGGCCGATCTTTCGCAACAGCGCGCCCGGCTGGCTCTCGAGTTCCTTCTCCACCGCTTCCACCACCGACTGCGCGATGCTCAGCTCGTGCACGTCAGGCTCCCGCGGTCTCCGCCGGTTCGTCCTCCTGGAGCGCGCTCATCTGTTCCAGCAGTTCCAGCGTGCGGTGCGCCTCTTCTTCGTCCAGCTTGCTGATGGCGAACCCGACGTGGACGATGACGTAGTCGCCCACGCCCGCTTCCGGCACCAGGTCGAGCGAGACCTTGCGCGTGATGCCGCCGAACTCGACGCGCGCCAGGCGGCTTTCGCCCTCCTGCTCCAGATCGAGAATCTTACCGGGAATTGCCAGACACATGGATGCCGCCCCCTGCTTCCAGTATAGAGTGCAGCCGCTCGCCGAGCGCCGACTGCGCGCCGGGGTCGAGCTTGCGGTGGTCGCGGGTGACATAGAAAACGTCGATGGCCTTGTGCGCTTCCGTATCGATGAGCACAACCTCGATGTTGCAGCCCGCTTCCGAGAAGGCGCTGGCCAGATCGTACAACAGCCCCGGGCGATCCTGGGCCACGATCTCGACCAGGGTCGCGCCCGCCGAGGCCTCATCGTCGAACCCGATGCTGGGGCGGATGCGCGCCTCGCGGCTGGGCGGCGCGGGCGCCGGGCGGCGGCGCAGCAACTCCCTGACATCGGCCTTCCCCAGCGCCACCCGCTCGATGGTCAGGCGCAAGCGATCCAACTCGGGCGGATTCAACTCGAGAGTCCGCGAAGGGTCGGCAAACGCGAAGGTGTCCAGGACCCGGCCCTGCCGGTTGGAAAACGCCTCCGCTTTCAGAATGTTCATGCCGAAGCTCGATAGCGCGCCCGCCAGCGACGCGAACAGGAACTGGCGGTCTCGCGTCGCGACGGTCAACTGGTAAACCCCGTTGCGCCGGCTCACTTCCACGGCCACGCCCAGGACGCGGCACGCGCGGTCCAGCTCGAAGTGCGCGGCGATCTCGGCCTCCGAGTGCGTGCGCAGGTAGCGCACCGGAAAGCCCTCCAGGAAATCGGCCATCTCCGGCGGAGCGGCGGACGCCTCAATGCGGGCCATGTCGAGTTCGCGGGTCAGCTCACGGTGCGCGGCCAGGTAGACCAGCCAGAGTTGCTCGAGCCGCCAGGGGGTCATGGCGGTGGGATTGACGGCGTTGATGTCGGCGTAGGTGACCAGGGTGAGACTCTTCAATTGCTCGACGGTTTCAATGCGGCCGGCCAAGGCTCGCGCCGTTGCCCGGTCGTCGATATCGCGCAGCGTCATGATGGCCGACAGGTCCAGATGCCTATCGATGAGCATGCGGACCGCCTTGCGGTCCGCGGCCGGCATGCCGATACGCTCCATCGCCGCCTCGGCCTGCTTGACCGACTCGCCGGCGTGGGGCACAACGCCCGAGCCTTTCCCGGTGTCGTGGAACAGCAGCGCGAAGTAGAGCGCCGCGGGGTGTTCGATTTCCCCCAGAAGGAGCACGAAACGGCGTCGTGCCGGATCTTCGGTGGCTCGCAGTTCGGCCAGCGATTGGATGGCGACCAGACTGTGCTCGTCGACCGTGTAGCGGTGATAGAAGTCGCGGACCACCAGGCAGTCGATCCGCTCCCATTCCGGAAACAGCGCGCCCAGAACGCCCGTGTCGTGCATTTCGCGCAAAGCCAGCACCGCGTGCGGCAATTCGAGGATCTCCCGAAGCGCGGGCCAGAGCGCGCCGCCGCGCGCGAACCATGCGCGAAGTGCGGGGAGATGTTCGGCGAGCCGCCGCTCGGTGTCGGCGGCCAGGCGGAAACCGTGCCGCGCGACGAACCGGAACAGCCGCAGCGCCAGTTCCGGGTCGGGTTGGAATCCGTGCGGAGACTTGAGATAGACCCGCTCGCGCGCGACGGTGAAGTCGGCGTTGGAAACCCTGGCGCGCCAGTCGCGGAACTGCGCCAGCAGCGACCCGCCGGCGCCTTCACTGGCTTCCAGCGACCGCATCGCCGAGCGGTGAATCCGGCGCGCGTGGCGCAAATACTCGCGCATCCAATCGGCCGCGCCGCCCGGCCCGGCAATCTCTTCCTGCGCGTCGAAACTCAGCAGGTTATTGTCTCTGCCGGACTGCAGGTGCAGAAAGCAGCGCACCGAATGCAGGAACCGGCGAGCGTCCTCCGGCGTCTCCGGCAGCACCTGCCGCAACTTCGCCAGCCACCACGCCAGATGCAGATCTCGCAGTCCGCCCGGGGTCTCCTTGATGTTGGGCTCCAGGTGATAGATGGTGTCCCGGTAGCGGGCGTGGCGCGCGCGGGTGAGCAGGCCCAGGCGCCGGATCAGGTTCTGCCGCTGTGCGTGCAGGAACTTCGGCAACCGGTCCGCGAGTTTCTCGTAAAGGCTCCGGTCGCCGGCCAGAAAGCGGTGATCGAGCAAACTGATACTGAGCTCGATGTTGCCTTCGTGCAACTCGCAGCACTCGGCCACGGTGCGCACGGAATGGCTTACTCTCAGCCGCTGGTCCCAAAGCGACCGAAGAAAGGCGGCCATGGTGTTCTTCGATGCCGCGACCGCCGCCTCCTTCTCGAACAGAACCAGCACATCGACGTCGGAATGTGGAAACAACTCCTGTCGCCCGAATCCGCCGACAGCCACCACGGCCAGCCCTTCGGAGAAACCCGGACGCAAGTACTCCTGGTGGCTTTGGATTACATTCCGGTCCACCGCGAGCGTGCGGCTCGCCAGCAGCGGGGCGGCATCAGATAGCGGCTTCACCACGTTCGTCGTTCCGGATGCGGATTGCGTCGGCCACGTCGAAGACGAAGATCTTCCCGTCGCCGATCTTGCCCGTGCGCGCCGACGAAACCAGCGTCCGGACCACCTCGTCCAGCCGCGCGGCCGGAATTACTATCTCTATCTTCACCTTCGGCAACAGGTCGACCTGGTACTCCTGGCCGCGATAGACCTCTTTGTGGCCCTTCTGCCGGCCGTGCCCGCGAACTTCGCTGACCGTCATACCGTCGATGCCTATGCCGATCAAGGCCTCTTTGACCTCCTCGAGCTTGAACGGCTGAATGATGGCTTCCACTTTCTTCATGTCTGTTCCTCTTTAGGAGTCGAAGCTGTAACCTTCCTCGCCGTGGAGGCTCAGATCCAGGCCCTCGATCTCGTGATCGCGCTCGACCCGCAATCCGATTATGGCGTCACAGAACTTGAGAATCGCCAGCGTGGCCACAATGGCCAGCCCCCAGGCAATGGCAATGCCGGCCAACTGACTGAGCACCTGCGCGGCGTTGCCGTCCACCAAGCCAAGCGGCAGCGCCTTGCCGGAAGCATCCTTGAGCGCATCGTTCACCTGGTTGGTGGCGAAGACGCCCGTCAGCAGCGCGCCCAATGTTCCGCCGACGCCGTGAACGCCGAAGGCGTCCAGCGAATCGTCGTAGCCAAGCTTCATCTTCACCGCGGCGACCATGAAATAACAGACCACGCCCGCCGCGAAGCCGATAAGCAGCGCCGGCATCGGTTTGACGAAGCCCGAAGCCGGCGTAATCGCCACCAGTCCGGCCACCGCGCCCGAGATGCCGCCCAGCACGCTCGGCTTGCCGGTTCTGATCCACTCGGCGATCACCCATCCAATCGCCGCCGCGGCGGCGCCGAAATGCGTCGCCACGAAAGCGCTGGTAGCCAGCGCCGACGAGCCCAACGCGCTGCCGGCGTTGAATCCGAACCAGCCCACCCACAGCAGACACGCGCCGATGAAACTCAATACCAGGCTGTGCGGCTTGATCTGGCCGTGCGGATATCCGTGCCGCTTGCCGAGATACAGAGCGCACACCAGCGCGGACACGCCGGAGGTGATGTGCACCACCGTGCCGCCCGCAAAATCGAGGCAGGGAATTCTTCCGCCGAGGAAGGCGTTCAAGAACCCGCCTTTCCCCCAAACCATGTGCGCCATGGGGAAGTAGACCAGCAGCGACCAGAGCGTCATGAAGACCAGCATGGCGCTGAACTTCATGCGCTCGGCAAAAGCGCCCGTAATCAAGGCCGGCGTGATGATGGCGAACATCAACTGATAAATCATGAAGGTCTGCTGCGGGATGGTGGCCGCGTAGTCGGCATTCGGAGCGGCGCCCACGCCGTTCAGAAACGCGTATCGCAGATCTCCCACGACGGCGCTCCATTCGCCGAACGACAGGCTGTAACCCACAAACGCCCACAGCACGGTCACCAGCGCCATCATGATGAAGCTTTGCATCATCGTGCCGAGCACATTCTTCTTGCGCACCAGGCCGCCGTAGAACAGCGCCAAGCCCGGACCGGTCATCATCAGCACCAGGGCCGAGCAAACCAGCATCCAGGCGTTGTCGCCGGCCGATTGCGCCGCCTTCACCGCCGTATCCATGGCCGCCAGCCGGGCGTCCACGCTCTGGAGAGACTGCGCCGCCAGGACGCTGCATAGCAGGACTAACAGACAGATGATTCGTTTCATTTCATAATTACCCAGTGGCAATACCGCGGACAGGGCGGCCTCGTGATGCAAACGGGGCCAGTCACTTACCATGATGCACCGGCCGCCGCCGCCACTCAAACGAAACATTTCTATGAGCGCGATTGAAATTATCTATTTGTCGGATGTTCCCGGTTGACAGTAGAATGGTCCCGAACTCAGTCGTTCCCGCTTACCCCGTCGGTTTGCATTTCTCATCCAAACCAGGAGATTGCCAATATGAAGCCCTTGAAGTGTGTTTGCGCCGGGGCCGCTTTGCTCGGGTCCGCACTGGCGGCCCAGGCTCAAACTGCGGCGCCGAGCCCCTGGAGCGCGGGTCCGCTCACTTTCAGCGGTCTGATGGACGGCTACTACAGTCTGGGCTTCAATCATCCGGCCTCACGGACTAACCAACTTCGGAACTTCGACGTACAGGCTAACCGGCTCAGCCTGAACATGGCCAAGCTGACGTTGGAGCACGCGCCCGATCCGGTCGGTGTCCGCATCGATCTGGGCTTCGGCCGCGCCTTCGACATCGTCCACTCCAGCGAAAGAGACCTGGCCGTGATGCGCAACATCGAACAGGTTTTCGTGAGCGTAAAACCGAAGCAGGCCAAAGGATTTCAGGCCGATTTCGGGAAGTTCGTGACCTCCGCCGGCGCGGAGGTCATCGGAACCAACAGCAACTGGAACTACTCCCGCTCACTGCTTTTCTCCTGGGCGATTCCTTACTATCACTTCGGACTCCGCACTTCGATGCCACTCCACAAGTACTTCACGGCCGGAGTGCAGTTGGTCAACGGCTGGAACAACGTGCGGGACAATAACAGCGGCAAGACCGTCGGACTGACAGGGGTGCTGGCCACGTCGAAAGTCACCTGGTCGCATACCTACTACTTAGGCCCGGAGAAACTCGACTCTAACAGGGGTTACCGGCGTCTGTACGATACGACGCTGCTGTTGACCCCCCACCCCAAGATGAACTTCTACCTGAACGTGGACTATGGCGCGGAGCGGCGGATCTCGCGCGGCAGCGACACCTGGAAGGGCATCGCCGGCGCGGCCCGATTCGCGCCGAAGAATTGGCTGGCGCTCAGTCCGCGTCTGGAGTGGTTCAGCGACGCGGATGGCTTCGCCACGGGCACCCCGCAGTCACTGAAAGAGTTCACGCTCACGGCCGAGTTCAAGATCCGGGAGGGCATCCTGATGCGGCCCGAGTACCGGCGCGACTGGTCCGACAGGCCTTTCTTCGACCGCGGGGCTTCCACGGGCGTTCATAAGAGCCAGGATACGCTGCTCGCCGGCATCGTAGCCTACTTCGGTCCGAAACGCTAATTCGGGGACAGGCTACGAAATCCCGAAACTCCGGAGTTTCGGGATTTCGTAGCCTGTCCCCGAATTAGGCGTCGGTCAAGGTGTTGGCGGTATGGTGGTAGGTTATGCCGGCTCCGGATCTTTCATTCCTCGCATTCTTTCTCGGCGATGGCTCGGCCGAAGCGGCACGGATTCCTCTCGCCATGCTGCTGGTGTTCGGCTCAGCCAAACTGCTGGCCGAACTGCTCGAGCGGTTGGGCCAGCCCGGCATCGTCGGTGAAATTCTGGCCGGTGTGATTCTCGGTCCCGGCGTCCTTGCCTGGATCTCTCCGACGGACCTCCTCAAAATCCTGGCCGACCTGGGCGTGATGTTTCTGCTGTTCCGCGTTGGGTTGGAAGTGAAGCCCTCGGAGCTGCTGAAGATCGGCGCCACGGCCACGGTGGTCGCAACCGTCGGAGTGATCGTGCCGTTCTTTCTGGGCTGGGCGATTCTGACCGCCTGGGGCGCGCCGCGCATCGAAGCGATCTTCGTTGGCGCGGCGATGGTGGCCACCAGCGTCGGCATCACCGCCCAGGTGCTCTCCAGCAAAGGACTGCTGCGGGAACGATCGAGCCAGATCATTCTGGCCGCCGCGGTGATTGACGATGTCCTCGGATTGCTTGTCCTGACGCTGGTGAGCGGAATGGCGCGCGGCAGCGTGAACCCGATCGAGATCGGGCTGACGGCGCTGATGGCGGTTCTGTTCGTGGTGCTGGTAGCCAAGTGGGGCACGCGGGCGATGGGGCGCATCGTGCCGCGCGTGCAGGCGTCGCTGCGGGTCGCCGAAGGGGAATTCGCGCTGGCTCTGATCTTCCTGTTCACGCTGTCGCTTCTGGCGATCTGGATCGGCGTGGCGGCGATCGTGGGCGCGTTTCTCGCCGGCATGGCGCTGGCCGAGAGCGTCGGGCAGCGCGTGCGCGACTTCACCAACGGCACGGCCGAACTGCTGGTTCCCTTCTTCCTGGTTGGCATCGGGCTGCACGTCGACCCCGGCGTTTTCCGGACCCCGTCGACGATGGCCCTGGCCGCCATCGTCCTGCTGGCGGCGCTGGCGTCGAAGTTCATCGGTTGCGGTCTGGGAGCGTGGCCGCTGGGCCGCGCGGACGCATTAAGAATCGGCGTCGGCATGATCCCGCGAGGCGAAGTCGGCATGGTGGTCGCGCAACTGGGCCTGGCCATGGGCGCGATCTCTCAGCCCATCTACGGCGTCGTGGTCTTCATGGCCGTCGCGACGACCATCGCCGCCCCGCCCCTGCTCAAAATCGTCTACCGCGGCCTGGAGCGTCCGGAAGGGGCCGACGAGATCCTGCGGCTGGGTTAAGAGGCCGGGCCTGGAAGCGCCGCGGATTCCGGATCCGTAAACGGGATTCCTTCGACCCCCGCAACCTTGCAGAGGACCTTGTCGGCAGTCACCAGGGTTTCGCTGACGCCGCCGCGGTGCAAGCTCAGCGCAACCGCGAGTTGAAGCGAGTCGAGTGTGCGCAAGCCAAGACTGGCCCCGTGGCGTTCGACCAATTCTCCGGCCTGGTCGTAATGATCCCTCGTCACCGCAACGACTCTGAAGACCCCGTTCGCGATGTCTTCCAGAAAACGGCGGCGCAGGCCGGCCGCGTCTCCTGCCGAAATCACGCCCGATCGAACCTTTCCTGAGAACGCGGACTGAACTTCAACTACCGAGCGGCGGGAGATAAGAATGGACGCAGCAGAGCGCAGCACCAGTTCCTCGACGACGGCGGATCCGACCTCTGCGTGATAGAGCTTTGCCAGGGCGCTCGAATCCAGAAAGTGGCCTGCCATCAGCGGATCTCGCGCTCAGCTCGGATATCATCGGAAAGCCTGCCGGGGATCTTCGCAAGCGCCTGCCTGACCTCTTCCAGGCTGGGAGCCGGTCCCATCGCCGCGACATCCTTCCTGACCCTATCCATGTACTCGTGGTCCAGCCAGCGCTCGGAGGGGTCGGAAACGGTGACCGTGACCCGTTGATGCTCTTTCAACGGCAGCGGCTCCAGCGGACGGAGCACGCCGTTTTCGTAAACCGCTTGGAGCGTCTTGGTCATGACTCCATTATGGCCGAAGCCATCAGGGTCGGAGTGCCGCTCGGCGACAGCGTTCCGTGGAAAAATCGCGCTAAGGCGCGATCTGCAGTTCGAACCGCGCGCGGTGAGTTCTGCCGCGGGCGTTGCGGACGTTGATCAGCAGGCGGATCGAGGGCGCAAGTTGCTCGACCGTCACGGTTGCATCCTGCTCGACGACGCCGGTCGCGGCGCGGTCGATTTCGATGCGGATCGTGCCCGCGTTGACCTGAGTCGGGTCGGCGATGGCGACCGATAGCGCGCCATCGCTCTCTTGAACCAGTACGGAGGCCACCTTATCGCAAGTGACTCCGGCGGCGGTCTTCACGGCGTTGTTCCAAAAGCTGATCGCGCGCAGCTTGAGCGATGCGTCGGCGACGGCCTGCGCTTCGCCGCTGTTTTCGACAATCCGGAACGGCGGCGCGGCGGCATAGGCGGCGGTGTCCTGGCGGCCCCAGCCTGGCAGCAGGGCATAAGCGTAGGTCGCGGCGGACGGCGTCGCGCCGTGGTCGAACCAGATGGTCTGATA
>JAUYBU010000188.1 GCA_030693045.1 Bryobacterales bacterium | reverse complement strand
CTCCAGGTTCTTCTCGCGGGCCGCCACCGCCAGCAGTTCCACCACGTCTTTCAGGGCGTTGTGCAAGTTGAAGGGAACCACCTCCAGATCGAGTTTGCCGGCCTCGATCTTGGAGAGGTCCAGGATGTTGTTGATGATGCCCAGCAGCGATTCGCCGGATGTGCGAACGACCTCCGCGTAGCCCTGCTGTTCCGGGCTCAGCGGCGTGTCCAATAGCAATCCGGTCATCCCGATGACGCCGTTCATGGGGGTGCGGATCTCATGGCTCATCGAGGAAAGAAACTCGCTCTTGGCGCGAGTGGCGGCTTCGGCGCGGTCCTTCTCCACCGCCAGTTGTTCGACCATCCGCGCCAGGTCGGCGCTGTTTTTCTCTTGCACTTCGCGGGCCGACTCCAGATCCTCAAGGTAGCGATTGATGCGCTCCTCGGCCTGTTTGCGCTCGGTGATGTCTCTTCCGGTCGCGTAGAGCCAGGAACCGCCCACCACCGGAGTCGCCATCCACTCCACCCAGCGGTACCCGCCCGCTTTGGTCCGGTACCGATTCACGAATCCGGTCGTGCCCTCGCCATTGACTTGGCTGAGGATTTCCTGGCGGGTCGTCAGCACGTCGTCGGGAAGGATGAAGCTTTCAAGGGGTCGACTCAGCAATTCGGCGATGGAGAAGCCCAGCGTTTTCTCCCAGGCGGGATTGAGTTTCTTGAAGAAGCCGTCGGCGGACGCGACCGCGGCCAGGTCGGGGATCAGCGCAAAAAAGCGGTCGAACTCCTCCTTGCTGGCCCTGATCTCCTCCTCCGCCCGCTTGCGCTCGGTGATGTCCTGAGCGACGCCGACCATGCGGATCGGTTTGTTCTCGGCGTCCCGCACCAAATTCCCGTAACCGTGAATATAGCGGACACTGCCGTCGGGCAGGTTGGTGCGAAACTCCAGCCCGGGCGGTTCTTCGCCTGCCAGACAAGCGCCGAGCCAGGCTTGCATGGAACTGCGGTCGTCCGGGTGAATCAGACTCAGAAACGTTTCGGCGGACGGGACAAAGGTATCCGGCGAGACTCCATGAAGACGGTACGTTTCCGGCGACCACTGCAACGCGCTTATGCCGTTTGTCAGATCCCAGCTCCAACTGCCGACATGGGCAATGCGCTGCGATTCGGACAGAAGATGCTCCTTCGCTCGCAACTCCTCCCCCATCCGCTTGCGCTCGGTGATGTCTTGAATCGTGCCGCGCATGCTCAGGGGACGCCCGTGGGTATCGAAGTCGAGTTTGCCTAGTCCGTACACCCAGCGTTCGGCCTGGTCGCGGTGACGGATGATGCGGTATTCCTTGTCGAAAGTCCGCCCCTGGCCAATAACTTCGTTTCGAAGGTAGTCGGCCATTGTTGTACGGTCGCCGGAATGGATCAGAGCGACCCATCCTTCAACAGTGTGTTCGTATGCCGCGTCTATCCCAAACACCTCATCCAGCACGGCCGAACTTTTCCACGACCCCGTGGGGATGTCCAGGATATAACTGCCCAAGCCCGCGATGACCTGCGATTCTCTGAGTGAGTATTCCTTCTCGCGCAACTCCTCCTCGGCCCGCTTGCGTTCGGTGACGTCGGTGTCGCCGCCGCGGTAGCCCCGCAGGGTTCCGTCGGGGTTCAGCAGGGGGAGGCCGTTGATGGAGACCCATACCAGGCGGCCATCCTTCCGCTCCACGGCGTTAACTAAGTTCTGGAACGGCTCCTTCCGGTCGAAGACCGCGAAGGCCGCGGTCTTGAACGCCTCGCGTCCTTGTTCGGGATGCAGATCGTAAAAGTGCATCCGGCCTTCCAATTCGGCCGAGTGGTAGCCCCAAACGGCCTCCGACACATGGCTGACATAGGTATAGAGGCCCTGGGCGTCCACTTCCCAGGCGACGGTGCCGCTCTGCTCGGCCAACTGGTCGAACCGGGCCTCGCTCGCCCGCAGCGCCTCCTCGGCGCGCCTGCGTTCGGTGATGTCGCGGGAGGAAACCAGGAGCACCGCCTGTCCCTTCCTGATAAGAGACCGGGCGGTGATATCGACGGGAAAGACGGTTCCGTCTTTCCTGCGATGAAGACGCAGCGGGATCTTGAAGACCTGACCTGGTTTTGTCCGCGTCTCCTGGGTGCACTGGCGCGTCTCCTCGGGTTCCGCCGACATGTCCGTGCTCTTCCTGGTGAGCAACTCATCCCGGCTGTAGCCAAATAGCGCCGACGCCATGTTGTTGGCTTCGATGATTTGGCCCGTATCGGCGGCGAGCAGGAATAGCGCGTCGGATGACGATTCGAACAATTCGCGAAACTGGCGCTCGCTCTCCCGCAGCGCCTCCTCCACCCGCTTGCGCTCGGTGACGTCCAGCAGGGCGGAGCGGATGCCGGCGATCTCGCCCGCCGCGTTCCTCACCAGGCTGTCGTGGATTTCCAGCAGCGCCTC
Organism: Bryobacterales bacterium; assembly: GCA_030693045.1. GTDB lineage: Bacteria > Acidobacteriota > Terriglobia > Bryobacterales > Bryobacteraceae > JACQZT01. The sequence continues at coordinate 60 of JAUYBU010000188.1, read as the reverse complement.
GCCGCCGTCGCGCCGGACGTATCGGCGCTGAATCGGCGCCAGGGGTTGAACCCCGGCCAG
>JAUYBU010000146.1 GCA_030693045.1 Bryobacterales bacterium | reverse complement strand
GCCGAAATCAAAACCGGCCTGACCGTGGGCCTGGTCGAGCGCTACAACATGCAGCGCGTCGTGAGCCTGACCGCCAACATCCACGGCGCGCCGCTGGGCCAGGCGGCCGAAGAGATTGGCGCGGCGCTGAAGCGCGTGGGCGCTGCGCCGCGCGGCGTGACGGTCGCCGTGCGCGGGCAGATTCCGGCGCTGGTGGAAACCAGTACAGGCCTGCGCACCGGCCTGGCGCTTTCGGTCGCCGTGATCTTTCTTCTGCTGGCCGCCAACTTCCAGTCCGTGCGCCTGGCGCTAGCGGTGATTTCAACCGTGCCGGCGGTGCTGGCCGGAGTGGTGCTGATGCTTTGGGTGACGGGCACGACGCTCAACGTACAATCCTTCATGGGCGCGATCATGGCGGTGGGCATCGGGGTGGCGAACGCCATCCTGCTGGTGACCTTCGCCGAGATGAGCCGGCGCGAAGGCGCAACGCCGATGGCGGCGGCGCTCGAGGGCGGCCGCGGCCGTCTGCGCGCGATCCTGATGACAGCCCTGGCGATGATGGCCGGCATGACGCCGATCGCGTTGGGCCTGGGTGAATCGGGCGAGCAATCGGCGCCGCTCGGACGCGCCGTCATAGGCGGCCTGGCGCTGGCGACCTTCGCGACCCTGACCGTGCTGCCCTCGGTCTATGCAATTCTCCAGCGCAAGGGCAAAGCGCTGGCGCCTTCCCTGGATCCGGACGATCCGACGAGTCGATACTATGAAGCTGGTTAAACGTTGCGTCATAAGTGATTGCGGGTCCGCTTCCTCACGGTCGCGGCTCAGATCTGGCTTCCGAGCCGCGACCGTGAGGGAGCGGTTTCACAGATCCGCAATGAATTCGGGTGCTGTGTTTAGCACTCTGGTTGCGGTTCTTGCGGTCTCGGCGCTTTCGGCGCAGACGGTCGAGCTGGTGAAGGTGCAGTCGAAGCGGCTGGAGCGGATGACCCGCCTGCCGGGCGAGATCCTGCCTTACCAGAAAGTCGCCCTGCACGCGCGCGTGACAGGCTTCGTCGAGAAGGTCGCAGTCGATCGCGGCTCTCCGGTCAAAGCCGGTCAAGCCCTGGCTGTTCTGGCGGCGCCGGAGATGGCGGCGCAATTGGCCGAAGCCGAAGCCAAGGCGCAGGCCGTCGAGGCGCAGCGCGCCGAGGCCGAGGCCAGAATCTTCGCCGCCGAGTCCACCTACCAGCGCTTGAAAGCCGCCTCGGCGACGCCGGGTGCGGTGGCCGGCCATGAACTGGAACTGGCCGAGAAGGCGCTGACAGCGGCACAGGCGGCGCAGAAATCGATCGAGGGCTCTCTGCGTGCGGCGCGCGCCGCGGTGGACGCCATCCGCAAGCTCGAGGACTACCTGACCATTACGGCGCCCTTCGACGGCGTAATCACCGCGCGCTACGCGCATCCCGGAGCGCTGGCGGGCCCGGGCACCGAGCCGCTGCTCGAGTTGGAGCAACTGAGCCGCCTGCGCGTGGTCGTGGGGGTGCCCGAACCGGATGTGTCCGGGATCGCTCCGGGCGCTCGTGTAAACTTCACCGTGCCGTCATGGCCGGGACAGACCTTTTCCGGCGTGGTGGCGCGCTTTGCCCGCTCCTTCGATGCGAAAACCCGCACCATGGCCGTGGAACTGGAGGTGGGAAACTCCAACGGCGCGCTAGCGCCGGGAATGTATCCAGAAGTGCAATGGCCGGTCCGGCGCGCAGCCTCTTCGTTCCTGGCCCCGCCCACCAGCATAGTCACCACCACCGAACGCAGCTTCGTCATCCGCGCCCGCAACGGCAAGGCCGAATACGTCAACGTCACCCGCGGCGCGCCCGCCGGCGACCTGGTCGAAGTCCTAGGCCCCCTAGCCGAAGGCGACCAGATAGTCCGCCGCGCCTCCGACGAAATCCGCGAAGGCTCCCCGCTCACCCTCAAGCCCGCGGCAAAGTAACGGCAATCGCAGCCCCCCAGTGGCACGGCGCGGCATAGCCACGCCCCGGATGCGGCGCGTGGTGGGATATGCGCCTGTGTCTCAGACCAGGCGATGGTTTGTGTCCCCAGTTTCTGTCGCGCAAGCGCAGCCCGACTTCAGCTACGCGGAGCGGATCTCGACCTGCTCATAAACCGCCCGGGTCTGGTCGAGGGAAGCGAAGGCCAGACCGGGGAGCCGGGCGGATGCCGTGCCGGCCGCCACGCCCCAGCGGATGGCGTCGGGAAAGTCGCGGGTCCGGGACATGGCCCAGACAAAGGCGGCCGCCAGCGCGTCGCCCGCGCCGATCGGACACACGGCGTCCACACGAGGCGGCAGCGCCTCATACAGGCGGCCCTCGAACGAACCGACGGCGCCGCGGCTGCCCAGCGACAGGACCACCGACTCGGCGCCATGGTCCCGGATTCGCGTCGCGGCCTCGATGAAGTGGTTTCGCGTCAGAAGCGCACGGCTCAGCAGCCGTTCGGCCTCCTGCTGGTTCGGAGTCACCACCGTCGGGCCCGCCTCCAGACCCGCCAGCAGCGCTTCCCCGTCGGTGTCCAGCACGGTGCTGACCCCGCGCGCGCGGGCCACCGCGATCAGCCGGGCATAGAAATCGTCCGGGACGCCGGGCGGAAGGCTGCCGCAAAGCACGAGCCAGGTTGCGTTTGCCAGCGCCGTGGTGACCGTCTTCTCAAGCCGCGCCAGTTCCTCCCCGCTCAATCTGGGGCCGGCCTCGTTGAGCTTCACCGTAAGCCCTTGTTTGTCGCTGATGGTCAGGTTGGTGCGGATCTGGTTGCGGATCTTCACCAGTTTCACGGGAAACCCGCACGCCCCGATCAGTTCCTGCAACCGGCGGCCCGACTTGCCCCCATAAGGCGCGATCGCCAGCGTCCGGCCTCCGAACGCATGGATGACGCAGGAGGCGTTGACGCCCCGGCCGCCGGCGCTCTCGCGAGTCGCCAGGATGTAGGCGCGGTCTTCGAAAACCAGGCGATCGGCCATTACATTCCGGTCGATCGCCGGATTCATGGTGAGGGTGACGATCAAACCTAAATCATACAGCCTTCGGCCGCGACGCGCCCTGCCGCCCCGCTACGGGCTCCACCGCCAGGCACCCTGCTAAGGGCTCAAAAGCGCTCGATGCACTCGAACAGGTCTTTGGGACGGATGGGCTTGGGGACGTAGGCGTCCATGCCGGCCTCCAGGCATCGCCGCTGGTCTTCGGCCATGGCATAGGCGGTCATGGCGACAATGGGGATCCTCCGCGGCGGACCCTCGCCGCCGGCCACGGCCCGCTCCAGGGCCCGGATCGCCATGGTGGCTTCCAACCCGTCCATCTCCGGCATCTGGACGTCCATGAGAACCACGTCAAAGCTGTTGTCGGCGACGGCCTCGACGGCCTGCTTTCCATTGGCGGCGAGGGTGACGATGTGGCCTCGATTCCGGAGCAGCCGCAAGGCCACCTTCTGGTTGATCGCGTTGTCTTCGGCGAGCAAGACCCTGAGCGGTCGCTGGCAAATGCCGGCTAGCGAGGACGCGGGAGCCAGACCCGTGACGCCACGGCCCTCCTCCGATTCCGCCAGGGCCCTCAGCATCCCCTGGAGCAGGTCGGGCTGGATGACGGGTTTGGAGAGGTAGACAGCTCTTCCGAGTTGCTGGCAACGGGCCAAGTCGCCGACCTGGCTGGCGGAAGTGAGGATCACGATCGGCAGCGGCGCCGTGGCCGGATTGTCGCGAATCGCGGCCGCTAGTTCAAAGCCGTCCATCCCGGGCATGTTCACATCCAGGATTGCCAGATCGAAACAACTCCCGGCGCGCGCCGCCTGGGCCATCTTTTCGAGCGCGTCCGAACCGCTGTCGGAAAGGACCGGGATCACCCGCCAGCGCGTAAGGAGGGCTTCGAGGATACGGCGATTGGTGTGGTTGTCGTCGACCACCAGCGCCCGGAGGCCCTCCAGGGAGGTTTTGGGAACCGCCTCGCGGGAGTCCCCGGCGGGCGCGATTCCGAGGTTGACCGTGAAGTGGAATGTGCTGCCCTTGCCCGGTTCACTTTCCACCCAGACGCGCCCGCCCATCAGGCCGATCAGACGCGAGGAGATCGTCAGGCCCAAGCCCGTACCGCCATGGCGGCGGCGGCTGGAACTCTCCACTTGAACGAACGGCTCGAAGACACTGGCGAGCTTTTCTTTCGGGATGCCGCAACCGGTGTCCTGGACCGAGAAATGGAGCCTGCAAACGCCGGCATCGTGGGCTTCCCCGCTGCACTGGATGCGCAGAACGATTTCGCCGGCGTCAGTGAACTTGACTGCGTTTCCGACCAGGTTCAGCAGCACCTGGCGCAGGCGGCCGGCGTCGCCGTCCAGACGCTCGGGAACGTCCGGCTCGACATCGCAGGCCAGTTCGAGGCTTTTTTCGTGAGCGCGAACGGCGATCATGCGCAAGGCTTCGCCGATCTCGGCGCGGATGTCGAAAGCCGCGGGCTGAAGTTCGAACTTGCCGGCCTCGACCTTCGAAAAATCGAGGATGTCGTTGATGACGCCGAGCAGGTGTTCCGCCGAGTTCCTGGCCCCCGTGACGAACTCGTGCTGGTCGGCGGTCAGGGGGGTTCCCAAGGCCAGGTCGGTCATGCCGATGATGCCGTTCATCGGGGTTCGGATCTCGTGGCTCATGTTGGCCAGAAATTCGCTCTTGGCGCGGTTGGCGACCTCGGCGGCCTCCTTCGCCTGCTGGTAGCGTTCCAGGGTGGTCTCAAGCGTGGCCGTCTTCTGCCGCACCTCCCGCCGCAGCATCACGCTCCAGCCGAGAGTGAGAAGGAAAATGAGCGCCAGGAGCCCGAGCGCGCCGAGAATGCGCTGGGCGCTCCACCAGGGAGGCTCCCGCAACACCGCAATGTCGGCGGCCGAACGGACCAGGACCCGAAACCCCCGCGGCGCGTGGTTCTCGTCTACCTGTACCACGCAGATACCGGACAGGCGCAGCACGCTGTCACGCTGCAGCAGCGCCTGCGGTCCCGGCGCGCCCCGCGCGCGCGGCACCCAGGCTTCGAAAACCCGGTTGCCCGCCCGCATGGTCAGCACTTCATCGTCGTTGCGCTCCATGTGGTCGACGTAAGTGCCTTCGACCGTAATCAGTTCCGCGTCGAAGTCGCCGTCCAGGACACGCTCGGCGTTCACCGCGCGCGCCTGGGGCGCCGCGTCCCGCCCGACCTTTCGTAACAGCGCGTTGTGCAGCACCGGTGCGTACTCTCCCACTTCCACGAATCCGGCCGCCTCCACTTTGTCGCCTGGTTCGAGCGGGATGGCGTGCGACGAGTCCACACGCAGTCCTTCGTCCCCGTCCCGGATGAAAACCACGCCGGAGGATCGCTGCAGGACCACTACACCCGCGACCCTGATGCGATGGCCCGGGGCGGCGTCGGAGGCACACCGGAGTAAGGCGCCGACCCTGTGCAAAGGCGCCGCAAAAGGGTCCGGGAGCGAACGCGCGCCGATGAAAAGATGCTCCGGCGCCGGGATCAGGAGGCGAAAGCCGGTGAACTGCCGTCTCTTGTTGAAACGGCTCCCGCAGACGCCATGTAAGCGCACCTCCGCATCGACGTACCCGTCCGGGTTGACGCCGGCGGCGTTGTCGAGCCGGGCACGGAACTGCCGGCCGCCACTTGAGATGACCAAGCCTAACTGATCAATCGTGGTGGTCGTCGCGGCCTGGACGATGCCCGCAACCTCGACCCACTGTCCCGCTTCGCGGCCCGACGCCATGGCTTCGAAAGAAGCCTTCTTCGGCGCCGGAAACGAACCGTCGCCGAGCACTCCGAGCTTCGTCCCCCGTATGTTCGGCGTGAACTGGCCCACCGTGCTCTCGCCTTCCACCTCCACCAACTGGCCCGCCTTCAGCACCAGCTCCGGCCGCTTCGACTCCACGTAGATACCGGCGCTCGCGTCCTGGAAAAAGAATGAACCTTTCGCGGGGCCGACGAAGGTGATCACTCCCCGAACGCGCACCGGCAGTTTGGAGGCGGCCTGTTCGAGCGTCAGCCGGCGCACCTGGGCCGCACTGGTCAGCACTTCGGGTTCAGGCGGCGCCTTCGGGGCCGCGGCGGGTATCGCGAGGGTCCACCAGAGGACCGCGGCGAAGCGACCGGCGGTCGCGATTTGGCGGGTCGGTATTCTCATTCCAGACAGTCGTCCAAACTTCATATCGGCAGGAATTGTCGGATTTCACCGTCCCGGCACGGAAAATCGACTGCTGGCCGTCGCCTCGGGGCGGGCGTCGGGGCCGCTTCCGGAGGACCACCCGGATTAACCACCCTGCCCGGAGCGACGCCGGCCGCCCAACTGTCGTGCAGGCCCTCGCTGTCGGAGTACCGCTCGAGTCGCAGATCCGGGAGCTGCTGGGGAAACAGGTGGCGGACCGGCGGCTTCAACCTTCTTAACCGCCCTAACTTCGACCTTCCCAATGCCGTCTTTCCTGAATGATGCCGGGATCTCCCAACAGCCGCGGGAGTTCCTTCCAGACCACCGCATCGAGGTGGTCCCGACGAATCGGCGGGTTGCCGCAAACCGCTCCCTTGAGATGCCGACAGGCATCTGAACCCAGGCAGCGGCAGTAATGTTGGTTTCACAGTTTCTTGAGGACCGCAACGATGTCTGGCCTGGCAAAGGCCAATGGAGGCGTCATTATCAAGCGGATCATGATGAGCTCCGGAATTACCAGCGGGCCTAGAAACTGAGTGAATGGCGATGTGCAGACGGTGCGGAGCTGTTCGACTGCGAACCCGGCGCGCCTGGCGTAGTTTCTGATCCGGGCAGGCGTATTTAGCCGGTATCTGGTCGGAAAGACGTCCTGCTCCTTCCTGCCCTCGACCAGGCGCACTACCCGTTCTTTAATCCAATCGGGAGCTAGCGCGCAGACGGCGATCGCCGGGCTCAGGATGTTCGGCGTGTGAAAAACGAAGACGCCGCCCGGTTTGAGAACTCGCCCGACTTCGCGCAACCATGCCACAGGCGCCTCGAGGTGCTCGACGACCATATTGGCCGTCACGAGATCGAAGCAACCCTCAGCGAAGGGTAGAGCTCCCGCGTCGCCCCGAATCCTGCAGGCGAGCTGGTTATCTTTTAGGCTCGCGAAGTCGAAATCGAGGCCCACGATTGTCTTGGCGCGGGCGACGGATTCGGACACTCTGGCGAAACGCCGGGGGTGGAGCCACCTTGGGACGAGCTCGCGTCCACAGCCAACATCGAGCCAAAGCGGCGCGGCGGTGAGGAACTGTTCCAGTGTCTCGAAAAACGACTCCTGCGACGACCCGAGACTCGGAACTATAGCGGCCTGTAAGCGCCACGAAACACGCTGTCGCCAGGAGAACTCCGGCATATCAATCCATGTTACCCAAATTGTGCGCGGAAAGAGCGTCCCGAGCCCCCTTCTCGCTCGGCTAAGGGACCAGGCATCTCGGGAAGGATTCGCGGAGATAACATCGGGAAGATCCCACTCGCAGCAGGGACTGGCGACAACCGCTTAAACCTCGCCGAAGCCGGGAAGGTCCATGAAGGAAATGCCAGGGTTTCAAACCGGACCCGGGAAATCCGGCCGTCCGAGATTACAGGGGGCCTCGGGAGCCATGGCCATGGTGGAACTGGGCACCCACTTCGCAGCCGCAAGGACGGGGATGGTAACCCTCCACCTAAGAGCCGGCGCGCCGCGAGAGGATTCCGCGGGACAGTGGTCTATTGCGCTCCCCGTCCCGTCAGCATGGTGCGGACCGTGTGAAACATGATGTAGAAGTCCAGCCACGCCGAGACGTTCTTGATGTAGTAGAGATCGTACTCCAGTTTCCGCGCCGCGTCGTCCAACGTGCTGGCGTACCCGTAGTTGATTTGCGCCCAACCGGTGATACCCGGCTTGACCGAGTGCCGCTGGTTGTAAAAGGGAATCTGTTGTTTGAGGTTCTTGACGAACTCGGGCCGCTCAGGCCGCGGACCGACAATCGCCATCTCACCCCTCAGCACGTTGATCAACTGAGGCAACTCGTCGAACCGGAGCAGGCGCAACCAGCGGCCAACAGGCGTCACCCTGGGATCGTTTTCCTGGGCCCACACCGCCCCGGTCTCAGCCTCGGCATCCATCTGCATGGAGCGGAACTTGTACAGGGTGAAGGGCCGGTCCTGCCATCCGACCCGGGTTTGCCGAAACAGGATCGGCCCGGGCGAACTCAGCTTGACCGCTGCCGCCGCCAGAATCATCAGCGGCCAGGCCAGCAGGATTCCGGCCAGCGCAATCACCGTCGAGTACAGGGCCTGCAATTGCAGGTTATAACGCTGCGAGCCGAGGGCCGAGGTGAAGACCAACTGAGATGGCCGCACTTCGTTGATGCACACGCGACGAAACACCGTCTCATACAAGCTGGCCACGTCGTCAATCCGAACGCCGGAGAATCGCAAGTCCAGCAATTCATAGATTGGCAATGTCCGGCGCCGCTCGGCCAGGCCCACCACCAACCGGTCCGGCTTAGCCTCTTCCACAGCCTCGTGCAACCGCGAAAGCGAACCGAAGACGGCGCACGGGATATCGGCATCCGGCTGTCCTTCCGGAAGCACGCATCCGACGCATTGCAGCCCCAATTCGGAATGCTGGCCCAAATGCGAAATCAACTCGCGCACGGTGGGACTGGCGCCGAGAAACAGGATCCGCTCCGTTGGCAGGCTCCTGAGAATCAGGCCGCCGTAGAGCGCCCGCCATGCCGGCAGCAGGACCAGGCACGACACAGAACCCAGCAACATCACCCGGCGCGGCAACCCTAAAGGAAGCCGCACGTACTGGGTCGCCGCCTGGGCCAGAAATGCGATCCCCATGGCCAGACAAAACTGCTGGATCAGGTAGACCCGGGACTCGGCTCGAATCCGGTCGTACAGACCGACGAAATACGCGCCGCCCAGGAACACCACCACCGTGAACCCGATCCGCGCAAGCCCGAAATCCGACAGCAGAAAGACTTCCCACTCTTCCTGGAGAAATACATAGGAAGCCGCCAGATAGCAGCCCACCACCAGCAGGGCCTCCGACAGCCAGAGAGCGCCGGAACGCCCGCGTGCATAGACTCGAAACAATTGGCTCATTGCCGTTCGCGACGATCTTGTCGGGTCACACGGCAGTATGGCATAAATCGCGCCGCCACTGCTGTCACTCCGGCCGGCCATCGCGCGCCGGCCGGCCCGGAACCGGAGCGGCATCCGGAGCTGGCGCGCCGGCCAGGCGCCCCGCCACGACGCCGGCCGAAATCACCGGGTCGAGGTTCACGATCGGAATTCCGGAGCGCCGGCCCGCCACCGGGCCGTGCCCGGCCGATGGACGCGGCGGCGGCGCGCGGAGTATCCAGCCGGACCCTTGACTGGCTGGTGTCGCGCTCGCGCCGAGCTTGACACGGCCCCGGGCAGGCGTCACACTTTGGGGTATTACCGTCGCTGTCCGCCGGCGGATAATGGAAGCAGTCGGAGGTGCGGGCTTCGGCGGGTAAGGGAGGAAATTTTGAGGCATGGATGGTTTTGGGTCGCGCTTGTGGCCGCGGCGCCTTTGGCGGCGCAGGACTC
>JAUYBU010000095.1 GCA_030693045.1 Bryobacterales bacterium | reverse complement strand
TTTAAGCGAGCCGGCCGCCCGCTCTTCGAGGCTCGAATTCACCAGGAACACGAGTTGGCCGCCGTCGAGCGTCCGGCGCTGGTGGAACAGCTTTCCCATGGCCGTCGAAGCGCGCGCGATCTCGAAATCCGGGGACCCGAGAACCTTCGAGTCCGCCTTCAGCCACGAGGATGGATACTGCGCGGCAAGCTCGCGGACCTGCTCGCTTTCGGCTCCGTTCACATAGCGCGGCGGATCGACGAAAGCGAGCACCTTGCCGCCACCCTTCAGAAAGGCGGCCAGCAGCTTCAGCGTCGCCGCGTCGAGATTTTCGGTCCCCGGAGGCAGCACCACGACGCCGTACGGCCTCTGCCCGACGACCAGGTTTGCGCCCGAGACCCTGGCGCGGTCGCGCAGGATGTTCTCCGAGCCGAGATCGTATTCCACCTGCTCCGATTCCAGCCGATTGAGAAACTCCTGAAACGCGCGGCCGTTCTCCATCAGGCGCGGGTTGGGCTCGCCGAGGGATGCGTACAGCCATCCTGTACTGGTCGGCTCGAGCACCAGGATTTTGTTGATCTGTTCGCCCGAGGAGAGCGCCAGCGAGAGCCGCGCGAAGTAGCCGGCCAGCACGTGGTAGTGCTTCCACCACGGTTCGTGATAGGTGAACGACGGCGGATAGTCGTGCTTGCGCGCCCCAGTCAGCGTTTCGAAGGCCAGGTGCTGATTCATGAAGTTGACGCCCAGCGCGTACTCCCAATCGCCCAGCCGCTTCATGTCCTCGAAGCGCAGTTCCCAGCCGGCGCCGCCATAGGTCTCGCTCAGCGTGCGCCGCCGGCCCATCTGGTTGGCGACGCTGGACAGCTCTTTCACGGAACGCACGTTGCCGAATTGAGCATTCACGCCTTCGGCGAACTGGTTGAACAGCATGTCGATGCCGGGCACGTGGAACCACGCGTACATGGCCATGTTGTCGGGGCCGTGCTGCGGGTTGGGCCAGCCGTGCTCCCAGTAATGGCCGGTCCACTGTATGCCGCGCTTTTCGGTGTAGTCGAACCAGGGCTTGGCCCAGCGCTCGACGAACAGGTCCAGCAGCGTCGAGTAGTAGTTGTGGCGGACCTTGCGCCACGCGCCGGTCTCTTCGAACAGCGAGGGTAGTTGCGGCCGCAGGTCGTAGCCCCAGCGCTTTTCGAACTGCGCGAACAGGTCCGGGGTCCAGCGCATCGAAAGTTTTCCCGGCGGCGGGATGATGTTGGGCTCGTCGGTGAAGATGCCGGGCACGCGCCGGCCCAGGTCGGCGCCCAGCGTTTTCTCGTAACCGCGCATGGTGATGTCGATGAATTTTTCGGTAACGCCCGGGCGAATGAGATCGACGTAGGAGAAGCCGCCGTGCCAGGCGCGCTTGTCATAGAAGGCGAGCTCGAACAGATAGAAATCGCCCGAGCTTCCGTTCAGCGCGGCGGCGCTCGATGTCACGTCGCGGAACGCTTCGCCGTCCCGGCGCAGAATGACCGGGTATTTTTTCGCCGAATCGAGCTTCAGTTCCCGGACGCGCCGCAGTATGAGGCCGGTGCCTTCGTTCCACGATTCGGGCATCTCGGCCGGAACGTGGCCGCCCGCAAAACCGCTGGGATAGGAGTTCTCGTCATACAGCCAGACCTCCATGCCGAGCTTCTTCCCCCGATCGACGGTGTAGCGGACAAGCTGAAACCATCGATCCGAAAGATACGACGTAATGAGACCGGGGCGGGGGTGAATGAAGACCGAGCGGACACCCTGGTCGTGGAACGCCGCCAGGTGCTTGTCGATCTCGCCCTCGGTGACTTCGCCGTTCCAGACCAGGAACGGCGACGTGCTGTATTCCACCGGCGGGTTGGCAAACAGCTTCTTCAGTTGCGCAGCGGAATCCACCGTGGGGTGCCAGGCCTTGCGGCCCTCGGCCCACAGCAAACCCGCCAAAAGGATCGGCGCCAACAGGCAAACCACTTTCCTCATTCCGTTGAGCTTATCAGTATTTGGGGACACTCCGGGCTAACCTTACGCAAACCGAGCCTCCGGGGACACTCCGGGCTGATCTTACGCAACCCATCGCTTAACCCGGGACACAGGCGTGTCCCCCATTTCAGAGACCCAGGGCCCCTCCATTCTAGTCTTACGTAACCCATCGCATGAAGCACTCCCTCCGACGGACCGGAATGCTGCATCTCAGTCCGTCAAACCCTCCCATTCCAGCGTAATATGTCACTAAGCGCTAAAATGGGAACATGGCACGGAGTTCGGCGCTGCGCTACACAGGCAAGGTGGACAAAGCCGGCAGGGTCGTGATCCCGGCGGAGATTCGCGAAAAGGCTCACCTGCAACCTGGCGCCACGGTGACCATTACGGCGGGCCCGTCGGGCCGCATTGTATTGGAACCCACGCTGGCGATCCTGCACCAGGCGCAAGAGTATTTCCTGAGTCTCGGACCGTCGGATGAGTTGTGGTCCGACGAGGTGCTCGCCGAGCGCCGCCAGGAGGCCCGGCGTGAGATCCAAGACTGAGCTTCCACTCCACGTCCTCGATACCTCGGCGCTCATCGCGCTGGTTCACCGCGAACCCGGCTGGGAGGCCGTGCAGGCGGTGTTGGGCCACTCCGCCGTCTGCGCCGTCCATCTGACCGAAGCCCTTACCAAGCTGACCCGCAAGGGAGGCCAACCGCGCCTGGTGGAACGCTATCTCCGCGCCCTTCCGATGCCCATCCTGCCGTGGGACGAAGAACTGGCATGGGAGAGCCGGGATATGGCGCCACTCGCCTGGACCCACGGGATCTCGATGGCCGGCCGCGCCTGCCTCGCGATGGCCCGTCACCTGGACGCCGTAGCCATGACCTGCGACACCCAGTGGGCGAATCTTGGCCTGGATGTACGCGTGGTCTTGTTTCGCAAGGGGAAGCGCGAGTGAGGCCCCAACCCGCATACAGACCTTAGACCTGGGGACACTCCGGGCTGGCTTCATGGAAACAATCGCTTGGAGCACCCGGCAGGCGTGTCCCCACGATTCTTTTGCACGATCTCAGGGAGCGGAACCACCGGTCAGGGCACCGCGCGCAGGCTGGGCTGTATGCCGTGCTCTAATCCCCGTAGCCCGTACGAAAAGCTGCATGAGCTTTGGGGTCAGGAACCGTCGGAGCATAAGAACTTCGAGAACACGATGGTCTGCGTGCAGGTGTTGAGCCGTGGCGGGCGGGGGGCTCAGCCCGCTCGACCGGCTGCGGAAGCCTGTTTCCGGCGGACCCGGAGGATTGGGCGAGGCGACCGGTCGGCCCAAGAAGGCGGAACTCAATGCCCGAAAGCACGGCGTGGCGTTCGACGAGGCATCGACGATTTTCGGGGATCCACTGGCCCTCCTTATGCCGGACCCGGATCAGTCCCTTGGCGAGGAGCGGTATATTGTGCTTGGAATGTCGAATCAATAAAGGCTCCTGGTGGTGGCCTTTGCCGAGCGGCCACCTCGGACCCGACTGATCTCGGCGAGGCGGGCCGCCCGGCGGGAGCGGAGGCGCTGTGAAAATCAAGACTAGTGCCTGGACCGCTGATTCCGCTCCCTCACGGTCGCGGCTCGGAAACGATTCTGAGCCGCGCGCGTCGGCAAGCGGAAGGACCGAATCGGGTGGTCAGAGACCTAGCAGTCGCAATCGGAAAGACGATCGCGAAACGATGCGACCAGAGTACGACTTTTCTGCCGCGGTTCGAGGTGTGACCGCGGCGAGATACTCCGCGGGCGCCAACGTTGCAGTGATCGATCCGGAGGTGCTCGACGTCTTTCCAGACGGCGCTACGGTGAACGAGGCGCTACGGGCTCTCGCGCCGGTTTTTCGGCGACAACGTAGCGTTGCGCCAAAGCGGAGAAGCGCCTGACCACTGGTTCGAGCCGTCCCGCACAAGGCGCGGGCGGCTGAACCGGGAGTCGCTGGACCGCTCGATGAGATTATAGTGAGCGTCGAACAGGAGGTGAAGCAGCAGCTTGCGCGGGTCTTCGTGGCCCACGATTGGACTTTGTTCAAGCAAATGGCGGATCATTACCTACGCACCGCTGCCATACTTGGCGGAGGCCGGAGTCAAGCATAGCTGAGGCTCCCGGACGGATGTATCGGACATCGAAGGCTGCACCAGCGTATCGAGGACTTCGCCTAACGAAGCGTTGCAGCGGACGGGCAAACAGCGCCCGCCGCCGAACGCTAGAGTCGTCAGGCATCGACATTGAAGACCGCCGTTTGGAAGCGGACCCGTCGGAGTGATCGCATTGCTGTCGCGAGGTCCCCTTCTCACCAGCAAACGCCCAGGAAGGCTTCCGGGAGATGGGCGTCCCTGTCAAACACGAGCTCCTGGCGATAACCGTCCCAGCGCACCAGCCATCCAGGCCGTCGGACCAGCTTGCGTTGTTCTAGCGCCTATGCGTTACCGGACGCGCACCCCCGGATCTGGCCGCGCCCGGCGCGTTACCAGATATAGTCCTTGGCGGCCTCCCGGCGGTCGTGGCTGTCCAGGACGTGAACCACGCGGATTCTCTTCAGCTTCGAGGGCGAAAGCTGCCCGATCGGCACGTAGAGAATCGCGCGGCGCAGGTGCGCGGCGATGGACCGGTAGATGGACCGCGGCGGGCGCGCGGCAACGTAAACCACGAGGCGCTGAATGGAGTAATCCAGCGCGGCCAGCAGCAGGCGTTCGGGCTTGGTTTCGGCGATCTCGTAATCCGGGTCGCTCCACACATCGACCATCCGGCGCGGCGGCAGGGTCATTAGAAAGCCACCGTACTCGGCGCGGCCGATGCCCGGTCCCACCATGTGCTCGAAGGGCTGGGTCGAGTAGTAGGCCATGTCCGACTCGTTCTGATTCTCGCCCAGCCAGGTGGTGTGGTAGGTGTAGCGGTTCTCGCGATCCTCGTCGAAGATCACCACCACGGCGCCGACTTCGCCGGCGATGCGGTCGAACCGACGCACGTAGATCTTCTTCTCGTGCCAGTTGCGGATGGTTTCGCGCAGGTCGATGCCGTCCAGCATTGAGGTCGTGAACGGCTCGACGCGCACGCGTTCTTCCGAGAGCAGGCTCTTGGCCTTGTGCTTCAGGAAACGGCCATAGTCTTCCACCACCAAATCTTCGGGAGGGTAGGAGCAGATGGCTTTTCCGTTGACCTCGCTGGCCCACTCGCCCGGGAACTCCTCTTTCTTACGGAGCTTGAGATGGGCTGGGCGCAGGCGCTGCTTGGGCCTGGGGAGCCTGCGCCGCAGCCGCAATTTCCGCATGTGGATCCAAACCTCTTCGCCCGAAAGGTTCACCGTTTCCAGCTCGCTCGACTGCTTCTGCGCCGCGTAACGGTTGGCCGTGTCCCAGACTTCCCAGCCGTAGTTGTCGTCCACCACCGCGCGCGCCGCCACGGTCAGATCGAACAGCCCAGCCACCAGGTCGCCGCCCAGTTGCGCCAGGTTGCGCGTGTAGCGCGCCATCATCCGGCGCTGCCAGTGCTCGATCTTGTCGCCGGTGTTTTTTTGATAGGACTGCTCGGCGTCGCGGAACAGGCTCAACTGCGCGCGCTGCCGGTCGGTCAGCGCTGTGTCGGCCATTTCGGCGCGGAACTCTTCGTAGCGCGCCTGCAAGTACGGATACTCGACCGTGATCTCGGCCAGGCAGTCCGGGTGCGGATTCAGCAGATGCACGTCGTAGGATTTCAACGGGCGGCGGCGCTGGCGGCGGGGCTCCTCCTGCGGCTGCTCCATGGCGTCCAGCAGCGCATCGAGCATGTTGAGCGACACCACCACCAGGATGCGGGCCTCCAGATCGGCGCCCTGGAGTTTCCAGGCCATCGCCTCGGCGTGCTCGGCGATCTCTTCGGTGCGAGCCGCCGGATGCACCCGGTACGCTTCGATGTACTTGTCGAGCCCGATGCGGCGGATGGAATACGGGTCCGGATAATTATCCGGCACGTGAGGGCGGTCGATGACGTCGGGCTCGATGAACAGAATCTCGGCGTCCACTTCCAGACCGCTGCGGATGGCCTCGGTGAACGGGTCGGCCGGCTCGACCGGCACATACACGGCCCGATCTTCGTCCTTGCCCTCCTCGTAAACCAGAACCGACATCTCGGGCAACCGCCGCACCGCTTTTCGATACGCCGGCTCGAGCGCGCCTGGCAACTCGACGGCCACCACCGGCGGCCTTCCGGCGAGAATCGCGCGGCGCAATTCGACGGCGAACTCCAGACGACCCGGCACCACCGGGAAGTAAGTGAAGCGCCCGCGGCGCAGGCTGTTCAGCTCATCCGAGGGAAGGTCAAAGCCGGGGGACATAGCGAAGCGCCTCTTCGCCGAGCGTCTGGATGATGGCGGTCCGCATGGCGCCCTGGCCGCCGGCCGGGTCCCTGGCGGTGGCGCGCAGCTTCATGCAGAAGCGCGCGACGTTGATGCCGTCGCGCACCGTGTAACGCTCGTCGGCCATGTGCGCCTGCTGGAGAAAATCGGTGACGTAGCGCAGGATCTGCTCGTCGCCGAAGGGCAGGTTCTCGTGCAGGATCTGGTACTCCTCTTCACGCTCCGGAAAATCGATCAGGATTTGCGGTTGCAGGCGCGAGTGAATGTATTCGGGCAGGTCGAAGGTGGAAGCGTCGTCGTTCATGGTGGCCACCAGGCGGAACAGCGGATGCGCCTTGATCTTGATGCCGGCGACGATCGACTCGACATAGCGCCGGGTGTCGAGCAGCGGCGCCAGCGACGCCCAACTCTTCTCGCTCATGCGGTTGCCTTCATCCACGATCGCGATGCCGCCGCGCAACATGGCCGTCACCACGGGCGAAGCCACATAGCGCAGCCGGCCCTCGCCTTCGATCACCGGGGTGACGATCAGGTCCTCGGGCCGCGTGTCGACCGTGGCCTGCATGATGTAGACTTCGCGACTCAGACGCTTGGCCGCCGCGTAGGCCAGCGTGGTCTTGCCGACGCCCGGCTTTCCGATCAGCCGCGGGTTCATCGGCAAGTCCTGCGGATCCACCACCAGCCAGGCGGCCAGCAACTGCCGCATTACTTCTTCCTGCCCCACCCAGTTGACCGGGATTTCATCCGGATGCGCCAGGTGCAGCGGGACGCCTTCGATCTCGACTACCATCAAGACGATTGTAGACGTTTACGGGGAACGTGGGGACAGACGGGACGTTCCCTGGATTTTCCCGGTTCCCTGAGGCTGGCCGCCGCCCGGCTGGCCCTGCGCGGGGTGGCTATGGAACTAAAGCGCCGCAGGGACGATGTGCCGGCTTGCTCCCGGCTCATGGAAGCCATGGGCAATTGCCCGTTTTGCCCAGGGTCCCGGATTGGCTCAAGCAAGTCGAGCGGGAATCGCTCCAGCCGCTGCCGGCGCCTGGCGAGCTGGTGGGAGTGCCACCGCGCTACTACGGACCCGGTTTCTGGCGGCGCTTGTAGAAGATGTCGCGCGTCTTCAGCCAGCCGGGGATGATCGCGGCGAACAGCGCCGCCAGTGCAGCCAGGGTTGCCAGGGTGCCGATCACCAGAAAGTCGGCGGGCCGGTGGGGTCCTGGAAGAACTTGCAGCAAAACGGCCCCCACGACCCCGAACACGATCAGAGCGGAGACACTCAGGATTGCGACACGCACCACCACTGGGGACATCCACTCAACTATAACGAACCAGCGGGACGGACCACATGGAGACGGATCAGTCGTATCTCTCGTAGTGGATCTGTTTCCGGCCGAAGCCCATCCCGGCAAGCCACTGCCGGACGTCGTTCACCATTTCTTTCAGGCCGCAGATGTAAACGTCCACGTCGCGCCGGCCCGCGAGCGCCTCTTCCAGGTGCTGCTGCACTCTCCCGCGCCGCCCCGGCCAGCTCTCGCCGGGCTGCGAAATCGTGGGAAGAAAACGGAAATTCGGGTTATCCCGTTCGAGTTGGGCGAACTCGTCGCGATACAATAGCCCAGCTTCGTGACGGCAGCCAAACAGCAGCGTGAACCGATGCACGGCGTCCTCGGGCAGCCGTGACCGCAAGATGGAGCGGAACGGCGCGATTCCCGTGCCGGTGGCCACGAACACCGAATCGCTGGCCGGAGTTGGCAGGATGAAGACTCCGTAAGGGCCTTTGATCCGGATCGTATCGCCGGGGTCCAATTCGAAAAGGTGCGGTGAAAACACGCCCTCCTTGACCCGGTTCAAGGACAACTAGAAGCGGTTGCCGCCGGGAGGCGAGGCGATGGAATAGGCCCGGGTTATGCTCTTCCCGCCCAACTCCCCGGAAAGCGATACGAACTGCCCTGGAGCGAACTCAAAGTGTGAAACCTGGGGAACTTCGAACAGGAAGTGGCGAACCTCCGGACCAATGTCGCGCCAGGCGACAAGCCGCGCTTCGGTTTTCTGAACCATCAACTAATTGGATGCCGCCGGCGCTGGAAAGCTGTGAAAAAAAACCGCGCGGTAGCACAGCCTTGCGGCTGCGTTCGTGCCACCCATCAGCCGGTGCTGGAAATGTAGGCGCGCATGTGCTTGATTTCGTCGGTTTTGCACTCCAGTTCGTAATTCATCAGGTCCCGCATCGAGATCATGCCGACCACCGCCGGCCCGCGCGTCACCGGAAGGTGGCGGCAGTTCTGACGCCGCATCATCTCCATGGCGTCGTCGCTGGTGGCGGTTTCCTCGATGGTTGCCAGTTCCGTGCTCATGACCTCGCGGACCGGAGTTTCCTTCGGCTCCCGCCCGGCGGCCACCACGCGCGTCATCAGATCGCGCTCGCTGAAAAGCCCGCGCAACTGGCCGTCTTCCAGAACCAGGATGGCGCCGACATTCAGGTCGCTCATATTACGGGCAACTTCCCAAACCGTCCGGGCCGGTTCGACAAAGAACATCTGGCGCTCGTGAAGTAGATCTATCAGGCGGTTCATAACTTCCCCACTGCTCTTTGGACCAAGATAGCATAAGAATCGATGTGGTACAGGAGGGGCGCCCTCTGGCCTCTGGGCCGGGCCTGTCCTACTCTAATTGCCGGAGCGCCGGATGTGGTCCACCATGGCTTCGGTGAAAGCCTCGACGAACGGCCGGCCGCGTTCGAGGAGGTTTTCGCGCGTCATGTAGTCGGCTTCGATGTCGGGCCGCACGCCGACGTTCTCGATGTAGCGGGTGGTGGGATAATCCGGCGTCGCCACGGGCGCGGCGCGCGTCATCAGGCCCAGGGTCATGCCCGCCGTGCCCTCCGAGTAGGCGCCTGCCGGCAAGCTGGTGTTGGTCCCGCCCGCGCCGTTGGTGCGCATGCCGAACAGGATTGCGCGCCGCGCGTCCTGGAGCATGGCCGGAACCGAGTCGGCCGTGGAACTGGAGAATTCGTCGGCGATCACCATCAGGGGCTTGGTGTAGGCGATCATTTTGCCGTCACGGTCGGTGGCCGGCGAGCGGGTCATGCCCGGCCCGCAGAGTGGGACGGGCCCGGTGCGGCCCCGGTTCTCGCGATAGGCCGCGCCGACCTCCTTGTAGAGCGCCTCGTAGAGATCGATCACCCAGGAATCGGCGTTCCGGTTCCGCGCCTGCGTGAGGTTGCTGTAGAAGCTGTTGACGCGGCTCCAGCTTACGCGCAGCTCATAGCCGGTGGGGCGGAAGTCGTAGGGCGTCAGCCG
>JAUYBU010000592.1 GCA_030693045.1 Bryobacterales bacterium | reverse complement strand
GAGATTGCGGTCCCGCTCGGCGTCCGGCAGTTGCGGGACCCGCACGTTGTAGCCCGGCACGGAAAGGAAGAACGGATAAGCAAAGAGGAAGTACCCGTCGGTGACGTTGCGCAGGAAGTCGTAGCCGATTCCGAAGCTGAGGTTGAACCGGTTGAAGCGCTGAGTGGCGAGCATGGTAAGGTAGTTCGGCCACATCTCGCGATCGTTGTACCAGGGCTTGTCCTCGACGTCGCTGCAAAACAGGCGCGTCACGCTGCGGATCGTGTTGACCGGCCTTTCGACGATCGGCTTTCGCACCTGGAGCGCCGCCAGCGGATGGTCGCCGTAACGCGCGCGGTCGGCGAGTTCGAGCAATGCGTAGACCAGGCCCCGGACATCGCCGCCGCAGGCCAACAGCGCCCGCTTGCCTTCGACGAGCGCCAACGATTCCGGCCCGCCCGGCGCCGCGACGCCCGCGGCTTTCAGGATTTCGCCGGCCGCCGGCGACGCCGCCCCCGCCGCCAGGATGCGGAAGTCGCCCGCTGCCGCTTGCTCCAGCCGCTGGTGAAGGCGAACCGGGACGCCCTGCGCCGAGAGCGCCGCCTGCAACTCCTTAGCCGCCCACTGCGCCGGTCCCGCGGATGCCACCGCATCGCCCGGTTCGAGCACGATGGACACAGCCCTGGCCGGGGCCGCGGCGCCGGCCGCCACACCGGCGGTCTTCAGAAAATCGCGTCGTTTCATTTCTCACCCCTGCCGCACGACAAAGTAAGGCTGATTCGAGAGGTTCGCATCGAAACCAGGATACAGCCAGGCCGCATCCGGCGTTTCATGCACCGTGAAGAAGTACTCAAGCGGATATGGGGACGCCGTGTAGTCCGCGGGAATTGCCGCCCGGTAGCGGCCGCCTTGCGCCCGCATCTCTTCCATGCGGTAACGCTCGGCCTGGTTCACATGCCGGTAGTGCAGCCGAACCGAGGCTGGGCGCTTGCCCTTCTCGATCGACAACTCAAGCTCAACGGGCTGCCCGGGTTTGAAGCGCGCCGGCGATACGTGCCGGCAGGCTGTCGAAGAACGGGAGGAACGGCTCAACGCCTCGGCGACCGCCGATTTCACGCGCGCCTGCCGTTCCTGGCCGGGCTTCAACTGCTCCAGCAGTTTGGCCATATCGGCGACATCGTCCTCAATCGCGGGCAACCGGTCCAGCCAGTGGCCGCGCAGTTGCGGACTGTAGCCGTAGGTGACATCGGGCGCATACACCCGCGCTCGTTCCGCCAGTTCGGCCCAAGCGTCGCGCGCGGCGCGATAGGCCTTCAGCGCCTGCTCCAGGGCCTCGCGGTCGCCCGTGCGCTCGTGGATCGCAAACAGCACGCCGCTGCGCAACTTGGCGCCGAAAAAGCCGGCCAGGCCGGCCTGGATCGCTGTGTCCACGGCCACGCGCCGGAACTCGGGGCCGCCGCTCGCGCCAAGTTCCGCTTCGGCCTGAGCCAGACTCTTCTTCGCCGCCGCCGACAGGTCCTCGAACCACTGCGCCACCTGCACCGGCGAATACCGCCCGCTGCGCTCGCCCTTCAGCATTTCGCCGGCAAAGCCCTCGACCGTCGAGAAAAGCTCGGGGTCGAACGGGCTGACCGTGCCGAACCGTTTAGGGCTCGGCGTGTCGCCGTAGGGGTGCTTCCGGTTGGCGTCCACGATCGGCTGGTTGGTGTACATCTCGGGCCAGTAGGTGTTGTTGGAACCCGAGAGCCCGTGCGCGGTGGTCACCAGCGGCAGGACGCGGCTGGCGTGGGCCAGCGCGCTCTCCACCGCGGCGGCTCCGGCGCGAAACCGCTTGCGAAGGAATCGCCGCCAGGTGTCCGGGTCGGCATCCGGGTTGTAGAGCAGCCGGCCCCAAACGCGGTAGGTATAAAGGTGCTTGCGCCAGTCTTCGCCCGCCGTCTCCAGCGACTTGTCAGTATACGCGTTGCGGCCAGCGGGCAAGCCCGATCCGATGCGTCCCTTGAAGGAGAGCGGCTCGCAGATGTCGATGCCGTCGCTGCCGCAGAAGCTCGACGCGCGCCCGTAGCCGGCCGCCAGCGCCGGGTCGCCCCACAGCAGGTGCCGCTGCGTGCCGGGCCAGATGCGGTGCCAGACGCCGTAGCGCCGGTCTTCTTTGAGCAGGTCGCCGTAACCGTAGCGCAGGAAACTGCGCGACCCGGCGCTCAGCGCCATGTGCCCCTGGTCCTTGCGGTCCACCCGCGGCCGCTCCAGCTCGCGGATCTCGGCCTGGTGATAGGAGAGGCCCATGTGCTCGGCCCAGTACTTGGGCGAGATCACCACCGGCAGGCCGGTCGCCAGCGCGACGTCGATCATGCGCTGGTCCATGCCCTTGGCATGCATGTCGATCTCGACCTTGCGCCCGGATTTCACCATGCCGTCGAAGAGCGTCTTCCAGAAGTCGAAACTCTCCTCGGGCACGCCGCTTTCGCCGTGCACGCGGAACGTAACTCCGGAGATCGCGGGGCAGGTTTCCAGCAGCAGGCGCAATGCGTCCCGCGAATAAGACGCGTGGTTGTCCGGCGTCAGACCCTCGATGGTGTAATTGGCGTTCGGGCTGTCCACCCACTGGTAGGCGTGAGTCCACAGGCCCAACTGGAACTCGATCCCGCGCGAGGCCGCCGCGCCGCTGATGAAGCGAAGCATCTCGAGGTTGCGGTCGCGCTCGGCGTCCGCCAGCCCCGAGGCCCGCACCTTGTATCCCGCGGGCGAAACCAGAAACGGATAGGCGAAATACATGTAGACGTCGCGCGCGTTGCGCGGAAAATTGTAGCCCAGCCCGAGCGTCAGGCTGAATCGGTTGAAGCGCTGCGCCGCCAGCACCGAGAAGTACTGCTCCCAAAACGAACGATCGTTGTACCAGGCCTTATCTTCGACGTCGCTTACGAAGGAGCGGTTGATGCCGCGGATCCGATTGGCGGGCCGCTCCACGATGGGCTTGCGGACCTCCAGCGCCGCAAGCGGCTGATCGGCGTGACGCACGCGGTCCGCCAGTTCAAGCAGCGCGTAAGCCAGCCCGCGGGCATCGGCGCCGCAGGCCACCAGCACCGGTTTCCCGCCGGCCTTCGACGACGCCAGGACCAGCGACTCCGCCTGGTCCGGCGCGCCGATGCCGGCGGCCTTCAGGACTTCGCGAGCCAGCGGCGCGGTGCCTCCGGCGGCAACGATGCACAACGAGCCGGGGGCCGCCTCTCCGATCCGCGACTGTGTTTGCACCGTGCATCCGGCCGCCGTAAGAGCTTCCTCCAGCTCTTTCGCGGCCCACCGCGCGGGCGCGGCGGCCGCCACCTGGTCCGACGGGTCGATCAGGATCGTCACGACCCTCGCGCCCGTCCCCTGCGCGGCGGCGGCCACTGCCATGCCGCTGCGCGTTAGAAATGATCTTCGGCTGATGTCCAGTTCATCGCTCATTGTCAACCTCGGGTTCAGAATGTCAACCGCAAGCCCGCCTGCATTGTCCGCATGCCGCGCGCGCCGTTAATCCGGCCGAATGTGCTCGGCGTGGACAGGCCCGTGCTCGGCCCGCCCAAGTTGACTTTGTTCAGGGCGTTGAACATATCGATGCGGAACTGCATTCGCATGTTCTCCCGCAGCCGGAAATTCTTCGACATCGAGGAGTCCACCTGCCAGAAGCCGGGACCGCGCACCAGGCTGGTGCCGGAATTGCCGGGACGAATGGCGACGCCCGAAACCGCGGGCACCAAGGCAAAAGCGCTCAGGTTCAGGTACTGCACGTCGCAGTGTACGCCCACCAGGCAGCCGGTTGCGATCTCGCGCTTCTGCCAGCCGTTCGATACAATGTCGCCGCCCACGTAGTCAACACGACAGAGCCAGTTGTTCGAGCAGCTTTGAGTGATGCGCAAGGGGACGCCGGTCTGGCTGGTAAAGAAGCCAGTCACCTGCCAGCCGCCCAGAACGGCGCGCAGGGGCGCGTTCCAACTGGTGAGGCCGGGGAACTCGTAGATCCAGTCGGCGACCAGGCGGTGCGTCACGTCGTAGTCCGGGTGCCCTCGTTCGATGCGCAGGTTGAAGAAGTCCTGGACGTTCGCCTCGGAGTCCGAGTGGTAATACGTGCCGGTATCCGCTCCCGCGTAGGCCATCGTCTTGCCCCAGGTGTAGTGCAAGTCAAAGGAGAAGTTCCTGGAGAACCGCTTTCGGATTGAAGTCTGGAGTGAATTGTAACCTGAGTTCTCCGAGTTGTCGACGTAGTAGCCGCCCGGGATCAGCAGTGGGTTCGGCCGAATGCCGGTCAAACGGTCGGGCTGATTGAACCACCGGTGCATCGGAAGCTTCACCCCTCGTACGCCGACGTAGCCGATCTCCCACATCAACTGGGACGCGAGCTGGCGCTGGATGTTGAACTGGAAGTTCAGACTGTAAGGGTCTTGAAAACCAGGATTGATCAAGGAGAAGACCAACTGCCGGCCGCTATCGGTCACGTCCTTTGTAGCAATGGGCAGCGTATCTTCGTTGTACATCGGGTAACGAATGCCCAGTCGCTGGCCTTCGGTCCGGCTCCAAGTGAGCCGGAAAGGTACGATCGGGTTGGCCGTGCTCTGCCGGAGCACGGCGCTCGGAGGCGCCGCGAAAAGCGTGCCGAAACCGCCCCGAACGACGGTCTTGCCGGCCTCGCCGACCTTGTAGGCGAACCCGAAGCGAGGCCCGATGTTGACCCACCCGTCCTTGTTGGTGGGATTCTCGAACGGGCGCACCGCGCCGAACTTGAACAGCGGCCAATCACCCGGCGCCGGCGGCTCGAGGTTCTTGATCCGCACGTCCACCGCGCCCGTCGGCGTCACGACCACGTTGGAGTAAGTGTCGTAGCGCACTCCCAGGTTCAGGGTCAGCTTCTTACTCACCAGCCAGTCGTCCTGAGCGAAGAAGCCGATCTCGTAAGCGCGTGACTTGTGAGGTCCGTGCTGGCCGTAGGAGATGATGGTCGTGCCCGGGATGTTGGCTCGCATGTCGTCCAGGGTATTGAACACATACGAGGCGTTCTCCGGATTGTTTCGATAAGCTCCGTTCCAAATAAGACGGCCGCCGAACTTGAAGGAGTGCCGGCCGGAGTGCTTGCTAATCTTCTGGTCGAAGGTGTAGCTTGCGCCGTCCATGATCCAGATTTCAGCGGAGCCCCAGGTGCCGATGCCCAGCAACCCCAGACGGGGAGCCCGGCGCTGCCATTCGATACCCTCGGTTTTCTTGGAATCCGTCACCGTGAAGTACTTATCCAGCCGCGTATCGTCGGCGTAGTTGTAGCCGAACCGGGTCTCGGAAACCCAGCTCGAACTGCCCTTCGTGAGCTGGGCGGTGAAGCGGTCCTGATGATAGGTCGCCGTCCGGTCGTTCGCCCCGCCTACATAGTAGGCGGGAGAGAAAGCGAACGGGCGGCTGCGCGTATAGGTCAGCGCCAGGTTGCTGTAGTCGGTAACGCGGAGGTCGCCCTTGAGCAACAACGTGTTATCGGACCTCATGCGCCCTCCCGATCCTTCGAATCGCCCGCGGTTTGCGTCGAGCGGGACCGTCGGCGCAGGCAGGATGTCCATGAGCGCTCGGGTCTCCGGGAAGGGCAGGGCCGCGAGTATGGACTGCCGTAACGAGTCCGAGGGAACGGTAGCGGTCAGTCGCGCGAAGACCGATTCCCGATATCCCTCATAGGTGCCGAAGGCAAACGCCCGGTTCTTAATGACAGGACCGCCGAACGAGCCGCCGAACTGGTTATATACCTCGCGGTTCTTCCGGATCGTGTTACCAGCCGCGTCCCGGCTCACTTGGAACGGGTTCCGCGCGCTAAACAGATGCGTCCGGTAGTACTCAAACGCGCTTCCGTGGAATTCATTGGTCCCGGACTTGGAGATCAGGTTCAACTGCCCGCTGATCACTCCTCCGTACTCAGCCGGCATGATGCCCCTCATGACCTGCACTTCCTGGACCGCTTCGATGCTCATCACGTCGATGTAGTTCACCTCATCGTACTGCGCCGTTTGGTTGCCCTCGGAAGGGGTCGCGACGGCGTCACTACCGTCGACGGTGACGCCGCCGCTGTGTTCGCCCATACCGTTGATGCGGGCGCCCCTGCCCGAGTAGCTGACGCCGCTGGACAGCTTGAGAACCTCCGACACGTTCCGTCTCGACAGGGGCAACTCGGCGACTTGCCTGTTGGTCAGGCTCTCGCGCTGCTCCGACGACGC
>JAUYBU010000425.1 GCA_030693045.1 Bryobacterales bacterium | reverse complement strand
TTTCGGCAACATTTTCGACCCCTTTCATACCCGGGCGCCGGTTGGACAGGGAACCGGACTGGGGCTCTCGATCTCCTATTCGATCGTCAGACAGCTTTCCGGCGCGATCGAGGTCGAGAGCGTCGAGGGCCAGGGGACCTTCTTCACCCTCAGGTTTCCGGCGCTGTGACGAGCGACATGGACACTCGGGAAACAACCTGCCTGATCGTGGACGACGAGCCGGATGCGGGTTGGGCGCTGGAGCATATTCTGCGCCCCAGCGCCATCCGCCTGGAACGGGCACTGACGGCCATGGAAGCGCTCGAGCGGATGCGCGGCCGCACGTTCAGTCTGGCCTTCCTGGACGTCAAGCTGCCGGATCTGGATGGGCTGGAACTGGCGCGGCGGATTCGCGCCATCGATCCCCTCCTGCCGATCATCCTGATCTCGGGCTATTACTACAAGGACGCCGCCGCCATCCAGCAGGCCCAGGCGGAGGGATTGATCCACGACTTCATTGGCAAGCCTTTCCTGCATGCGGAGTTGATGCGCGCGGTCGCCAGAGCGCTCCCGCCGCGGAGAATCCGGAGGTCGCACGGCGGCGCCAATCCCCGATTGTGTGGAGCCGGGGCTAGGGAACCGATTCCCTAGTAGTTCCCTCGGGGTCCGCGTACTAGTCTCTATTCTATAGATAACAAGTCACTTACAGTAGAAGGCCGGGCGAGGATCGTGGCCCTTCCCGTGCTCTTTCCCGTGATGAGCTGAGCGAAACGCTCGACCCTTCCGAGCAATAGAGCGCGGATACGCGCAACGACCCCAAAGGAGAAATGAAGTCGACGGAGTCTTCCAGTGTGGCGGAAGTTGTTGATCGCATCCTCGACAAAGGCATCGTGCTTGTGCGGTGAAATCGTGGCCCTGCGCGAGGCGCGGGGCGCGATGATGCGTGGGCTGGCGCGCGCGCACATGAATCGCAGCCAATCTGTTCTTCAGTTCTGCGCCCACACCCATAGCGCTCGCGCCGATATGGCCAAGCGCACCAAGACCGAACGCCTCGCTTTCCTGCGCAACCTGAAGCGCGCAGCGAACGCGCAACGGCGCGAAATGCAAAAGGATCTGGCCGGCGCCCGCAGGGCCTGGGCCGGCGCCTCCTAACCGGCGGGTGTCACGCGCCGCCCGGTGGGCGCCACACCTCGCCCGGCCTGGAACTCTTTTCCAGGCCGATGAAGGTCCCAAGGCAGTTCCAGAAAGAAAGGAGAACAATCATGGCAAAAGTGCAGAAATCCACGGACTCCTCCAGCCTGGCGGAAGTTGTGGATCGCATCCTCGACAAAGGCATTGTGATCGACGCGTGGGTGAAGGTGTCCCTGGTCGGAATCGAACTGCTGTCGATCGAGGCGCGGGTGGTCATCGCTTCGGTGGAGACCTACCTGAAGTATGCGGAAGCCATTGGTCTGACAGCCAACGCGGCTGCTCCGGCCTAGGGCGAGGGGATCCGGGCATTCCGCTCGAAGTGGGGCGGGTTTTCAGCCCGCGCGAGGGGCTCCCTCTGGGCCAGACCTCGCCAAAGCCCGCCCCACCCGAACTACCGCGGCGCGTGGTTTAGCGCCTATGGCCCGACAGCGGGATCCCCGGGGAAATCAAGAGCGTGCGGAAAGGAGATTGACCGTGGGTGTATAATCCGAGAGCGCAGCCCGTTTGCGAGGCGAGATCGATGCCTTGCGCCACGCCCGAGCGGCCTTCCGGGGTTCGGATGACCGATTGTGCCGCCAGGTATGGAAACTCCTGAAAGAACGCTGGTCTACATCCCTATCGTCCATATCCAGGCCGACATGGGCGGGCTTGGCCCGTCATTGGAGAGGATGAAATTGTCCAAACTCGGCCGGCAAGGTCTGGCGCGCCACACGGGCCTGGTGGCGAAGATGTGGGACCGGATCGAGAGCGTAGTGGACAACCTTCCGGTAACGGCCGGCAAAGTACGGGTCTATCAGGATGGATTGCCGGTTTGCGGGCAGGAGCAGCAGATTGTCTCCCAACTGGCCGAGGCGGGCAGCCGCAATTACCGCTTGCTGCTTCGGCTGCAGGCCCGGGGCGGGGTGCTCATGGGCACCGAGTCCGGGGAACTCCTGGTCGAGGAGTATCGCTTGGCCAGCGCGGCCCTGGCTTCCGGCGGCGCCAGGGGCCCTGCCAGTAGGGAAGCCCGCCTGAAGGCGTCGCGCGATGCGCTGCTGGAGAAGCGCGATCGCTATATTGCCGCTCGCATCAACGCCACTCTGGCGGCCGGAGAGACGGGCATCCTGTTTCTGGGGATGCTGCACGCTGTGAACCGCCGCCTGGACCCGGATGTGCGGGTGGTCTACCCGGTTGGTCCCCCGCGGAACCAAGGAGGCGCCGCGAGATGAACCCGGCCAAGGGCAGCACAATCCTGATTGTCGACGACGAGCCGGAACTCGCCTTGACGCTGGCCCGGCTGGTGAGCCGCGAAGGGCTGACGCCGGTCCTGGCGAGCGATGGGCCGTCGGCTCTGCACCTGGTCCGGTCGGAGCATCCGGACGTCATTCTGCTCGATTTCAAGATGCCGGGGATGGACGGCATGGAAGTGATGCGCCGGGCCAAGCGCCTGGATGAGGATCTGCCGGTGATCCTGATCACCGCTTTCGCGGAGGTGCGGGGGGCGGTGGAGGCGATGCGGGCCGGCGCCTACGATTATCTGGCCAAGCCCTTCAACCATCAGGAGGTCGTCCGGATGGTCCTGCGCGCCCTGGGCGAACGGGACCTCAAACGGCGGCTGGAGGCTAGTTCGAGCCTGGCGCACCAGGACGGCTCGCTGCGGGAGATCTTCGGACCCAGCCCCGAGGTGAGCCGGCTGATTGCCGACATCGGCCGGGTGGCGAAGGCGAATTTCAGCGTGGTCATTCAGGGAGAAACGGGCTCCGGCAAAGAGGTAGTCGCGCGGGCCATCCACGCGGCCAGCCTGCGTGCCATGGGCCTTTTCATTCCGCTGGATTGCGGTGCCATTCCCGAGGCCCTGCTCGAGAGCGAATTGTTCGGGCATGAACGGGGCGCTTTCACCGGCGCCGACCGGCAGAAGCCGGGGACATTCGAAGTGGCGCGCGGGGGAACGCTTTTCCTGGATGAGGTTTCCAACCTCCCGCTGCCTTCCCAGGCCAAGCTTCTGCGGACGCTGCAAGAGAAGGTCATCTGCCGCGTGGGCGGCGTCAGGCCCATCGGCGTGGACGTTCGCCTGCTGGCCGCCTGCAACGACGATCTCGAGCGCCTGTCGGAGAGCGGCGCGTTCCGTCGCGATCTCTATTTCCGGCTGAACGAGTTCACCATCCGCATCCCGCCGCTCCGGGAGCGTAAGCAGGACATCCCTTACCTGGCCCAGCGGTTCATGGACATCACCAACGCCGAGCTTTCCAAGAAGGTGAGGGGATTCTCCGCGCCCGCCATGCAAGTTCTTCTCGACCACGGCTGGCCCGGCAACGTGCGGCAACTCCGCTCCGCCATTCGCCGGGCGGTGCTGTTGGCCGGCGAGGTGGTCACGGAATCGGAACTGGATCTGGATCGCCGGCCAGCCACCGCGGCGGCGGGGGGGCCGGAGGCGGGCCTGAACGGGTCGAACGGGGATTGGGCGGGCCTCCCGCTACGGGAGATTGTCAAGCGCAACACGAGGCGTCTGGAGCGGGAAGTGATCGAGCAGGTCCTGCGGACGACCGGCGGAAACAAGGCCAAAGCCGCGCGCCTGCTGCACATTGACTACAAGACCATTCATTCCAAAGTGAAGGAATACAGTATTCGGATCGAAGGAGAGTAACCCCATGGGGAAGAAGAACAAGGACCAGGACAAGGGTTCGGAAGCAGGCGTCGGACTCGGGCTCGGCGGAATACTGAAGGGCCTGGGCGACATTTTCGAGAAACTGAACGAGCTGGGGGAAACCGGCCGGGAGATGTCCAAAACCGGAGAGATCCGCGGCTCGGGCAAGGACGTGAAAGGGATCTACGGCTTCACCGTGAAGGTGGGCCTGGGAGAAGACAAGCCGCGGATCGAGCCGTTCGGCAACATCCGCAAGGACGCCAAGTCCGGGCGCACCGTGGTGCATGAGATGCGCGAGCCGGTGGTGGATGTGTTCGAGGAGCAGGATCACGTGCTGGTGGTGGCCGAGATGCCGGGCGTCAGCGCGGACGACGTGCAACTGGCGGTCGAAGACGACCTGCTGACCATCTCGGCCGAACGGGGCGACAAGAAGTACCGCAAGGAGGTGCTGCTGCCGGCCGGTTTTGCCCGCGAGAAAATGCAAGTCAGTTGCAACAACGGCGTCGTCGAGATCAAGTGCGCGAAATAGCGGCGCGGGAGCAGCCATGGAAAAGACCGAAGAGGCCGTGCTCAAGCTCAAGGTGACCGAGGCGCTGAGCCGGGACGTGGGGCGGGCGTTTGCCAGGATGGGCCCGGAAGATCTGGAAAAGCTGCAAGTGGCGATCGGCGATATTGTCGAGGTGACCGGAAAGCGTCAGACCGTCTGCAAGGCGATGCCGGCCTACAAGGACATCCGCGGGCAGTCCCGGATTCAGCTCGATGGGCTGGTGCGGGAGAACGCCGGGGCCGGACTGGACGAGTCGGTCCAGGTGCGCAAGATCGCCTGCCGTCCCGCGCAGCGGGTGGTGCTGACGCCGGTCAACGTGACCCCGGCGGAGCGCGATCTGGATTACATCGGCAGCCTGCTGGACGGCCTGCCCTTGCAGGAAGGCAACCGCATCCGGGCGGTGCTGTTCGGCAGCCGGTGGGCGGATTTCAAAGTCGAGAGCACCACGCCCAAAGGGCCGGTGCTGATCAATCCGACCACTCAACTGGTGGTGGGCAAGACCGGGCAGCCGGCCGAAGCCGTCGCGCGGGTGACCTCCTACGAGGACATCGGGGGACTGAAGCCGCAGCTCAACCGCATCCGCGAAATGATCGAACTTCCGCTGCGCTATCCGGAGGTCTTCGACCGGCTGGGCATCGATGCGCCCAAGGGAGTGCTGCTGCACGGGCCTCCCGGTTGCGGCAAGACCTTGATCGCGCGGTCGATCGCGCACGAGACCGAGGCCAACTTCTTCTCGGTGAGCGGTCCGGAAATCATCCATAAGTTTTACGGCGAGAGCGAGGCGCACCTGCGGAAGATCTTCGAGGATGCGGCCCGCCAGGGTCCAAGTATCATTTTTCTGGACGAGATCGACTGCATTGCGCCCAAGCGCGAGAACGTGGTCGGAGACGTCGAAAAGCGGGTGGTGGCGCAGTTGCTGGCGCTGATGGACGGGCTGGCCCAGCGGCAACACCTGATCGTGATCGCCGCCACCAACCTGCCCAACGTATTGGACCCGGCGCTGCGGCGGCCGGGCCGGTTCGACCGCGAGATCGCCATCCCCATACCGGACCGCAACGGACGGGCGGAGATTTTGTCCATCCACAGCCGGGGGATGCCGCTGGCCGAAGACGTGGACCTGGCTCATCTGGCCGGAATCACGCACGGCTTTGTGGGCGCCGACCTGGAAGCCCTGTGCCGGGAGGCGGCCATGATCTGCCTGCGGCGCATCATGCCGGACATCGATTTCGCGCTGGCGCGCATCCCCTACGAACTCCTGGCCAAGCTCGAGGTCAAGATGGACGATTTCCGGGACGCCCTGCGGGAGGTCGAGCCTTCCGCCATTCGCGAGGTATTCGTCGAGGTGCCCGACGTGGGATGGGAAGACGTAGGCGGCCTCGAGACGGTTAAGCAACGGCTGGTCGAGGCGGTCGAGTGGCCGCTCGAGCATCCGGGCCTGTTCGCGCAGGCCGGCATCCGGCCTCCCAAGGGAATTCTGCTGTCGGGGCCGCCCGGTTGCGGGAAGACGCTGCTGGCCAAAGCGGTGGCCAACGAGAGCAAGGTGAATTTCATCTCGGTGAAAGGGCCGGCCCTGCTCTCCAAGTACGTGGGCGATTCCGAAAAAGGAGTGCGGGAGGTGTTCCGCAAAGCCAAGCAGGCGGCGCCGTGCATCGTCTTCTTCGACGAGATCGACGCGATGGTGCCGGCCCGCGGGGCAGGCGCCTCGGACTCCCACGTGGCGGACCGCGTCCTGAGCCAGTTCCTGGCCGAGATGGACGGGGTCGAGGAACTGAAGGCGGTGCTGGTGCTGGGGGCGACCAACCGGCTCGACCTGCTGGATCCGGCCATTCTGCGGCCGGGCCGCTTCGACGAGATCGTCGAGATATCCGTCCCGGACGAGGAAGGCCGCCGGCAGATTTTCGAAGTGCATTTGCGCAAGAAACCGCTGGCGCCGGGGATCGACGCCGCCGATTTGGCCTCCCGCACGGAGGGCTTCAGCGGCGCCGAGATCCAGGCGGTGTGCGCCAAGGCCGCGCTGCGGGCGGTGCGCCGCGCCGTCGAGGAAGTCAAGCGCAAGCCGGCCGGGGATGTGCGGGTGACGATCGAGGCCGGCGACCTGGAGGCGGCTTTGGAGGAGGTAAAACAAACCTGAATGGCCGGAAGCGAGACAGCCATCTATTTGTATTGCCTGGGGCCTTCCGAACGCCTGCCCCCGGTCGCGGCGGCGGGAGTGGATGAGCGCAGTGGCGTTTCGCTCTGGTTTTGCGACGAGATCGGCGCCCTGCTGAGCGAAGTGCCCCTGGACAGTTTTCGCGGGGAGCAAGCCGAGGCCCGGCTGCAGGAGCTGAGCTGGCTGGGGCCGCGGGTGTGCCGGCACGAGGCGGTGATCGAGGAGGCGATGCGGCATGGTCCGGTGCTGCCGGCCCGCTTTGCGACCCTGTTCGCTTCCGCCGACAGCCTGCGAGCGTTCGTGCTTCGGCACCGAAGCGCGATCGCCGAATTCTTCTCCGAGATCGGCGCCCAACAGGAGTGGGCGGTCAAAGGGCTGCTGGTTCGCGCCCGGGCGCGGGAGACGATGCGCGCGGCGGGGCGGACGGCGGCCGAGGAAGCATCGCCGCAAACCGCCTCGCCCGGGGCGCGCTATTTTGCGCAGAAACGGATCGACGCGGGGCTCGACCGGCAGTTGAGCTTGTGGCTGAAGGAGACCGGTCGGCGCGCCGCCGAGGAATTGCGGGCGCCCGCGGGCGGCTTCCGGGAACGAAAGGTGGTGGGGCTGGAGGCGGTCGAGGATGGCGCGCAAGCCGTATGGAACTGGGCATTTCTGGTGCCGCCGGCCGCGCTGGCGGATTTCCGGGAGCGAATCGAAGGATTGAATTCCGAGCATGCAGCCTTCGGATTGAGTCTGCGGATGGCCGGCCCCTTTCCCCCTTACTCCTTCGCCCCGGCGCTTTCGGCGGGAGCGCAGCCATGAAGTGCCTCAAGTGGGGCAGGCGCTTCCGCCTGCCTCTGGCAAGCTCAGTAAACTGGCAGGCCAAAGGGCCTGCCCCACGATGAAGTGCCTGCTGCACTGCGTATTCCGGGAGACCGGGGAAGGGCTTCCGGACGGCTGCGGGGGGGAAGTGTTCGTGGTGGCAGGCCACGGGCTGGCGGGGGCCGCCTCGCCGGTCGAGGAGGGGGATGCGGCGCCGACCCTTTCGCGGCTGGTGGCCTACCAACGGGTGATCGAGGCCTTTCACGCCAGCCGGGCGGTGATTCCCATGCGCTATGGCTGCCTGCTGGAGGGCCCGCCGGCCATCCTCCGGCTGCTCGAGGAACACCGCCAGGAGTATGAGACGCTGCTCACCCGGTTCGAGGGCATGGTCGAGATGGGCATTCGCATTCTGTGGAATCGCGGCCCAAGCCCGGTCCCGACGGAACCGGAATCGGTTCCCTCGACCCCCGGCGCCGCCTACCTGGCCATGCTCCGGAAACGCCATCCGCCCGGCGACGGGCTCGAACCGGACGAAGGGCGGCTGGCCGAACAAATCGCCGGTTCCCTGGGCGGATGCCAGGAGCGGCTGCGAGCGGAAGCGGCCAACGCGGCCGGGGGCCGTTTGCTTTCGCTGTACTTCTTGACCCCGAAAACCTCTGTTGCGGACTTCCGGGACAGCGTCCGGGGATTGCATCTTCCGAAAGGGGCGAGATTGTTGCTGAGCGGTCCCTGGCCGCCGTACAACTTCGTCTCTTCACCCGTGCAGGTCGCCAGATGAGCACACAGTTGCTAAAAGCGGCCCAACAGTGGCGCACCGGCTTCGACGCCATCAGCGAAGGCATCTGTTTTCATCGGCGAGCCGCAT
>JAUYBU010000410.1 GCA_030693045.1 Bryobacterales bacterium | reverse complement strand
CTCGGTTACAGCCGCGTCTGTAACCGAGCCGCGACCGTCAGGGAGCGGTCTTACGACGGATATTCTTTCGCGTTCGCCGGCATGGAGAACAGCACTTTCCGCTCCGGCAAAGAAGTTCTCAGCATCTCCAGTTCGTTGGCCGCCGAGGTGAGCGGAAGCGCCACCTGGCCGCCCCCGGCCGCCGAGCGGCACAGGGCCATGGTGATCTCGAAGCCCTTGTAAGCGCTCTCGAAATGGCACGGGTGGACCTGCTTCTCGTCATCCAGCCAATCCGCCATCTGCTGGACGTAAGGCGGCATGTCCAATTCGTAATTCATGCAGCCCTCGCCCGACCAGGCGCCCCGTTTGGTGACCGCGCGCCAGCCGCCGCCGGTGAGCACTTCGGCGTAACCGTCCGGGCCCTGCGCGCCGATGCGGCACTTGCGCCACCAGTAGTCCACTTCCGGAACGTCGGGCGCGCCGGCGCCGCACTCGACCACGCCGCGCACGCCGTTCGAGAAATGGACAAAGCCCCCGATGTAATCGGGTGACGGATGCGCATCGGTAAGCTTGCCGCGGCCTGCCGCCTGCGCCATGGCCCACTCGGCGTCGGCTTCGCCGTTGTACCAGCGCATGTAATCGACCAGGTGCGAGAGCATGTGCATGGCCCAGCCGGTGGCGGTTCCGTACACCGTATGGACGCGGCCCAGCGCGCCGCTGGCGATCACTTCCTTCACCTTCTGGTAATGCGCGCCGTAGCGATGCTGGTGGCTCACGACGGTCTTGACGCCGCTGGATGCGAGCAGGGTCCGAAGCTCGAAGCCCTCGCCGCTGGTGATGGCGACGGGCTTCTCCATGGCGATCAGCCTGGCGCCGCACTCGATACCGATCCGGATCATCGAGGCCCGCACGGTGGGCATGGTGCAGAAGCAGAAAACATCCGGGCGGACCGACGCCGCCACCTCGCGGGCATCGGTCCCCTTCACCGCCACGCCAAGTTTAGCGGCCGCCGCGTCCAACCGCGCCTGGTCGATATCGCACAGCCCGGCCACCTCGAAGCGGCCGTTGGCCTGAAATGTCGCGGCATGGTGCATGCCCCGCTTGCCCATGCCGACAACCACAACTTTATACTTGCGATCCATGCTCTACCCTACGCGCTGGTCCCATTCCAGGACCTTTTCGATCATGTAATCCGCTTCCTGCTCGGTCAACTCCGGGTACATCGGCAGCGAGACGCAGCAGGCGGCGTTGCGTTCGGAGTTGGGGATGGGACCGGCGATCCGGGCCTGCTTGCCCCACGGATAGCCTTCCTGCTGGTGGATCGCGATCGGATAGTGGCACTTGGCGTCTATGCCGCTTTCGACCAGGAAGTTCAGCAACGGATCGCGAAACTCGGGCTTCCTGGTTTCGATGACGTAGAGATGGAACACGTGGTAGTAGCCGGGCGTCTCGAAGGGGAGCGAGAAGTTCCTGGCGCCGCCCAGGCCGGCCGTAAGGCGCGCCGCCCACTGACGCCGCAGCGCGCTCATTTCATCGATCTGTTTCAGTTTCGCGCTCAGGATGCCGGCGTGGAGATCGTCCAGGCGGCTGTTGAAGCCGTAGCTGTGGCAGGAACGTTTCCCCGAACCGTGGTTGCGCAGTCTGCGCACTTCGCGGTCCACGGTTTCGTTATTGGTGACCACCGCGCCGCCGTCGCCGAAGGTGCCGAGGTTCTTTTGGATGATGAAGCTGGTGCAAACGGCGTCGCTGAGTTCGCCGATTCGGAAGCCGTCGCCGCGGGCGCCGATGGCCTGCGCGTTATCCTCGATGACGAAGAGTTTGTGCTTGTCGGCGATCTTGCGGATGGCCTGCATGTCGGCGCATTGCCCATACAGGTGGACCGGCACGATGGCCTTGGTTTTGGGGGTGATGGCCGCCTCGATCTTCGACGGATCGATGCAGTTGGTCTTCGCGTCCGAATCGACGAAGACGGCCGTGGCGCCGGCGATCCAGATGGCTTCGGCGGTGGCGAAGAAGGTGTTGGTGGTGGTGATGCACTCGTCGCCGGGGCCGATGCCCAGCGCCATGAACGAAAGCCACAACGCGTCGGTACCGTTGCCCACGCCGATGGCGAACTTGGCCCCGTGATATGCGGCCAGCTCTTTCTCGAAGCGCTTGAGCATCGGCCCCATGACGTATTGGCCGCTCTCGAGAACC
This sequence comes from Bryobacterales bacterium, assembly GCA_030693045.1. GTDB lineage: Bacteria > Acidobacteriota > Terriglobia > Bryobacterales > Bryobacteraceae > JACQZT01. The sequence goes on along the minus strand of JAUYBU010000410.1, from coordinate 8,751 downwards.
TCCTGCATATTGGCGTCGATCTCCGCCTTAAGGTTGTGGTACTGGCGGACATGACCATAAAAGGACACTTGCATTAAGAAGAATCTCCTTTGGGTGAAGAAAGTCAGTATAGCATCCGCGGGGAACGTCCCGTCCGTCCGGGCCACGAATCACCCGGCGGAGAACGCAGCCCCCGCGCCCGGTTGGTCCCGGAGCCTCTTCAGCGCCGCGGCAGGATTCATCGGTTCAACTCGCGAATTCCGAGGACTGCGAGCACTCCCCCGCCGGCCATCATCGCCGCCCCTCCCACTTGCCGGCTTCTGTTGGTGATTCGAACCGTGGACGCGAAGCAGCCGGCAAAGTAGATACAGACGGGTTCCTCCTTCTGATACCGGTCGGCGCTCTTGTTCAGTAGAGCCCCACCTACAAACAACCCCAAGCCTCCGGCGAAATAGATTATCGCTCGCGCGCGCGGCCCTTTTTTGGGCGGGGGGTTGGCCGGAGCCTGCCACACCGGCGGCTTCCGCTGTGCACTGAGCACCGCCGTTCCGGCCGGTGCAATCATCAGAAGAGCGATGGTCCAGACCACGAATTGCCTGATCATCTAGGTGCCGCCGCCTAGCACGGCGCGGACAATTTGCGCGGGCGATCCTTTTCCGAAAGGCTCTTCCGCGAAGCTGCCCCAGTAATCGGTGATCCGGAAACCTTCCAGTTCGAGCAGGTTCTCCAGTTCCCCGCGGGTGAACCAGCGCTGCATCACGGACGCCGATTCCTGGGCCACGGTTTGCCCCGCCGCGTCTTCGATCACCCATCGCATCTCGACGCGAAACCGCTGGAATTCCACCTCATGCACGCACCGGGCCAGGCGCCGCACGCGGCGTCCGGTTCGCGAATCGACGCGGTCCACATCCTGGACCCAATCATCGGGCGACGCGAGCAGGCGGCGGTAATCGGGCTGGAAGACGTCGAACACAAGCGCTCCGCCGGCGGCCAGATGACGGCGCGCGTTGGCCAGCCATGCGCGCTGCTCGTGTCTTTCCAGGAAGGAGTGCAGGACGTTGCCCGGCGCGATGACCAGCGCGAACCGGCAACCCGCATCCGTCGAGCGGATATCGCCACGGGTGAGCGCGACGCGGTCCCGCACGGATGCCGGCTCGCGGTCCAGACTGGCGCGAAGTTGCTCCAGCATGGCCAGCGAGGTTTCCATGCCGTGCATGGCGATTCCCGCGCGGGCCAGCGGCAGCAGAACCCGGCCCGTGCCGCAGCCCATCTCGAGCACCGGCCCGCCGCAGGCCTCCGCCAGGCGGCGGTAGAAGGCGATGTCCGCTCCCTGCAAAAGGCCCGCGTAGTCCTCGTCGTAATACGGCGCGATCACGCGGTAAAACGCATCGAGTTCGAGATCGTTCGAGCGATCCATACCTCAGGGGAACGTGGGGACAGACGGGACGTTCCCTAATATTCCCGGTCCTTCTTGAGGCCCGGCTCCGGGATCGGGTACTTGCCGTCGGCCCCGAGTCTGAGCGGCGGCGGCCCGTCCATCGTCAGTTTGTCCACGTCGGGCGCGAACTCGTGCTGGCAGTTGAGCATCTGGTCGAAGGTGACGATCTGCCCCGTGTGGGCGGCCATGCGGCCCATCGAGGCCACCAGGCTGGCTTCGGCGCCGCGCTGCACCTCGTTATACGGCTTGTCCTGGCGGATGGCCTCCATCAGGTCGTCCCACTCCCATTGATAGGGGCTCTTTTCGGGCTGAGGGAAGGCCCAGGCGAGGCTGGGGTCCTCCGGCAGCGGCAGATCCTTCCGCGACAAAACCGTGGGCATCTTTTGACCCTTGTAGATCCGTGTCATGCCGGGCGCGTGCGACAAGGTCGAGATGACGGCCGAGCCCTTGGCGCCATGGGCGTAGCTGGCGAACTCGTCGCGGCATCCCTTCATATTGCGGCCGTCGAAGAAGAGTCTGGTGCCGTCGGGGAACTCGTACTGAACCGAGTACGTATCGAAGTTCTGGTCCAGCGAGTCGCCGCGGTAGTGACGCCCGCCGACAGCGTGGGCCTGCACCGGCCAAGCGCCCTTCATCCAACTGCACTCATCGATCTGGTGGATGTAGTAGTCGCTGAACACACCGCCGCTGGCCCACAGGAACGCGTGGAATCTCTGGATCTGGTAGATCAGTTCGCCGACACCCTCGGGCTTCGGCCCGGCCGTGCCGCCGCCCTGGCCCATGCGGTAGGCTCGCATGGCGACGATCTCGCCGATCTGGCCCGCGCGAATTCGGTCCAACAGTTCCTGGCGGGCCCGGCAGTGGCGCACCATCAGGCCCACGCCGACCTTCAAGTTCTTCTTGACCGACAGCTCGCCCAGCTTCAGCATTCTGCGAGTGGTGGGGCCGTCCACCGTCACCGGCTTCTCCATGAAAGTGTGGAGCCCCTTGTCGATGGCGTAGCTGAACTGCACCCATCGGAAGGCGGGAGGCGTGCCCAGGATGACCACGTCGCCGGGCTTCACCGAATCCATCGCCTGGCGGTAGGCGTCGAAACCCAGGAACCTCCGCTCGGGCGGCACGTCGACCTGGCCGGAAAACTGGGTCTTCAATTTGTCGTGGCTGGCGTTGAGCTTCTGCGGAACCACGTCGGCCATGGCCACCAGCCTGGTCGGACCGTTGGTGACCGAGAGCGCATTGACCGCCGCTCCGGTCCCTCGGCCGCCGCAGCCCACCAGGACCACTTGAACCGTGTTGTTCTCGGCCGCATGCACGTGCGGGAGCACCACCCCCGCCAGGGCCGAGGCCCCGGTGATCCGGCTTGTGTTGGTCAGAAACTGGCGGCGTGACGTCGCGTCTGTTTTGTTCTCACTCATCTCGATCACTCCCTTCCCGACTCGTAAGCTTATCTCATCCGCCGCCCCAGCATCAAGGGTTCGGCAGCCGCGTTCAACCACACCGGGCTGCTCCAGGCGATCTCCTGGTCCTTCTGCATCACGCGCACGTAGTAATAGCTGAAGCCCTTCACCGGCGCCGTATCGACGAACGTGAGGTCCGCCGCGCGGCCCGGCGGCTGCTGCGTGTAAACGAACTGATTGTTGCGGCAGATCTCGATGCGGTCGATGTCGCCCGGGCATTGGACCCGCACCTTCACCTCCACCGGCCGCCCATCGGGAGCGGCGATCTTGTCGCCCATCAGGTGTCCGTTGACGCGCACTTCGAGCGCGATCCTGGCGGCCGTGGTGCCATAGGTGTGGCGCGCGCGAATGGCGTCCAGAATGGCTTCCCGCGTCAGCGCCGGCGCCCACACGCACGCCTTGCCGAGCCCGCCCGCGTGGTCCGGGCTGGCAATCACGCCGATGACGATGCCGCGCGCCCACGCGTCCTGGATGTACCATCCCGGCTTGGGCACCGCCCGAATCGCCGGCCGCGGCGCGTTGTGATATTCGTAGGAGCCGCGCGCCTGGAAAATTTCCGCCACCGGCTGGCTCTTCTCGTCGGTGAAGTCCCAGGCCGTGGGCACGTTGCCGGTGTCCGCGATCTGGTGCGGGATGTTCACGAAGTTGGCGTTCGTCTCTCGCAACTGGGCCCACAGTTCGGCCGGCGTTCCGCCCCCGTGGGCGTTCCACCAGCGCGGGAAGAACGGGTCCGCCAGGATCAGATTGCGGTGGCCGTAGTAGCCGTATGGATATTTCTCCTTCTGGTCTTTCTTGAATTCGGAGGTCCACTCCTGCGCCAGGAACGTCATCATGCGTCCCGGGTCTTCGTTGGCCCGCGCCATCTTCGCCGTGTAGTTCCACAGGTACGCCGTCTGGTTGTAACCGTGATCGGTCATGCACGCGAAATCCAGACTGTGAAGGTCGCGCCGCACCTGGTAATTCTCGTCCACGCTCTGGTTGGTGCAGCGCTGGCACACCGAAATGTCGGAGTGAGTGTGGAGGTCTCCGTACAGCAGACGCAGCTTCCCAGTGCCGTAGTCGATGGACGGCGATGCCGAGTCCTCTCCGTACTGCACGCGCAACTGCCCGGCCTCGAACGGTTCGGCCGATTCCACCCGCGGCCCCAGCGCCATCGACGGGGCCGCCTTCGGCATGGCCTTCAGATCCACGCTGGCGAGCAGAATGCCGCTCTGCACCTTGGCCGATTCGGCCAGTGAGGACGGCCGCCCCACGTTGTTGTCGAATTGGAAGGCCAGCAGCGCGGTGTCGCCGTCCACCACCAGCGCCGGTTGGCGGTCCATGCCTTTTCGTTTCGGAGACACGGCTGCGGCTGGCGCCCAGCTTTCCCCATTGAAGCCGGTGAGCCACACTTCCCAGCCCACGTTCGGCTGCCGCGGGCTGAGATAGGCCAGCCACAGCCGCCCCGCCGAGTCGAACACCGGCGCCGCGGATTCCCCTCGCTGGCCGGGTTCGCCGAAACTGCGCGGGCTCTCCAACCCTCGCGGCGTAACCTTAGCGGCCACGATTTTCCGCTCCACCGAGTTGCCGGTGCGATAGGTCTTGAACTGCGAATTCTCCCAAAATACCCACACGTCGTCTTTGTACAGCGCCAGCGCGGCGTGGCGATCCATGGCGGGCGCGGCGCTGATGCGCCGCTCGGGCGTCCATTCGCCGGAAGGCAGGCGCCGCCGCATGAAAACATCGTAGTTGTTGTTCCGGAAACTGTGCCACGCCAGGTTCAACGTGCCATTGGACTCCGCCACCATGGTCGGCCCGTAGTTGGAGCGCCCCGCCTCGCTCACCGCTTCCGGTCGCCCGGCGCGGTTCCCGCGCACCGACGCCAGGCGGATGCCGCGCGCGTTCTCCCGGTTGCTCTCCCAAACCACCCACAGCGTGCCGTTGTGCCACACCCCGCCGGGTTTGATGTCCACCGCCGCGTCGTTGGTCACCGCTACCGCACGCCCCGGACCCTTGATGCCGCACGGCAGCGCGAAGATGTCCCACGCGCGGTTGCGCTCCGCCGCGTAGAGCACGAAAACCTCGGCGCCGGCGGCCACCACCTTGGGCCCCAGGATCGACGTGCCGCGCCCGCCGAAAGCCTCCCATGCGCCCAGTTTGCGGAACTCTCCGTTGGCGAACTGGTACCGCGCAATCATCAGCGCATCGGCGCCGTCGCGAAAACCGTTCCAGGCCACGTACAAGCTGCCGTCGGAGGCTCGCGCCATCGAGGGCTCGTCGCTGAATCGTCCGTCCCCTTCGTTGATGACGGTCTCCGCTGCCGCGCACGGCCACGCGGCCATGAGCAATGCCGGAATCCAATGCAAGCGCATATTGAACGTATTATCCCCTTTGGGGTGGCGCCGTAGTAGGCTTGTGTCCAATGCCTTCGCAAATCACCCGACGCGATCTCGCCGCCCTGGCCCTTGCCGCGCCGCAGCGGGACTTTCCTATCCGCCCCGACTACCTTGCCGAGCCGGACGTCATTCCACGGTTCTGGGTCAGCTCGTTCGACGATGCCGGCCGGTTCTTGAATGAGCGCATCCGCAAAGGCGCGGTGCGGGTGTTCGGCGCCAGCGCCGGCGGCCGGCCGATGCGCGCCGTTTTCTACGGAGAGCCGCGCAAGGGCAATGGCACCACGACGTTCTCCGGTTCGCTGGGCTACGGCGACGTGCGCGCCTACACCGGGCCGGATCACGGGAAGAAGGTCTACCTCGCGATGGCCGCGGTGCACGGCGGCGAGTTCGAGGGCATTGTGGGCGCGGTGAACCTGCTGTCGGTGCTCGAAACCGGCAAAGACCTGCGCGGACGCGACTGGCCCGAGATCGTCGCGGCGGCGAATTCCCTGGACCGCATCATCGTTATCCCGATTACCAACGCCGACGGCCGCGCGCGCATCCCCCTGCGCATGATCCGGCACCGGGGCCGCGACGAAACCGTTCACGAGTATTTCAACACCGGCGCCAAACCGGACGGCACGATCATCGGTTGGCCGCAGTGCAAGAGGAACATCCCGCTCGATTTTGCGACCACGCAGTTTCCCGGCGGCTATCCCAACGACGCCGGGGTCAACATCCAGCACGACGATTTCTTCGGCGCCGTGCAACCGGAAACCCGCGCGCTGTTCGACCTCGCGGCCCGCGAGCGGCCCGACTTGATCCTGAACATGCACACCGGTGCGCAGTTCCCGCACCCGCTGCGGTCGTTTCTCGAGCCCGCGCTCACGCCCGCGTTCGAGGATCTCTACCGCCGCATGATGACCCGCCTCACCGCCGCCGGACTCGAGCGTGCCGGCGATCCGGCGAAGGAAGCCGACCCGGCGCGCGAGCGCCTCTCGACGTTCAATCTCGACAGCGCGCTCAACCTGCACTGCGGTGCGATGAGCGTCCTGGTCGAGTCCCCGGCGCACGATTTCTCGACCGCGGAGCGCGACGGCAAGCAGTTCCTCCACACGCCCGAACACCTGCTCGACGCCCAACTGATCGCGCACCAGGAGGCGATGAAGTTTCTGGCCGAAACCGGCGGCCGTGCGCGCTGGACCGCGAAAAGGCAGTAGCTCAGGTGTCGAGAAGGCTTTTGTAGATTTGGTGCTGGCGGCGGGCGATGGCGTCCCAGTCGTAGCGCGTTTCGACGGTCGAGCGCGCCTGGTATTGGATGGCACGCCGGCGCCCGGCATCTCCAAGCAGCTCGCGGATGGCCGCGGCCATCGATTCGCCGGTCTCGGTCACCACCACATCGACGCCCCAGGCCAGATCCAGCCCGTTGACCCCGGCGGGCGTTGAAACGACGGCCTTGCCCATGGCCATCGCCTCCATGATCTTGATGTTGGTCCCGGCCGAAGCGACCAGCGGCGCAACCACGATCGCGGCGCGCTCGTAGGCCGGACGCACATCCGCGACGAAGTCCTCGACTTCGACGCCTGGGCGGTCCAGGTCCACCTCCACCTGCTCCCGGCAAAAGTCTATGAAGTAGCGGTGACGCGCGCCGGCAATGATGTGGAAGACGGGATTCAAATCTTCCAGGCGCGGCCAGACCTGGCGCAGAAAGAAGTCCACGGCGAGCAGATTCGGCAGGTGCGCGAAGGAACCGATAAACAGGATGCGCCCCGGTTCCGGCTCGCGCGCGGCCGGGCGGAATCGCTCGAGGTCAACCCCGTTGGCCAGAACTTCAACCCGCGCGCCAGCCACCAATCGCCGGTCTTTTTCCGACATCGTGATGACGCAGTCAACCTCGCGCCAGGCCGCAGTCTCGAATCGCCGCCAGCGATCCAGTTGCCGCGCCGTCTCCCAATCCTGGTTTTGGCCGAGGAGTTGTTCGTAGAGGTCGAGCGTGACGTCGTGCTCGACTAGAATGGTGCGCGCCGGCGCGCAATCGGCGGCGTACTGCGCCATCTGCGTGAACTCGAGCTGCGCGATCGCCGGCCGCCACTTGCGCACAGTTTCCCTAAGCGCCGCGCGGAAATCCAGCGCGTCAAATTCTTCCACCACGTCGGGCCGCTCGGTCGATCGCCGCAAGTGCGTGCCGGCGCGCCGCACCTGGACAATCTCCGCGCAGACCTCGCGCAACTCCGGCGCAGGCGCGGTCTGTGCGTCGGTGAAACAAACCAGCACCTGGTCGAAATCGCGCGCCGCGCGCCGCATCAGGTTGAACATGCGCACCGCGCCGCCGTGTGAAAGCGGGAACGGCGCGTAGGGACTCACCACCATCACCACCGGTTTCGCCGACCGCCCCCGGCACGGGTACACCGCGACATTCCCATTTCCCAGGGCGAAAATCGCCTCCTCGTCGCGGCAACCAACCGGCCCGGGCGCAATCCACGACGGCGCGCGCCAGGCCTGGGCCAGCGCAAGGCCGGACCACGGATGCGGATTATCCTGCAGCGCCGCGATCCGGTTCAGCCGGCCCACGCCTTCGCGCCACAACCGCAGGAACAGCCGCGGCGACGCCACGCGCCGCGCCAGGAATTTCAGGTAATTCACTTCCAGCACGCGCGCAAGCTCATCCGCGGTGAAGTAGCGCGAGGTGGTGGCATGGTGCCGGTGGACCAGGCGCGCGCCCGAGACGAACACACTCGGCCAGCCGCGCTGCCAGGCACGGAAACCGAGGTCGAGGTCCTCGACGTAAGCCGGCCGGAAGATCTCGTCAAACCCGCCCAGCGCGCGCAGTTTGCCGGTGTCGTAGAGCGAGCAACCGCCGCTGCCGTAAAGCACCCAGCTCAGGTCCTCGCCCTCGACGGGAACGTCGCAGCGCACCGGAAAATCGAGGTTCCGCCGGTGCGGCGGCATGACCGCCTTGCCGGTCTCCTGACGCCTCTCGCCTTCCGGGAAAAAGATCTGCGCGGTCGCGCAAAACAGGTCCGGGACCTTCTCGAACGCCTCCCGCAGCGGGGCGAAAAAACCCTCGCCCAGCAGCATGTCGTTGTTCAGCAGGCACACCCGCGAAAAGCGCGCGCGGGCAATTCCGCGGTTGGCCGCTTCGGCGAAGGCCAGCGGCTCGGAATGTGATTCTATCACCACATCCGGATACGACTCCGCCGTCCCGTCGCCCGATCCGTTGTCCACCACCAGGATCTCCGACGGGATTCCGCTCAGCTCCCGCCGCAGCCCGGGCAGCAGCGTGGCGAGCAGATGCTTTCCGTTTCGCGACGGGATCACGACCGAGACGCCCTCGCTCATCCGCGCGCCCGCGCGCCCCGGCGGCGCCTGCGGCAGCAGAGACTTGGCCAGCGTCGTCAGCCATCCGGCCGCCATCGCGGCCAGATACAGCAGCGGCCGGCGAAGCGCCCACGGATGGCACAGCCGCCAGACGAAGGTGTACGCGTGGCCGCCGGGCCGCCGCTGCCAGCGGAAGAAATTCCCC
>JAUYBU010000536.1 GCA_030693045.1 Bryobacterales bacterium | reverse complement strand
ACTGCTCGGGCCGCCGCGGTCCGCCGGGAAGGTTCTGGTTGTGGACGACGACGAGGGGATCCGGAATCTGTTCTGGCAGGTTCTGACGGGCGCGGGCTACGACGTGTCCCTGGCCGGCGACGGCCGGCAGGCGTTGAAGCTGGTCGAAGACCAGGAATTCGATGTGGTGGTGACCGACCTGGTGATGCCGGAGCGGGAAGGCATCGAGACCATCCAGGCCATCCGCAAGGAACACCGCAAACTGAAGATCGTCGCCATTTCCGGCGCGTTTGGCGGCAAGATGTTGCGGACCGCCGAGTTGCTGGGCGCCGACGCCGCCCTGCTCAAGCCGGTCACCCCGGCCCAGTTGCTGGCCACCCTCCGCGGCCTGCTCGAGTGAAGGCCCGGTGGGTCGGCCCGCGCGACTCTAGCCTCGCATCCCGCGCCACACCGGAGGGTGGGCTTCAGCCCGCGCGGCGCTTCAGCGCCGCATCCCCCGCGCCACACTGGAGGGTGGGCTTCAGCCCGGGGGCGCCCTCTGGCCGAGCCTTAGCCTCGCACCCCACTGTCCTGGAATGCGGTAAAGTGTGGAGAATGCGGCGAATCACATTGTCACTTCTCCTTCCGCTTCTGGCGGTCGCGGCGGGCGCACAACCGCGCAAGGCGGTCTTCATCATCACCGACGCCGAGGGCGTCGCCGGGATCTGCCGGCAGTCGCTGACCGAAACCACCAGCTCCGAGCATCAACGCCTGATCACCGGCGAACTCAACGCGGCCATCCGCGGTTTCTTCGCCGGCGGCGCGACCGAAGTGGTGGTCTGGGACGGGCACGACGGCAGCCAGACGCTGTCGGTGCTCACCATCGAACCTCGCGCCAAGCTCATCCACGGCTCGCTGGGCGCTTCCATGCTGCTGGAGCGCGGCTGGGCGGGGGTGGCCTTCCTGGGCCAGCATGCGCGCGCCAACCGCTCGCCGGCGGTGATGGCGCACAGCTATAGTTCGCTCGGCATCCAGAAGATGACCCTGAACGGCAAGGAGGCCGGCGAGATCGAGACGCGCGCGGCGCTGGCGGGCTGGTATGGCGTGCCGGTGATCTTCCTGTCGGGCGACCAGGCGGCGGCCGACGACCTCAAGGCCATCGTTCCCGACGCCGAGACCGCCGTGGTCAAGGAAGCCATCGGCTACTACGCGTGCATTTCGATGTCCGCCCCGGAGGCGCAGGCGTTGATCGAGAACAAAGCCCGCGCGTCGATGGCCAAGATCGGCAAGGTCCGCCCTTACAAGATCGACGGCCCGGTTACTCTCGAGATCGAAGTCACCACCCGCAGTACGCTCTCGCCGCAGGTCTCCTACCCGCCCGGCGTCGAGCGCCTGGGCCCGCGCCTGATTCGCTACTCCGGCAAGGATTTCATGGAAGCCTGGACCCGCTACGCCGGGCGATGACCGGTGCGCGCTATAGTCATAGAGTGATTCGAAGCGCGATCATCCCGGTTGCCGGACTGGGCACACGCCTGCTGCCGGCCACCAAGTCTCAGCCCAAGGAAATGCTGCCGGTGGCGCGCAAGCCCATCGTGCAGTACGTGGTCGAGGAACTTGCCGCCAACGGAGTCCACGACATGCTCTTCGTCACCGGCCGCAACAAGGCCTCGATCGAGAACCATTTCGACAGCGATCCCGAACTGTTCCGCGCGCTCGACGCGACCAACAAGACCGAGCTGTTGCAGGAGGTCCTGTTCGAGGAGTTGAACGCGAACTTCTTCTACACCCGGCAGCGCCAGCAACAGGGGCTGGGCGACGCGGTGCTGTGCGGAGAGAACTTCGCCGGCGAGCAACCCTTCGTCGTCGCCCTGGGCGACTCGATCCTCGGCCTGCACGCCAGATCGAAGGCCGTCGCGCGCATGGCGGATCTTTTTGAAGCGCGGCACGCCAGTTGCGTGGTCGCCGTGGAAGAGGTTCCGCCCGAAGAGACTTCCCATTACGGCATCGTGCAAATCGCCGACGGAACCGACGACTGCATGCGCGTGCTGAACCTGGTCGAAAAACCGGCCCCGGAAGATGCGCCAAGCAACCTGGCCATCGCCGGCCGCTACGTTTTCTCGCCCCTGGTCTTCGACCTGATCCGCCGCGTGAAACCCGACCGCAAAGGAGAGATCCAGCTCACCGACGCCATCCAGCTCATGTGCGAGGAAGGCAAGCGCGTGCTGGCTGTGAAGCTGACCGGCGAGGAGCGGCGCTACGACATCGGCAACTTTCCCAGCTACTTCGAGACTTTCGTCGAATTCGCCCTGGCCGATCCGCTTTACGGCGAGGCTTTTCGCAAAACGCTGCAGCGGCTGGTCGGCGGCTAGCCGGGAGCGGGGCCGGTGAGCGCGCGGGCTCTCTTCTTTCTGCTGGCGCTGGGAGTGCTGGCCGCGCGCCTGTGCCACGTCGAAATCCTGTGGACCGAAGAAGGCCTGCCCCTGGCCGCGGCCGTCCAGATGCTTCACGGCAAGGCGCTCTACCGCGACGTCTGGTTCGATAAACCGCCGCTGGCGCCGGCCGTCTCTCTGTTGTGGGGCGCGCTCACCGGATGGCCGCTGCGTGTGGCGGGCGCGGCCTACGTCCTGTTGTGTTGCTGGCTGGCCTGGATGTTCGCGTTGCGCAAATGGGGGCCGCGCGAGGCCGCCTGGGCCGCCTTCTTCGTCGCCTTCTTCCTGACCTTCTGGATTCCCTCCGCCGTGATGCCGCTGGCGGCCGACCTTCTGCTGGTCGCGCCGCACCTGGCGGCGGTCTGGCTGGCGTGGCGCGGCCGGGCGTTTCTGAGCGGCGTGGTGGCCGGCGTCGGGCTCCTGGTGAACGCGAAGGCCATCTTCGTCGTCGCGGCCTGCGCACTATGGGCCTGCCGCGGGGCGCCGCGGTTCGCGCTCGGTCTTCTGCTTCCGAATCTGCTGGCCGTGGCCTGGCTGTGGACCACCGGCTCGCTGGGCGACTACTGGCGTCAGGTCTGGCAACTGGGCTTGCTCTATTCCGGCCACACTTTTGTCGAAAACCCGCTGCGGGAAGGGTTCGCGCGCACGCTGAGCTGGGCCGGGTTCCACTCCGCGCTGGTCATCCCGGCGGCGTGGTTCTGGTGGAAGGATCGCGACCCCGGCCGCTGGCGGTTCGCCGTCTGGGCGATGCTCTCGCTTGCCGCGGTCGCCGCCGGGTGGCGATTCTTTCCGCGTTA
>JAUYBU010000379.1 GCA_030693045.1 Bryobacterales bacterium | reverse complement strand
ATCTGATTGGGATCAACGGGAACAAGGAGTATCTGCCGCACCACCGCAAAGGGGGACAGTTGCGGGGCGGCGACTGTTATCCGGGCGGATCGTGGCTCAAGGGCCGGGCCGAAGATCTGCTCGACCTGGCCAACCGGCGGCGGCCGGGCATGCCTCAGCGGTGGCTTGCCCGCGCCGCCGAACTGGCTCGCCGCGGGGCGGTCGGATGCGGTGAAGACGGGGATCTGGAGGGCTCCTGGCACGGCAACGATACGATCTGGCGCACCTGTCTGGACTTGCAGAGAGTCCTGCGCTACGGCCGCGCCGACGGGACTTTGAGCGATTCCCCGCAACGCCTGGTCATCACCATCACGGATGCCATCGTCGGCGGAGAGGGAGAAGGCCCGCTGGCCAATACCCCGGTGCCCAGCGGTTTTGTGGCGGGAGGCATGAATCCGGCGGCGGTGGAATGGGTGCAGGCACGTCTGATGGGATTCGATCCGGCCCGCATTGCCCTGACCCGCGAAGCCTTCGGCGCGTTTCCCTACCCGCTCGCCGGCTTCTCCGTTTCAGACATCCAGGTCCGCCAGGACGGCCTGGACGTGCCGGTTGAGAAGGTATGCCCCTGGGCCGGGCGCGCGTTTCTACCCCCCTCGGGCTGGCGCGGCCACTGCGAACTTCAGACCGCCCCCGCCGGGTGAGCCAGGCGTGTTGAAACAGCTAAAACTCGGATTGCTTGGCTCGGCTGAGTGGCTCGGCGGCGGGCGGCTGCTGAACAGCGGCTGGCGAAAACAGCGGCTGCTGATTCTCTGCTATCACGGCGTATCTTTAGGCGACGAGCACCTGTGGAATCCCCAGCTCTACATGAGCGCGGAGTTTTTCCGGCGCCGGCTCGAGATTCTGCGCTCCCTGGAATGCGCGGTGCTGCCGTTGAACCAGGCGTTGGAACAACTGCGCTCGGCGACGCTCCCGAAACGAAGCGTCGCGATTACCTTCGACGATGGAGCTTTCGATTTCTTGCGCCAGGCGCTGCCGGAGCTGAACCGGTTCCGATTCCCGGCGACGCTGTATCTGACCACGTACTACTCCCAATTCCAGCGCCCGGTCTTCGACGGGATGCTTTCCTACCTCCTCTGGAAAGGGCGCGGCGGGGAGATTGCCGTACCCGAGATAGGGCGGGATCGCTTGGCGCTGGACGACGCCGGACGGGCTTTCGTCTGGGAGGCTTTGCAATCCTATACCCGCTCCAGGGGCTTCCGCGCGGTTGAGAAAGACGCCCTACTGGCTTCGCTCGCCACGCGCTTGCATGTCGACTATGAAGAACTCCGCCGGAAACGGATTCTGCATCTGCTGACAGAGGAGGAGGTGGCCCGCGTCATGGCCGCGGGAATCGACGTGCAACTGCACACGCACCGGCATCGAACTCCGCGCGATCGCGATCTGTTCCTCAAAGAGCTTGAAGACAACCGGACGGCGATCGAAAAGATGCTGCCGGACGCAAAGGGATCTCTGCGCCATTTTTGCTACCCTAGCGGCGATCATTTTCCGGAAGCTCTGCCCTGGCTGACCAGCGCCGGAATTCGCTCCGCGGTCACCTGCGAGCCCGGATTGGCCACCCGCGACAGTCCGCCGCTTCTGCTGCCACGGCTGGTCGACCACATGGGATTGAGCGAAACCGAATTCGCCGCCTGGATCTCCGGCGTCGCCTCCTGGCTGCCGAGCCGGCCCGCCTGAGCCGGGGCGCCCAGACAGCCTCCAGTGGCACGGCGCGACAGGTAGTGGGACATGTCCGGCCTGCGATCCGCGAGACGTTTTCCTGTTTCTCCGGCAAGACGGAAAGACAGCAATACAGCAATACATTAATGCGTCGGGACGCTTTGACAGAACTCCGCAAAGCTGGGAACCGGCACGCGGCGCGCCATTTCGGCCAGCGCGGCGCTGCGCGCCAGTTCGCCCAGCGATTGGGCGTCGCATAGCTCCAGCGAGCGGTAGTGCTTGAGCAGTTCCTTGCGCTTGGACTCGACCAGGCGCTGATATTCGGAGCGGTTCTCCGGCCGCTCGGCGTGCTCCTGCGTGCGACGCCGCACAAACGCTTCATACGCGATCTCACGGCGGAGCGTTTCCTGCGCCTCCGCCTGTTCCCTGCCCCGGACGGCATCGCCGGTGGCCCGCGAGCGCGTGGTTTGAAAGCTCGTCGGCGGCAGGATATTCTCGCGAATCAGGTATACATAGAACCCGGGCGGATTGTAGAAACTGCCGGATGGCATGCGTCCCAGCAGATAGTCTCCCCACTCCAGTTGATCGAGGATGCGCGGCAAATCGCCCGCCTCGCGCAGCGCTTTACGCGCCTGCGCGGCGCCGATGCCGCGCTGTACCAGTTGCTCGAACAGCGGATGGCCGGGACCGGCGGCCTCCTCCTTGGGTTC
>JAUYBU010000291.1 GCA_030693045.1 Bryobacterales bacterium | reverse complement strand
ACCCGGTCGCGGCTCAGAATAGGATTCCGAGCCGCGACCGTGAGGGAGCGGTTGCTACACTTGTTTCGAAACGGGCTCTCACGCCCGTTCCCAATTCTCGATGAACCGCACCAGCACGGACGCCGCCGTGGCGATGTCGTCCAGGCGGATCTGTTCTTCGTTGGAATGCGCGAAACCCAGACTGCCCGGGCCGAAGACCACCGTGGGAATCCGCAACTGGTTGTTATAGAACCACGAGTCGCAGGAAGCGGTCATGGCCGTCACCTCCCCGGCCACGCCCTCTTCGCGGCAGCAGGCCTGGAGGCCGGTAACCAGGGGATGGTCGGCCTCCAGCACGTGCGCATCGTGGCGGTACATGAATTCGATCTCGAAGTGTTCTTTCAGCCACGGGTCGCCGCCCTCGGCGATGGCCTGCCGCATCTCTTCCATCACCTGATAGCGGGTCTTGTTGGGCAGCAGCCCGAGCACGCCCTCGACCACCGCCCGGGCCGGTGCGGTGGCCGGCCAGTCGCCTGCGTGGAGGGTGCCGAAAGTGATCGGCATGGGATTGGGAAACGAATCGAAGAGCGGAATGCCGCGCGAGGCGGCCAGCAGGGTGGCGTGGTAGTCCTCCAGGATGTCGATTACCTGGATCGCCATTTTCAGCGCGCTGACGGTGTCGCCCGCGCGGCCGCTGTGCCCCGGCTTGCCGGTGCACACGACGCGGAACCAGACCGCGCCGCGAACCGACGAAAGGATGCGCAGATCGGTCGGCTCCATCACGATGCACGCGCCGGCCTGCTCGCCGCGCCGGATCATGGCCAGCGTGCCGTTGCCGCCGACCTCCTCCTCCACCACCAGGTGCGCGATCACGTCGCCGCACGGCTTCAACCCCATGCGCCGCATCGCCAGCAGCGCCGTGAACAGCGCCGCCGCCTGCCCCTTGGCATCGCAGGCGCCGCGCCCATGAACAATCCCTTCCGCCACTCGCGGCTCGAATGGCCGCTCCTGACCCTGGGAAGGCGGAACCACGTCGATATGGGTGTTGAACAGCAGCGCAGGGCCGTCGCCGGCGCCCGCCACCTGCACCCGCAGGTTGAAGCGGCCTTCGTAGTCCAGGCCCGGGATCGGGTCGGCGTAGTCTTCGTCCTGGCGCAGGGAGTTCGACAGCGGGATGCGCTCGACCGAGCCCAGCGCCGCGAAACGGCCCGCGACGTATTCCATCGCATCCCGCTCGTGGCCGGGCGTCGAGGGTAAGCGTATCAAATCGCAGAGAAACCTCTCGGTCTCTCCGCGCAGGCTCCCAACCACATCGCTAATTTGCTGCATGTGCCGTTTCCCTCAAAGTTCGGAAAGAGACTTCTCGAAAATATCCATGCTCTCGTGCGCCTCGGCTTGAGTGATGGTCAGCGGAGGCGCCACCCGGATCACGTTGCCGAAAACACCCACCGAGCCGATGAGCAACCCGTTCTGTGCCGCCGTGTCGATCAGCTTGCGGGTGAGATCGGGCGCGGGCTCCTTCGTCTCCTTGTCTCTGACCAGTTCGACGCCCAATACCAGGCCCTGGCCGCGCACATCGCCTATATATCGGCACTTCTGCTGCATTTCCAGCAATCGCGCCTTCATGATCTGGCCCATGTGGAGCGCGTTATCGGCCAGTTTCTCGCGCCGCATGATGTCGATGACCGCGCACACCGCCGCGCCCGCGACCGGATTGCCGCCGTGGGTGCTGCTCATCTCGCCCTTTCCCAGCGCGCCGATCACGTCGCCGCGGGCCCCGATCGCCGAGACCGGGTAACCGCTGCCGATGCCTTTTCCGATGCACACCAGGTCGGGTTGGAGCCCTTCCCATTCCATGGCGAAAAACTTTCCGGTGCGCCCGAACGATGATTGCACCTCATCCAATGCGAACAGCAGGCCTCTTCCACGCAGCCACCGTTCCAGCCGCGGGAACCATCCCTGGGGCGCGAAAATGAACCCGGCCGCGCCCAGGTAAGCCTCCACCATCACGCCCGCCAGGCTCCCCGTGCTGTTGGCGCGCACGGCGTCGTCGAGGTAGTCCAGGCAGAGCATGCCGCAGGTTTCCCGGCGGGCCTGGAACGGGCAGCGGTAGCAGTACGGGAACGGCACGCGAATCGCGCCGGGCACGCTTGGGCCATAGCCCTTCTTGGGGCCGGCGAGGCCGCCAACGGAGGCCGCCGCCGAGGTGCGCCCGTGAAAGCCGCCGTAAAAGCTGACGATCTCGAACTTGCCGCTCTTTCGCTTCATGATGCGAACGGCGGCTTCGGTGACCTCGCTGCCGGTGCTGAGGAAGAAGCACTTGTCCAGGTGCTTCGGCATCACGGAAACCAGCTTTTCCGCGGCTTCCACGCGCGGCTGGTTCAGGCATTCGTAATTGTTGAGCAGCCTGGCGGAGGCATCCTGGATCGCCTTCACCAGGTCCGGATGGCAGTGGCCGACGTTGGTGACCAGCACGCCGGACGTCCAGTCCAAAAAAACATTTCCGTCCACGTCCGTGATGACGCAGCCGGAAGCGCGGTCCCAGGCCACGGCGGCCTGGTAGCCGGTGCACTGCGCTTCCACCTTCTCCCATCGCTCGAACAGGGCTTTCGAGCGCGGGCCGGGGAGCGGGCCGGTCACTCGCGTGATTCTGGTTGCGGGCATGCTCATTCCAGTCCTAGTCCAATCATGACCGCTCCCTGACGGTCGCGGCTCGGTTACGGATCCCGTTTCTGAGCCGCGACCGTCAGGGAGCGGTCATTACTTCATCTTCTTTGCCACGTAGCGCGGCGGCTGGCCCGCCAGAAACCGATCGACCTCCAGGACGATCAGCTTGCGAATGGTCCAGGCGGCGTCTTCGGAATACCATGCCAGGTGGGGCGAGAGAATCGCGTTCGCCAATCCGAACAGCGGATATTCCGGCGGAGGCGGTTCCCGGTCGAAGACGTCGATGGCCGCGCCGGCTATCACGCCGCGTTTCAGCGCATCGGCCAGCGCGTCCACATCCACCATCTGCCCGCGCGCGGTGTTCACCAGGCAGGCGCTGGGCTTCATCATCGCCAACGTCTCGCGGTTGACGATGTGTCTTGTTTCCGACGACAGCGGCGTATGAATGGTGACGAAATCCGAGCCCCTGAACATGGTTTCCCGGTCCACTGTTTCGATACCCAGTTCCCGTTTGCGCTCCTCACTGAGGTACGGATCGCAAACCAGGAACCGGAACCCGAACGACTTCAACTTCCGGTATACAAAGCTGCCAATGCGCCCGCAGCCGAGGATGCCGAGGGTCTGTCCGCCCATGCGGAAAATGGGGATCATGGGGGCGAAGTCCCACGCACCGCGCGCCGATGAATCATCCAATACCTTCCGGCTCGCCACCACCCGGCGGCCGCAGGCCAGGATGAGGGCGATGGCCTGCTCGGCCACCTCTTCGGCGCAGTAGTCCGGAATGTAGCACGGTGCGATGCCGGCTTTTTCGAGCGCGTCCAGATCGAGGTTATCGAATCCTACGCCGTGGCGGATCACCAGCCTGGTCCTGCTCCAGCCGGCTACGATGGCGGGGGTGATCTTCACCATGTTGACCACCACCACGTCGGCGTCTTTGGTCGCCTCGATAACCTTTTCGTCGGGCGCGAATTTGAGCTGGTGGTATTCGAATTCGACGCCGCGCCGGGCGAACTCCTCGCATTCCCAGTTCAGATCGGGCTCGATGTAATCGGTGACTACAACTTTCATTTTCACGGGACTCCTGTCAAAAAGAGCGCTCAAACCGAGGCGGCCGGTAATTGGATGGCCCTGCGGGCGGCCGCGGATTCGTAAATCGCTTCCACTACCAGCAATGCGCGCAGGCCATCTTCTCCGGTGATCGCCGGAGGGCCGCCGGCGCGGATGGCGCCCGCCAGGTCGGCCAGGAAGTGCACGCCCAGTATCCCGGTATAACCCGGATGGGCCTGCAACTCGAAATCGATGTAACGCCGGGGCGCGGCGGCGAACTCGCCGCTGTCGCTGCACACGAATAGCCGCTCCTTCACTCCCTCGAACGACGGCGCCCAGGAGAGCACGCCGCCGGTGCCGCGCAAGCCGAGGTAGAGGTCGCGCCCGTTAGGATAGGAATCCGGAACCGTGTAGCTGATGTCCAGCGCTACCACCGCGCCGCGGCTGAAGGTGAGAAGCGCGAAGGAGTTGTCCTCGATGTCGTATTCCTGGTTGATCTTGACATTCTTGCCGCTGACCTCGACGACTTCGTCGTTGAGCAGCCAGCGATATAAGTCGATCCAATGAACGCCCAGGTTGTACATCGGCCCGCCGCCGCTCTTGGCTTTCTCGAGCATCCATGCGGCGTGGCCATCGATGTAGCGATGCAAACGGCCCGCGGCGCAGCGGCCTTCGCAGCCCACGATACGCCCGAGCGCGCCGTCCTGGATGTAGCGCTTCATCTCGCGGCAAACGGGATGGTAGCGCCAGACGTAGGGCGAGGTCAGCAGCGTGCCGGCCTTGCGCGCCGCTTCCATGATGCGCCGCACTCCGGCCGAGTCGGCGGCCATGGGCTTTTCGACCAGCAGGTGCGAGCCCCGGCCGGCACAGGCAACGGCGGCTTCCGGACACTCGGCGTGAGGCAGAAACAGCGCGGCCAGGTCGAGCTTTTCGCGGTCGATCATCTCGCGCCAATCGGTGTAGGCGCGCACTCCGAAATCTTTCCCGAAACTCTCGGCCAGAGCCGGATTGGCATCCGCCGCGGCGACGACTTCGAAATCCCGAACCGCGCGGAAAATTGGCATGTAGCTGCGCGGGTGGAGGTGCGACAGACCGAGAATGCCGACCGATAGAGTCTTCACGAGGATGTCCGATCTCAGAATACTATAGCTCAAGGCGCGGCGACGCTTATGGCCGCTCGTTCGGGCGAAGAAGGCGGATCAAGAGTCTTTCGAGATTTGAATGACCCCGCGCTGGGCCAAACCCCAAGAGTCGCGAGGAATCAGGCCGATGCACCGGAGCCGGAACTCCGGTTTGCGAAATCACTGGCGGCCAAATTCGCGGGGTTGACCACGACGTAACAGGAGTATACTTCACTTATCTGGAAGTCAAAGGGGAAATCCCCGATGACTGGAGCGACACAATCTCGAAGAGGGGATATGGCTTATGAGGATTGGCATTCGATCAGGCTTTTCCGTCATCTGCTTGCTGGGCGCGGCCGCGATTGGCCCCCCGGAAAGTATGGTGGCGCGGGCTGGCGACAAACCCTGCAATTGCGCTACGTACAAGGCGGTTATCTTCAACTCCGTGGCCGCCGACCCGGATCTCCAGGTGGGCCACTATCAAGAGAATCTCGTGGCCGAGACCCGGTCGGACCTCGAGGATGCCGGCTACACGAATATAGAGGTCATCCCGGGCAGCAGCACGACTGGCAGCCGTCAGGACCTGGAACGCGTGATCAAGGACCCGTGTTTGCGCGCGCTGGTGATCATTTCGCACGGCCCCGGGAAGTCCGGGGCGGGCGAAGAGGACCTGGAATGGGTCAGTACGTGGGGTAGTAGAGACGGCGCCGGCGACGCGGACATCCGTGGCTGGCTCGTGGAGGCATTTGGCCAAGGGGCGCAAGGACACCCTTGCCTGAAGGAGCTCACGTTACACAGTTGCGGGAACAAACAGGACTCATGGATGAAGCTCTTCGGCGTCCAAGAGGAACATTTCGATGCCTGGAAAATCGACACCACCGTGGTCAAGATGTTCTGGCACCAATGGTTTCACAGTTTCGAAGGGCCGGCCGACCCGCCGAAGCGACCTGCCCCGCCCGCGCTGGCCCCTACTTCGCCACGCGACTTTCTCCCCCCACAGGAGTATTCGCCGCTGTTCGCCGACCCGAACGTGAACGAAGCCTACCCGACAATCGGAAGTAACTCCCGCGGAGACGCCCTCATTCTGGCGCCGGTCAAGCCGTTCACCGCCCCAGTCACCCAATTGGAGGGACGTATCAGGCGGGCCGATGGAGTCGCGAACTCCTTCTCGGTGACCGGAAGCGGGTTCCGTATGCTCGGCCTGCCCGCGGTGGCCGGAGGAGCCGATGGGTTCCAGGCGGCTGTCGTGGGCCAGACGCTCAACGAGGGGTTCTCCCGGATTCTTACCTTTGCCGTCGACCGGAACGGAGTTCGAACGGCGCCGCTGGCCATTCCTTCTACGACCCCTCCACCCGATGCGGATCAGACGAACCCTCGCCTCACTGCTCTGGATCCGGAGGGGAGATTTGCCCTGGCTTACGAACAGTACAGCAAGGCTGGCCGGGTGGCGGTCAGGGTTGCGGTGCTGGACGGGCAAGGCCGGGTGTTACAGAACCTGCCGGTCTCCGACAGCGGCGAGGACGCGACGCATCCGGCGATTGCATCCAATGGCAAGACGGCCATGGTGGTCTGGCAGGTTCGCACCAAGCGGGCCGGCCTGCTGCCGGACGAGACCACCATCAAAGGCGCTTGGGTCAGTTGGAGCGCTGGAACCCTGGTTGTGCATCCGGCCGGTTCGATCGCCCAGTCGTCTAAGCTACCAGGCACCGTGGGAGCCCCTTCGGTGGCCGCCAACGGCGAGCAGTTCCTGATCGCCTTCGGCGTGGCAGACTTGGCCACAATGGTGGACGTGTACACGTCGTTGGGTTCTATGGAGCGTGGTTTTGCCGCGCCACGCCTTCTCACCTCCGACCTGGGGGACCAACTCGATCCGCAGGTAGCGCCGGCCGGAAGCGGTTACCTGGTCGTCTGGACCGACTACCCACGCGGCATAGGTGGCAATACGGATGTGAGCGCGCGCTTTCTCAACGGCAAAGCGGATTCCCTCGGCGAGTCCTTCCCCGTGGTCGCGGGAACGGGCCACCAGTCGAATCCGCAGTTGGCCCCCGCGTGGGCAGGGCAGGTGGCGGTCGTCTGGACAGACACGTCGAATTTCAAGTTCTTGGGCCCTGCCAAGGTGGTCGCCTGCGGCAGTTGCGCCTGCGGCCAGAACGAAGACGTGGCCATCCGCTTCCTGCCGGTAGCTCCGTCCTTGTTAGGGAGGTCCCCCGCCGTCAATGACGGCGGAGTGGTCAACGCCGCCAGTTTCACGCCGCCCGGCTCACCCGGGCATGCCAGTGCGCCCGGGTCGATCGTCTCGATTTTCGGCGCCAACCTCGCGGCAGCGACCGTAGAGGCGCAGACAATCCCCCTGCCCACCTCATTGGGCGGGGTCAAGGTGACCTCCAACGGCAAACCGGCCCCTCTGTATTTTGTCAGCTCGGGGCAAATCAACGCTCAATTGCCCTGGGACATCCTGCCTCCGGGCACGAGTTCCGGGGTGGCCGCCATTGTCGTGAGCGTCGACGGCGTTGCAGTCAGTCCGCGCAACGTCCAACTGGCGCGGTTTTCGCCCGGCGTTTTCACCTTCCGGTCGGGCACCGGGCCGGCCGTGGCGATCAACGCCAACGGAACAGTGGCACAGCCGGCCGGCTCGATACCCGGGACCCCCGCCGAGCCAGCCCGGGTCGGGGAGATCATCACAGTGCTGGCCACCGGATTGGGGCCGGTCGACATCCCGCTGCCGGACGGGAACAATAGCCTGGACCATCTGCGAACAACGACCACCGCCCCCACGGTACTGATCGGCGGCCGCGCGGCTCCGGTGCTGTTCAGCGGACTCTCACCGCAGTTTGTGGGAGTCTACCAGCTCAACATAACGGTGCCGCAGGACGCTCCGATCGGTGAGACCGTGCCTCTGCAAATCCAGGTTGGCGGGATCACCTCCGGCGACAAAGTGACCATTGCCACTCGCAAGTAGAGGATTGTCGGACCGGTGCCGCTGGATGGTCCAGTTGAGGCGTCACGGCTCGATTCCACTACGGAGGAACCGCCAAATCCGACTACACCTTTTCCGGCACGGCGTACGGCTTGCGGTAGTCGCGCGAGAGCAGACGGTTGGCCTCGGCGTCGCCGACGAATTGCTTGTTGGCCTGGTCCCAGGTCAGCTTGCGGCCCACGCGATAACTGATGTTGGCGAGATGGCATAGCGAGGCCGACAGGACGCCGGCTTCGACGTCCGTGTTCAAGTCCTTCGGATTGCGCGAGCGCACGGCCTGGAGCAGGTTCGCCATGTGCGGAGCGGGGGTCCATTC
Organism: Bryobacterales bacterium; assembly: GCA_030693045.1. Taxonomy (GTDB): domain Bacteria; phylum Acidobacteriota; class Terriglobia; order Bryobacterales; family Bryobacteraceae; genus JACQZT01. The sequence continues at coordinate 653 of JAUYBU010000291.1, read as the reverse complement.
CGGCTCGGCGGGTTTCTCGTCCATCACCTTCTGGATCTTGTCGCCCTTGTAAACCTGGAAGCCGCCCACGTCGACCACCATGTAGCCTTCGCTGCCGTAGTAGATGTTGCCGATGGTGTGCTCGCCGCGGCGCGCGAGGCCCCCTTCGTCGCCGGTGATCAGTCCGCGCACCTCGAAAACGATCTGGAAGTCGCCATAGTCGAAGGTCGCCAACTGGGTGTTGGGCGTCTCCTGGTCGTCCTGATAAGCGAACTTTCCGCCCGAAGAAGTAACGGTCTTCGGAAACCCGACGTCGTTCATGCCCCAGCGGCACATGTCCATCTCGTGCACGCCCTGGTTGCCGATGTCGCCGTTGCCGGTGTCCCAGAACCAGTGCCAGTTGTACTTGAAGCGGTTCACCGAGAACGGGCGCATGGGCGCCGGGCCGAGGAACATGTCCCAGTTGACGCCCGGCGGCACGGGCTGGTCGGGCGTGTGGCCGATCGAACGGCGGCGCTTGTAGCACATTCCCTTGGCCAGATGGATCTTGCCGATCACGCCTTCCTTCAGCAACTGCATGGCGTGGATCTTGTGCTTGAGGCTGCGGCCCTGCGAGCCCACCTGGACCATGCGCTTGTACTTGCGCGCGGCCTCGACCATCTTCCCGCCTTCCC
>JAUYBU010000125.1 GCA_030693045.1 Bryobacterales bacterium | reverse complement strand
GGGGACACGCCTGTGTCTCTGGCCAGGCGATGGGTTGCGTAAGCTTAGCCCGGAGTGTCCCCGGGGCTGTCAGATTCTGTCTTCGCGGGGGGACACGCCTGTGTCTCTGGCCAGGCGATGGGTTGCGTAAGCTTAGCCCGGAGTGTCCCCGGGTTCGGTCGCTGGGGGGGACACGCCTGTGTCTTTGGCCGGGCGATGGGTTGCGTAAGCTTAGCCCGGAGTGTCCCCGGGGGCTTTGGGGCTCGGGCTAGTTGACGCGCACTTCGTCGCCGGCGGTGAGTCCGGCGAGTACCACGGCGTGGGTGCCGTTGCGCATGCCGAGTTGAACCTCGCGCTTCTCGAAGTTCTCGGCCTTCTTGACATCGACATACGTCTTGCCGCCCTCCTGCGTGAGCGTGTTGAGCGGAACCAGCGTCGAGTTCGGCTCGCTGCGGCCGATCACGACTTGAGCGGCGGCCGAGAGGTCCGGTATCAGCCGCGGGTCGGCGCCTTCGATCATGACCCGCACCGGGATGTTGCGGATGTAATAGTTCTGCATGCGGCCGCCCACGGCCAGAGCGCCGATGCTGTACACCTTTCCCTTGAGTTCGGCGCCGGGGAATGCATCCAGCGTGATCCTGGCCGGCTGCCCGATGCGGAATTCGTCGCTCTCGGTCTGGTTGACGACGGCCTCCACCTGCATATTGGACAAGTCGACCACCTTCGCGATCGGCTGCCCGGGATAAACCTGGTCGCCTTCCTGGGTCTGAGCCATGTCGCCGCCGCGCCAGATCGACTGCGCTACGGCCATGCCGTTCATCGGGGATTGGATGGTGTACTTCTTGATGTCCACGACATGCCGTTCCAGGTGCCGGTCCTGGCGGATGTTGGTGATCGCCAAAAGGCGCAACTCGGCGCGATGGGATTCCTTCTTGAAGGGCAGGTCGGCGAGGGCTTGCTTGTAGCGGGCTTCGTATTCCTCCGCCGACAGTTTCAGAAGCTCCTGATCGACCACCGTGCGGACTTCGGCCGCCTGCGCTTCCTTGGCGGCCTTGTCAAATTCGGCCTTGGCCACGCGCACGGTCTGTTGAAGGTTTTCCCACTCGACGGCCTGTTCGGCCAGGCGCTTCTTGACGTCATTCTGCGCCTGCTGGACGGTGTCGTTCGTGTCTTCGATGTGATCTTCGGCCGACTGTGCGTCGATCTGAGCCAGCAGGTCGCCCTTCTTAACTGGGGTGCCCGACTTGATCATCTTCAGAAGAATCAGCGAATTCCGGTTCTCGGGGCCGCGCAGCAGGGGAGCGATGATGTTGGCGTAGTTGCGGGCCGACGTCTGGCCCGCGACACGGATGGTGCGTTCCAGGGTCCCACTGACCACTTTGACAGTCTGGACGACCGCAACCGCGCCCGCGGGAGCTTTCGCCTGGGGCCTGAGCAGCCAGGCCGCCAGGCCGCCGCCGGCGACAATCACGACCAACAGCAGCAGCCACCACAGCCGGGATCGCCTGGGGGCTGCGGCGAACGGCGCCGAAGCGCCCGGTTTTGGGGTCTGAGTGGGTGATGGAACGGGGTTGCCGATAGCCGACATGTTTCCCTCAAAGTATACTAAACGCCGCTCTGGAGAGAAAAGGCGCACCAGAACCCGGCGAAGTTACCGCCTACCCATCAGGTTAGCAGATCCGGCTACTTGACCTGGGCCAGCAGCACCTCGACCGCCTTCTCGATCTGCAAGTCGCGGCCGGCCAGGAACCCGGCCGGCGTGTTGTCGACGTAGATGTCCGGCGGGACGCCGTAGTTCTCCATGTTGACGCCCTTGGCGGTGAAGACGCCGGCGCCGGGCGTGCGGATGGTCGAGCCATCCAATAGCCGGTACGCTCCGGTGCCGATCACCGCTCCGTAAGTGGTAACGCCCACCAACTTGCCCAGCCCGAGGGCGCGGAAGCCGTCGGGGAACATTTCGGCGTCGCTGGCCGAGCGCTCGTTCTGCATCACCACCATGGGCCCGAAGAAGGCGCGCGCCGGCCGCTGAACGTCGATGGAATCGCGCAAGCGGGTGGATTGGTAACGCCGCTGATTGAGAATCTGCAACAACTCCTGATCGATGCCACCGCCGCCGTTGAAGCGCTGGTCGATAATCAGCGCCTTCGCGGACTGGTTCTCGATCAGGTCGCGCTCGAATTTGCGCAGCGATGGCGCGTCCATGGCGCGGATGTGCAGATATCCCACCTTGCCCTGGGACAGTTTCTCGACCATGGCCTTGCGCACGGCAACCCATTTCTCGTATTCGAGAGTGCCCTGGGCCGCCCCGGTCAGCGGCTCCAGGCTCACCGTCCACGCGCCGTCCTGGCTGGGCTTGGAATTGAGGGTGAACTCGAACTTGCGCCCCGGAACGATGTTGTAGAGCTTCCAGTAGTTGTCGGCGGTCTTCAGTTGCTTGCCGTTGAGGGCCAGAACGAAGTCGCCGGCCGCGATCCGGACGTAGTCGTGGTCGGCCGGCCCCTTCTTGTAAATGTGGGAGACCTTGTAGAAGCCCGAAGCGTCGGGCTCGAGTTCGAAGCCCGGGTAGCGGGTTCCGAGACGTTCGGAACCGGGCTCGGTCGCGGCGGTTACGCCGGTGTGCGAGGCGTTCAACTCGCCGATCATTTGCATGATCACGGCGCGCAGTTCTTCGGAATCGCCGATGTTGGCCAGCAGCGGCTCGTAGGCTTCCCGCATCGCCGCCCAGTCGACGCCGTGCATTTTCGAATCGTAGAAGCGGTTCTTCATGACCCGCCAGGACTCCTGGAAGATCTGCCTGCGCTCGGCGTCCTGGTCCACCTCCAGGCGCACGGTGAAGGCGACGCGGCGCCCGGTGGATGCGCTCGGGGAAGGGCTGGCGCCGCGCGCCGGGACGAGGGAGGGCGCGGCGGACGCGGACGACCCGGAGGGCGGCCCGGCTTCGGAAACCGCCACCGAGTAAATTCCGCGGCTCTGAAGGTAGAAGATGCCGCGTCCGTCCCTGGCCCACTGGGGCGAGGAAATGCCGCTGCCGAAACCGCCGCGGCCGCGCGGCGCATCCGGTCCCGCCGGTGGCGTGGCGACGGCGACCCGGGTGAGGCGCTCGCCGTCTTCCCCGATGGTGTAAAGGGCGGCGAGCGCGCGGCCCTCGTCTTCGCCGCCGCCGGAGGTGACGAAGGCGTAGGTCCGGCTGTCGGGCGAAGGCGCCACGGAGAACACGCTCTCACCGGCGCGGGTGATCTGGCGGATGCGGCGGTCCAGACCGTCCCACTCGATTTTGACCTCGACCTTGGCCGGCGCGGCGCCCGGCCCGCCGCGGCGTTCGGCGGGCGGCGCGCTCTGGGCTTCCTCCTCGGTGTCCACGCCGCGCTCGCCGGGGTTCTTATCAAGCCGCGACAGGGAGACGCTGTAAAGCTGCATGACGGGCCGGCTGGTGGAGGCGATGGGAAACGCTCCGGCGCCGCCCAGCAGCAGCAGTTTCTTGCCGTCGGGCGTCCAGCGGGCGCCGCTGGTCATGAGAAACTCGTCGCCGCCGATCATTCGCTCGGCGCCGCCGGCCAACGGTTTGATCCAGACGTGCGAGCGCAGACCGCGGTCGGGCTTGGCGTAAGAGATCCACTTGCCATCGGGCGAAAACTGCGGCCCGGCGATGTTGCCGGCGTCGCTGGAAGCGATCTCTTCGGTCTTTCCGCCTTCGATTTCCACGTGGCGCAGCTTGTGATCCGATGCGGAGTAGGCCAGGGATTCGGAGTCGGGCGCCCAGACCATCGAGAGTTTCTCGGTGTCGGAATCGGTGAGTTTTTTCGCGTTGCGGCCGCGCTCGTCGGCGATCCAGATTTCCTTGCGCCCGGTGCGGTCGGAGGTGAAGGCGATCCACTTGCCGTTGGGCGACCACAGCGGTTCGTTTTCCCGCCAGAAGGTCTCGCTGACGCGCTGCACCTCGCCGCGATCGGTGGCGATGGTGAAGACCTCGCCGTGAGTGGAGATCGCCGCGCGCTTGGTGGAAGGCGAGAGGCTGAAGCTGTCCGCCTCGTTCTGAATCGTGCGCAGCTCGACGTTGTTTTCCTTGTCGTCGGAGGCGATGTCGACGCGAATCTCGGAACTCCTGCCGGTGGCCGTGTCGAGCTTCCACAGGCCGAAGTTCTCTTCGTAGACGATGACCCGGCCGTCACTGGATATCGACGGGAAGAAGAGGTTGCCGCTGGTGTGGCGCGTCACCTGCGCCGGGCGGCCGCCGCGCTCGGAAATCTTCCAGATGTTGTTGACGCTCTTCATCACTTCGGGGCCGCCGTAGCGGACGTTCTTCTCGTTGGCCAGGCGGTCGGCCACGAAGAAGATCTCGCCGTTTCCTGCGTACATCGGCCACAGGCAATTTCCCTTGTACTCGTCGTCGCCGAGTTTCGAGAACGTCTTCGCGCCCAGGTCCATCAGCCAAAGGTCTACCGCGTAGCTGCCGCGATAGTGCTTGCGCGACCAAACTCCGGGGTGACGGGTGAAAGCGAGTTTCGAGCCGTCCGGAGAATAGCTGGCCCACGAACCCCAGTCGGTGGGCAGTGGCTGCTCGAGGCCGCCATCGGCGGAGACCTCGAACAGCGTGGCGACGGTCGGAAACACGCCTTTGCCGCGCGTGGACTGGAACAGGACCCTGCGCCCGTCGCGCGACCAGCCGACAACCGTGTCGTCGGCCGTATGGAAGGTAAGCTGGCGCGCCTTGCCTCCCGCGGCGGGGATGACGTAGGCGTCGTAATTGCCGGCGCGGTTGGAAGAGAAGGCGATCCACGCCCCGTCGGGAGAGAACCGCGGGTAGACGTCGCGAGCCTTGTGGTCGGTGAGCCGCAGGAGGCCGCTTCCGTTCTCGTTCGCGGTCCAGATGTCGCCCAGGTAGCTGAAGGCTACTTTGCCTTTGCTGTAGGTGGGATGACGCAGCAGTTTGACTTGCGCCGATGCCAGGGCGGGCAGCAGCAGGATTATGGCGGCGAGGGGGGCTTTCTTGGACATGATTCTCCTTCGGATGGCCGAGAGGCATTTGTACCCCAATTCCGCTGCCGCGCGCAACCGGGCGGGTTTCGAATTCATCTGCTAAGATGAAGGCGAGCCGAACTCCGACCCGGAGGCGGGGGACCCAGTCAGTGGGGGCGCAGCCCGGACAGTCCGGACAGGGTACTTTCAAGCCCTAGCCCGTCAGCTAACCTCGCAGGCCCGATTTGAGAGCGATCCCGGAGGGGAAGGGATCGAGTCAGGAGTTCTTCATGCAAACCTCGGACACGGCTTCGAGGACGGCGAAAGTCGTCGTCGCCTCGACCGTCATGTTGTCCTTCATTTCCTTCTGGCGCGCCGCGGCGATCGTTTTGTGCGATCTCGGCTCGTCGGCGTTCTATGCCGGCGGCATCGCCGAACAGGCCGTGGGCAAGGCCGCGCCGTGGTTCATCCTGGGCATCATGCTGTTCGGCTACGCCGTGCGCAGCATCTATGTCGAAAGCTCGGCCATGTTCGTGCGCGGCGGCGTCTACCGCGTGGTGCACGAGGCCATGGGCGGGACGCTGGCCAAGTTCTCGGTCTCGGCGCTGATGTTCGACTACGTGCTGACCGGGCCCATCAGCGGCGTCAGCGCGGGCCTTTACCTGGCCGGTCTGTTCAACGAGACGATGGAGTTGGCGCACCATCCGCACGTGCGCGTCGACCCGAACCTGTTCGCGGCCGGCTTTGCGCTCATCGCCACTGTCTACTTCTGGCGCAAGAACCTCCAGGGTATGCACGAGTCGAGCGAGAAGGCGCTGCGCATCATGCAACTGACCACGGTGATGGTGGTGATGGTCATCGTGTGGGGTTTCGCGACTGTCGCCTTCAAGGGTTACTCGCCGGTTCCGCTGCCCACGCCGGCCAACATCCACTTCGAGGAAGGCGCGCTGGGCTGGTTGAAGGGCACGGTTCTGCCGAACTTCTGGATCGTGGCGGTGATGGTGGGACTGGGACACTCGCTGCTGGCGATGAGCGGCTTCGAGACCCTGGCGCAGGTGAATCGCGAGATCGCTTCGCCCAAGCTCAAGAATCTGAAGCGCGCCGGCCTGGTGATCTTCGTCTACAGCCTGAGTTTCACGGCGCTGGTCACTTTTTTCGCCGCGATGCTGATTCCGGATCACGAACGCAAGACGGTCTACATTAACAATCTGATCGGCGGCCTGGCCATGTACCTGGCGGGCCCCGATTGGGCGCGGCTGCTGTTTCACGGTTTCGTGGTCCTGGTGGGCACGGTGATTCTGTCCGGGGCGGTCAACACCGCCATCATCGGTTCCAACGGCGTGCTCAACCGGGTGGCCGAGGACGGCATTCTGCCGGACTGGTTCCGCCACCCGCACCGCAAGTTCGGCACCACGCACCGCATGATCAACCTGGTGGTGGGGTTGCAGATCCTCACCATCCTGCTGAGCCGCGGCGATGTCTATCTGCTCGGCGAAGCTTATGCGTTCGGCGTGGTCTGGAGCTTCGCCATGAAGGCGCTGTCGGTGCTGGTGCTGCGCTACAAGATGCGCCAGGAGCGCGAATACAAAGTCCCGTTCAATTTTTGTATCCGGGGCGTGGAGATTCCCGTCGGCCTGGGCCTGATCACTCTGTTCCTGTTCACGCTGGCTATCGCGAACTTGCTGACCAAGCAGGTGGCGACGATAGCGGGGGTTGCGTTTACGCTGACCTTCTTCACCGTGTTCGTCCTCAGCGAGCGCTACCACGCCCGTCACAAACGCGGCCTCGAACAGGGGCACGAGAAGTTCCTGCTGGACGCCGCGGCCGAGTTCTCGCCCGAGACGGTCAACGTGAGGCCCGGAAACATGCTGGTGGCGGTTCGAAATCCGCACCTGCTGGACCACGTCGTGAAGACGCTCGAGAAAATCGACACGCGGCGCATCGACATCGTGGTGGTCACCGTGAAACGCGTCACCGAAGCCGGCTCGGGCGAGTCGGACCTGACGCCCGAGCAGGTGTTCACCGACGACATCGCCGGCCTTTTCAGCAAGGTGGTGACGGTGGCGGAAAAGGCCGGAAAGCACGTCGAACTGATGGTGATCCCCGGCATGGACGCCAACGCCGCGCTGGTGGAGACCGCCAACCGCTTGAAGTCCTCGACCATCGTGATGGGCCGGTCGCCGCGCCTGTCTCCGGTGGAGCAGGCCAAGCAGTTCGGCGACGCCTGGGAGAAGCTGCCGGCGCCGCGCCCGCAGATGTCGCTCCAGATCGTCGACCGCGAAACCGGCGGGTCCGACTACTTCAACCTGGGCCCGCATCCGCCGCGGCTGTGGCCGGAGGACGTCGAATACCTGCACCGGCTCTGGCTCGAGCTGAGCGAGAAAGGGCCGGGCTACAAACTGAATCACCGCGATGTCGTGCGCGTGGCGCTGCGGCGTCTGGACGCCGATCTGCGTTCGGAGCGCTCCCCGGCCGTACTGGCGGATCTGGCCCGCGAAGTAGCGCAAGGCAAACACGACGAGTCCGAGTTCCGGGGACAGGCTACGTAACCTCGGAATACTCCGCGTGGTAGCACTACCCCGGGCCCTTCTCCCCGATCAGCAGCAGCGACTGGCCCAGCGGAAAGCCCAGGCCCGCACCGATCCAGGCGGCTTCAGCCGCCAGCGGCGCGTAGAGCAGGCGGTCGAGCCAGGCCGGCGCGGGAGTCACGCCGCTGGCGGGCGGCTTGCGCAGCAGTGGTTCCCACAGGCGGAACTTCATCAATGCAGCCGGCGCCAGCAAGGAGTTGGCGTAGGTGCAGCGCAGCACGCGAATGCCGTGCGCCTGGGCCAGGCGCTCGAGCCGCCCCCGGGTAAAGCGCTGGCGCTCGTGCGCGAACTCGGAATGCCGGCTGCGCAGGATGTCGAGCGCGGACACGCGCAACACCATCAACCCGCCCGGCTTGAGCGCGCGCGCCAGTTCCCGCATGGCCCCATCTTCCTCCCCGCGCGGAAAGTGGACCATGACGTCGAGCGAGACCACGGCGTCGAAGGAGGCGCTTGGAAACGGCAGCACGCCGATGTCGCACTGCACCAGGCGCCCGAGGCCCATGGCGCGGGCGCAAGTCAGACCCTCCCACCCCAGATCCACCGGAAACATGCGCCAGCCGTAGCGCTCAGCCAGGGCGCGCGCCATGTAGCCGGTTCCACACCCGGCTTCCAGCGCGCGCTCGATCCGGCGGCCGGCGGCAACCGGGTCGAGCGCGCCGAACAGGATCTTGCGCATGCCGCGGTACCACCAGAAATCGGCCTCGGCCCGCGCGATGTTGGCGAATTCGGCCGGGTTCATCATGCGGCGCCGTAGCGCAGGCGGCGGCGCGCGCCGTCGTGCTCGGGGAGGTTGCAGGTGGGTTCGCCCGCCGCGGGGTCCAGGTAGTGAGACAATTCGCTCCGGTAGTAGGCGACGGTTCTGCGGATGCCTTCCTCGAAGCGAACGGCCGGCGTCCAGCCGAGTTCGGTCCGGATGCGGGTCGAATCGGTGTAGTAGCTGCCGATGTCGATCTCCTTCTGGTGTTCGGGAAACGGCCGGAAGACCGGCTCGGGAGCGTCCGCGGAGGCCGCGGCCATGCAGGCGATTTCCGAGAGCGACAGGGCCTGGGGCCCGCCAACATTGTACACGCGCGAGGGCGGCCGCACGGCCGCGCCGGCCATCAGGAAGGCTTCCACCGCGTCGTCCACGAACATGGGGTCGCGAAGCTGGTTGCCGTCGCCGTAGATCTCGATGGTCTGTCCGAGCAGCAGGCGGCGCAGGAAGTTCGACAGAAACCCCTGGCAGGGGATGTTCAGCGCCATGCGCGGTCCGTACACGTTGGTGAGCCGCAAAGCGATGGCGTCGATGTCGCCGGAGCGGCTCATCAGTAAGTGGTAATTGGTGGCGGCGAACTTGTGCACGCCGTTGAAGTCGATGGGGTTCACCGGATGCGACTCGTCCACCGGCAAGTACTCCGGCGCGCCATAGACCTGCCGCGTGCTGGCGTAGACAATGCGGCGTCCCCGGGCGTGCTGGCGGCATCCCAGCAGGAACTGCAACTGCGCGACCGCGTTGATCTGCAGGTCGCGTTCGGCAAACTCCATGCTGTGCGTGTGGCTGATTTCGCCGGCCAGGTTGAAGATGACTTCGGCGCTCATCAGGTCGTCGCGAAACAGTTCCGCGTCGCAGATGCCGGCCGGAATCAGCTTCACCCGGTCGCGGATGGGCGCGATGTTGTAAAGGTTAGCGCCGCAGCCCTCCACCGAGGAGTCGACGATCGAGACCTCGGCGTCTTCGCCAACCAGCCGGACCGCCAGGTTGCTGCCGATGAAGCCGAGCCCCCCGGTAATGAGAACCCTCTTCCCCTTGTAGGCTGCCATTCCACCCCATCCTATTTCGGGGACAGGCTACGAAATCCCGAAATTAATTT
>JAUYBU010000082.1 GCA_030693045.1 Bryobacterales bacterium | reverse complement strand
TACTTCGCGACTGAAACAGAACTGGTCGGCACCCTGTCGAGAGTGTTCGCAGAGATGCAATCCAACCCGGAACTAATCCGTTCGTATCTGCTCCCTTTTTGTTAACCAGAATGTCCCTTTATTTATGCGCGGCTGTATATGCGCCCCAGTACGGCGCGGCCAAGGACCCGGTGAACATGGCCGGGATGGCCGCGGCCAACGTCGCTCGCGGCGATGTCGCCCTGGCGCGGTGGGACGATTTGCCGGACACCGGGGCGCTCCTGGTCGACGTCCGCGACCCGGCCGAATACGCGCGCGACCACATCGACGGGGCGATCAACATCCCGCTGGACCAGCTTCGCGACCGGCTGAACGAGCTGCCGCGGGACCGCGAAATCTGGGTCAACTGTGCCGCCGGCCAGCGCTCCTATTACGCGCTACGCATTCTCAAGCAGCGCGGTTTCCACGCACGCAACCTCTCGGGCGGCTATCAGACGTACACCAGTAGTACAATTGTCTAGCCATGAAAATCAGCCGCCGCGAGATCATTGCCACCGCCCCCTTCCTGCACCTGGCCGCCAAAGGCGCCGCGCGCCGCCCCAACGTGGTCATGGTGATGACCGACGACCATGGCGCATGGACCCTGGGCTCCTACGGTTGCGGCCAAATGCAGACGCCGAACCTGGACAAGCTGGCCGCCACCGGCGCGCGGTTCACCCGCGCCTTCGCCTGCACGCCGGTCTGCTCGCCCAGCCGCTTGACTTACATGACCGGCCGAATCCCGTCGATCCACGGCGTGAAGGACTGGCTGCGTCCAGCCGACAGTTTCGGCGATCGGTCGCGGCGCTGGCTGGAAGGACACCCCACTTACTCCGAGACGCTCGCCAAGAACGGTTACACGCTCGGCATGTGCGGTAAGTGGCACATGGGCGGCGACGACCAGGCGCAGGCCGGGTTCACTTACTGGTGTACGGTGCCGGGCGGCGGCGGAACTTACCGCGACCCCGAGTTCGTCCGCAACGGCAAGCGCGAAAAGATCAAGGGTTACAAAACCGACATCGTCACCGACTGCGCGCTCGATTTTCTGGACCGCCGGAAGGGCGCCGCGGACCCGTTCTATCTGCTGGTGCCGTACTTCGCGCCGCACACTCCCTACGACTATCAGCCCGACGAATACCGCAAGCCGTACGAGAATTCGAACTTCTCCTGCTTTCCGCGCACGCCCATGCACCCCTGGCAAAACCGCGGGCTGAAGGCTCATCACAACAACCGCGCCAGCATGCACGCCTATTCGGCACTGATCACCGGCGTCGACCACAACGTCGGCCGGATAATGAAACGGCTAGAGGAAATGGGCCAGCGCGAGAACACTCTGGTGGTCTTCACCGCCGACCAGGGCTGGAACGCGGGCCATCACGGCGTCTGGGGCAAGGGCAACGGCACCTGGCCGTTCAACATGTACGAAGAATCCATCCGGGTGCCGATGATCTGGAACCATCCGGGCCGCATCAAGCCGGGTCTGACGCCGGACCCGATGGTTTCCTCCTACGACTATTTCCCGACCATCCTCGACTACCTGGGCATCCCCGCGCCGCCCGATCCGCGCCGCGCCGGCCGCAGTTACGCCGCCTTCCTGCGCGGCGAGAATCCGCGCCGCCAGAACCGGCTGTATTTCGACTACGCCATGACTCGCGCCATCCGCACCGAGAACCTCAAGTTCGTCGAGCGCACCCGGGAATGGCCCAGCGAGCTGTTCGACCTGGAAGCCGACCCGGGCGAAACCAAGAACGTGATCGACGACCCGCGTCACCGCCGGCAACTGGAAACCCTGCGCGCCGACCTCAATCGCTTCTTCGAATGCTCCGGCGCGCCCCCGATCGACGACTGGCGCAAGGACCTGAAGCAGCAGTTCGACGATTACAGCCGGTGAAGTAGCACCGCCTTCACGGTGTGAGCGGAATTACGCCTTCTCGACCCAGATGGGGCTCGACCAGGCCAACTGCCCGTTGGCCTGAATCACGCGCACATAGTACCAGCTTGCCTGCCGCCCGTCATCGGTATCGCGCACGGTGAACGAAGTCCGGTAGTGGTCTTCGTGGACCAAACGGTGCACCAGGGCCGACTCGCGTGGGAACTCGCCGGTAAACAGCGCTTCGCCGCTGTCGGTCAATTGCTCAAGAGACTGCGTAAGGGAAACCGGCTTCGGCGCCGACAGGGCGAACGTCACGCGCGTCGCCGGGCCGCCGCGCACCTTGAGGACCACGGCCTTCTGCGAGACGTCGTCGATCTGCTGGCGCAGCGCGGTGAACGACTGCACGCGCACGCCGGCCGGCGTTCGTTCCAGAATGCGGTCTCGCCGCCCCTCTTCCAGCGGTCCGGCCTGGAAGCAGGGCTGGACGTCCTCCAGCGCGCCGTCCTGGATGCGCACGCGGATGTCCCAATCGGCCGTGCCGCCGATGCCCAGCGCCGGCCACGGCCCCCACCCGTATTCGAAACGGATGAGCACGGGGCGCTCCCAACCGCGCGCGGTGACCTGGCGGTCCATCGGGTAGTCGCGATGGATCACGCGGTTGTTCTTGAGCACCTCGACGCGGTCCACCTGGTCCCAGCCGGTCACATCCACCCGGATCTCGCGCTCGCGCGTGTAGGGCAGTTCCTGGCCCATGACGCGGCCGTTGAGGAGCAAGTCCAGCGCGATGCGGTCGCCCGTGACGGCGTAGGTTCGGCGCGCGCGCAGCGCCTCGATGATGGCCTGGCGTGAGAGGCCGGCGGCCTTGACCACGGCCAGCCCTTCGCGGTATGCGCCGGGGAAACCGAGATGGTCGTCGGTGCTGGCGATGACGCCGACCCGATGACCCTGGGCCAGCAGGTACTGCAGCGTGTTCTTGGTCCAGCGGCCGCCCTCGGTGTGGCGGATGTAGGGGAACGGCGCACGGTCGTGCTCGGCGTTGCCCCATTCCGAGTAGATCTCGAGCACCGGCGAGACCTCGGGATCGCGCAAGGCGAAGTTCGCCCCGCGATGTCCCAGCCGGTTGGCCGGATGATGCGGGATCAGGATGCAGCCGCGTTTGCGCGCGAAAGCCTGCAGTTGGGCGAGATCGTCGAAGGCGGTTAGCTCGGCCTCCAGATCCGGAAAGAGAATATGGTAGTCGCCGGCGCTGGTGGAATGCCACTCATACCCGGCCAGCGCGACGAACTTCCCGGGAGCGTCGAATTCGCGGGCCAGCTTCAGCACCTCGGGCCATCGCGCGCGGGTCACCGCGAAACCGTTGGTCCACTTGTCGGAGATGGCGTTCTCGTACTCCTGGATATCGTGCCAGTGCGCGTGCGGGGTGAAGGCGAAGAAATCCAGGTGCTCGCGCGCGATCTCGTAAGCGCGCCGGAGCGAGCCCTGCGCGTAGCCGACGTTGCCGTGATTGTGCAGGTCGCCGAAGTAGTTGCGGTAGGTTTCGGTCGCCGCGGGCACGCCCATCGGGAGAGCCAGCGCGGTGGTCATCCATTGTCGACGGTTCATGATGTCACTCTACAAAATAAATGCGTCAGCCTGGTATGGCCCCTTTAATTCGGGACAGACAGGTGTGTCCGCAAGGGACACACTGGTCTGTCCCATAAAGGGGCCATACCAGGCTGACGCATTTTTTCATAGGATCAGGCGCAGGCCGATCTGCAGCACCCGCCCGTCGTTGAGCGTGTTGGTGATGCGGCCGAAGGAGGGGGAAGAAAGATTGCGCTGGGGCTCGTCGAACTGGGCGTGGTTGGTGAGATTGTAGGCTTCCCCGCGCAACATGGCGGTCCACTCGCGTCCGGCGTTGAACCGCCACAGCTTGCCCAGGGCCGCGTTGTAATTGGCGATGCCCGCTTTGCGAAAGGTGTTTCGCCCCAGCGAACCGCGGTGCTCGCCGGGCTGGATGTAGGCGAACCGGTCGCGGCGGATTATCAGCGGCGCGGTGTCCGGGTGGCTGATGGTCTGGCCGAGAATCGAGGGGTCGAGGATATTGGGGCGGTCGCTGGGTCCGCCGTCGACGTTGCCGTAGCCAGGGGAGTCGGAACCGACGTAGAGCGTAAGGGGCGTGCCCGACTTGAGCATCGCCACGCCGGAAACCTGCCAACCGTTGACCAGCCTGGCCCACCAGCGGGCATCCCCCGCCAGGCGCGGCAGGTCGTAGGAGTAACCGAGCAGCAATGCGTGCGTCGAATCGAACGTGCTGAGGCTCTTCTTGTCCTTCAGCGCTTCGTATTGCCACTGGCTGCGCCCGCTCGACAGGTCCTTGTTCGCGGCGGTGAAAGTGTAATCGGAACCCTGGTCAATCGCCTTGCCGAAGGTGTAGCTGGCCGACCAGGCAAAGCCGCGCCGCGCCGGCATCTGGATGGACGCCTGCGCGGCGTCCATGTAGGCGATGCCGCTGTTGAGCAGGCGCTTCACCTCGTAGTAGCGCGGGTCGGGACGCCGCTGATCGACCGTGCCGATGGTGAGATCGACACCCGGCAGCGGCTCGCCCCGGTTCTGGATGAATATGTTCATCAGCTTGAAACTGCGGCTGCCGACGTAGCCCAACCTCACCTGAAAGAGATTGGCGAAACGCCGTTCGAGAGTGAAGTTGTACTGATGCGAATAGGCCGAGACCAGGTCCGGCGACAGGATGGTGGGCGAAGTGCGCCCTCCCTGGCCGATCGGCTGCAGATTATTCAAGGGATTCAGCAGGTCGGGGTTCTGCACTTGAACGTAGCGCACCAGAGGAAGGTTGTAGCGCACCTGTTGATAGGTCACCTGCGGGATCGCGGCGAAAGACACGGTGTAGGAGGCGCGCACCACCCAACCGCCGCCGGGGCGCCAGGCAAAGGCAAAGCGCGGGCTGAAATTGTTGCAGTCGCACCGGTAGGGGATGGTATCGCGACGATTTACTTCGACCGGCGCGGTCTCCAGGTTGTAGCGCAGTCCGTAATAAAGATCGAAAGACTTCCCGGCCTTCCATTTGTCCGCCAGGAACAGGTTGCCGGCCGAGCTCCGATAGCCGCGCGCCAGCTCGCCCACCGTCACTTCATAGAGCAGCGACGTGGCGCGGCGGAAATTCTCGATGGCCGTGCGGCCGAAGGCGCTGCTGAACCAGATCAGCGGACGCTGGTTGTTGGTCTCGATGCCGTTCAACTGGAAACGCCACCAGTCGCCGCCCGCGGTGATCTGGTGACGCCCGCCGGCGGCCTGCTTGGACCACAGCGCGCCCCAGCGAAACGAATTCTGCGCGCGATTGATCGGAAACTGGCTGTCGGGGCCGAGTTCCTCGATCTGGTAGCCCATGCGCACGCGCGGGCCGACCGCGTTGGGCTCCGGCAGCAACACCGACTTGGTCCGGTTGAAGGAGAAGCCCGTCAGCAGCTCCGAGCCCGGGCCCAGGTTCCGGCGCCAGCTCAGCCGCGAGCGGTGGCCGTGGATTTCGGTGTCCGGGTTCTGCCCGGCGACAAGCTGGAACGCGTCGATGCGCTGGCGGTTGAGGGCGTGCGAGACGACCAGGCGGTCGCGCGCGCTGAGATCACGCTCGAGGCGCAGACTGGCATCCGTGTCGTCGATCCGCTGAGGGGAATTGGTGTTCAGCGCGCGCGGGTCGAAATCCAGCCGGTTGGGCAGTTGCGCCGGGTAGGCCGCCAGCCAGCGCGTCACCATCGCGCGCAGTTGCGGGTCGGTCGCCATCGGCGTCCGCTCGCTTTCCAGCGGCACCAGCACATTCCCGTTGACCATGCCGCGGATCTTGCGCTGGGCCGCCGTCGCGGTCAGCCACCACTTCTTCCCCAGCGCCCCGGTGAGACGTCCGCCGTATTGGTTGCGGTGCGACGGCAGCACGCCGCCGACCTGGAAGAACGTCCGGGCGTTAAAGACGCTCGACTGGTGGGACTCGTAAAGCTCGCCGTGCCAGCCTGCCGCAATCTGCGCGGGCCGCACCGCCACGGCTTCCCCGGGAGGCCGCCCGTGTTCGGTGGCGTAGTAGTTGAGCTCGGCCGGCGGCTCGGTGAGGATGGTGACGCTGTCACCCAGGCGGATGCCGGCCTCCTTGATGGCATTGGTGTCGATCAGATAGACCACCACGTTCTCGTTGCGCTGCGCGGCGGCTTCCAGACGGGGACGGGCGGGCGTTCGCTCGGCCTGCGGGCGAGCGGCGGGCTGAGGCGCCGGCTGGGCCAAGGCACAAGCCGGGAGCAACGCGATAAGGACGGGGAAGAAACGCATGAACTGTCTATTGTAGCGGGATTCGCCTACTACTTCTTCGACTCCAGCATTTGCTTGAGTTGGAGGTAGGCGGTTTCGTTGAAATCCTGTTTGAGCCGCGGACCCGCTTCCGAGCGCGTGTCCAGCGAACGGGCGCGCGTGCGCTTCAGGCAGCGGCCGAGCATGAGCGTGGTCTCCGGGTCCTCCGAATTGCGGTCCAGAGCGGCGCGAAAGCTTTCCGCGGCCCGGTCGAACTCGCCCTGCCGCCACAGCGCATAGCCGACGTTGAAGTGGTAGACGGGATCGGATTCGTCGCCTTCCAGCGC
Organism: Bryobacterales bacterium; assembly: GCA_030693045.1. GTDB lineage: Bacteria > Acidobacteriota > Terriglobia > Bryobacterales > Bryobacteraceae > JACQZT01. Next base: position 11,361 of record JAUYBU010000082.1, on the reverse strand, counting down.
TTTGCGAAAACTGTCCAGCGCTTCGGGCCGGTCGCGACGGGCCTGGGCAGCCCCCAGGTTGTTGAACACTTCGTTCAGTGGAATCTGTTTCGCGACGCCGGCAAAGGCTTCTTCCGCGCCCGCGTAGTCGCCCAACTGATACCGCGAAAGGCCGAGCAGGAACGCCGCCGCGCGGTAGTGCGGATCGGATGCGGCCACCTGTTTGAGCCAGTCGGCCGCAACCTGATAGTTCTTGCGCTCCCAGTGCCATCGGCCCAACTGAAACCGCGGCTGCGAGTAGTTCGGATCCAATCGCGCCGCCTGTGTAAAGAGCCGGTGCCGCTGCTCCTGGGTCGCCGCCACCAGGCCGCGGATGTAATTCTCCATCGCGTCGATGCGAGTCGCCTGCCGGCTGGTCTTGAACTCGGCCTCCGAACGCGCCGTTTGCGGCCGCAGATACCGGTACGCCTCCCAGGCCAGGCTGACCTGAAGAGACGCCAGGTCCTCCAGCGGGGCGGTCTGAGAAAACTCGACGCTCTGCCGCAGGCGCGTCAGATCCAGAACCCGGGCGGCGAGGCGGATGGATCGCTTTCCGGACGTCTCGCCGGAAACCGAGAACTGGCCGAAGATCACATGGTCGGCGTCCAGGGCTTCGCCGACCTTGATTACGGTCGCGCGCGTCAGCAAGGCGTATTGCCGCAAAGACATCCGGCGGTAAACCTCGCATCGTGCTTCGCGATCCAGAACCAGGAGCCCCTCGGCGGAAAGCGCGTCGGCGACATTTTCGCAGATACTTTCGCCCACCCAGTCCAGCGCCTGGTCTTTGGCGAGGTTGGCGAAGGGGAGCACGACGCTAGTTGCCGCCAGTCCGGCTGGGGTTAGTGAGAGACAAGCGAAGAGAAGAAGACTGGAAGCGGAAAACCGCCGCATGGTTTGAGTTTAGCAGACGGCCGCTGCGGTTCCGGGGCGGTTGAGCGGGACGGAGGGTGGGCCCGCGCGGAGCTTCAGCCCCGCCGCGGTGCTAAAATCGAGGCTGCTTATGGAATCCGTTACTCGCAGGGGATTTTTCGGCGCGGCGGCTGCCGCGGTGTCGGCGGCGCGCGCCTATTCGCAGGTCGTCGGCGCCAACGAGCGTTTGCGCATCGGCGTTATTGGCTGCGGCGGCATGGCCACCGGTCACATGCGCTCGCTGGTAAAGATGAAAGAGGCCGACAACATCGAGATCACCGCGGTTTGCGATATTTACGACAAGCGCGCCGAAGCGGCGGCGAAGCTGACCGGCGGCAGGATCGTCAAGGACTACCGCCGGCTGCTGGAAAGTAAGGACGTCGACTACGTGCTCATCGCCACGCCCGAGCACTGGCACGCCCAAATAACGCTGGACGCGGCCGACGCCGGCAAGCACATCTACTGCGAGAAGCCGATGACGCGCAAGGTCGAGCAGGCCAAGAAGGTGGTGGCCAAGATCAAGCAGAAGGGCGTCAAGATGCAGGTCGGCGTCCAGGGCATGTCGGACGATTCCTACGAAGAGGCGAACAAGTACGTGCGCGACGGAACGCTGGGCAAGGTGGTCATCGCGCAGATCGACTACTCGCGCAATCACGGTGGCGACTTCTTCGACTATCCCATCGACGCCGACGCCAAACCGGGCGTGAACCTGGACTGGAAGGCCTGGCTCGGCTCGGCGCCCAAGCGCCCCTGGGATCCCTACCGCTACTTTCGCTGGCGCTGCTACTGGGATTATTCGGGCGGCATCGCCACCGACCTGTTCGTGCATCGCGTCACGCGGATCATCAAGGCGCTGGGCCTGACCTTTCCGGAAAAGGGCGTCGGCACGGGCGGCAAGTTCCAGTTCACGGCCAGCAAGAACGAAATCCCGGACACGCTCAATTTCCTGCTGGATTATCCTGGCGGACCGACGGTGATGCTGGTTTCGTCCATGGCCAACGACACGCCGGTGAACCACGTCCTGCGCGGGCACAAGGCGACGCTGGAATTCACTCAGAAGGGTTTTACCATCCGCCCGCAGCGCCTGTACGCCAAGGACGTCAAGGAGATCGTCTACCAGAAGAAGGGAGCCGAAGACACAACCCTGCACCACCGCAACCTGCAAGCGGCGATCCGCAAGAACGAACCGCTGAAATGCGACTCGATGCTGGGCTACTACGGCGTGGTCGCGGTGGAAGTGGGCCTGGAGTCGTTCCGCAGGCGCAAGTACATGAAGTGGGACGCGGCCAAGGAGCGCGTGGTGCCGGCGTAGAACTTCCCGGCCCGCGCCAGGCGAGCGTCAGCGCGCGGCGGCGGCGGGCGGGCGGGCCGCCACCGGACGTTTGGCTGGTTCGGGCGTCGCGTAGTAGCCGGTGCGGGTGCGCGCCACCGGGCGATTCGGACCGTTGACCGCCACCTTGATCTGGCGGAAACTGCCGTCCAGCGCCTGGACCTTCGGCGTGTAGGCCAGGATGTACTGGTTGCGGATTTCGTGCGCCACCTGGAGCGCGATCTTCTCGACTTCGGCCAGGTCCTTCGGGTAGTAGACCAGGCCGCCGGTGGCTGTGGTCAGCGTGCCGAGCGCGCGCTTGGCGCGCTGGGCCTCGCGGCGCTCTTCCTCGCTCAGCAAGCCGATGGCGTAGTGCACGACTTCGCTCTCGTGCGCCTTTTGTATCAGCTTCTCGAGGGAAAGGGCGCTGGTGTTGTCGTTGCCGTCGGTGATGACCAGCAGGACTTTCTTATCCTTCTTGGCTCGCTCCCGGACGCGGTCGATGGTCATGGCGATGGCGTCGCGCATGGCGGTGCCGCCGCGCGAATCGATGCGCGTCAGCCCTTCCTCCATGCGCTTGATGTCGTTGGTGAACTGGACGTCCTCATAGGCTTCGTCGTTGAAGTTCACGATCATGACTTCGTCCTGCGGGTTCGACGCCTTGACCAGCGCCACCGCCGCCGCCTCGACTTTCTGCCGCTTGTCGCGCATGCTGCCGGAGTTGTCGACGACAAGGGCCAGCGACACCGGGACGTCCTCGCGGCGAAAGATCCTCAGTTCCTGCTCGGCGCCGTTTTCGAAAACCTTGAACGCGGTGCGGCCGAGGTTCGTCACCAGGTGGCCGTTCTTATCGACCACCGTCGCGTGCAACAGAACCAGCCGCGTTTCAGTGCGGAAGACCGCCCGGTCCTCCTGCGCGAGAACCCGCGGCGCGGAAAAAAAGAGGGATGCCGCGACGAGCAGGGAGACCGCGAGCCTATTTGGCAGGTGCATAATATCCAGTGCGCGAGAATACGCGGAGCGGCGGCAGGCCGCGCGGCTGGACCAGTTTCACCTGCACGCGGCGGTATTTGCCGTCCTTTTCCTGATTCGCCGGCGTGTAGCCGAGCATGTACTGATTGCGAAGCTCGATGCCGATCTTCGCGGCGACGTCGGGCAATTCGTTGACGTTCTCGACCGGGAAATGACGCCCGCCGGTCTGTTCGGCGACCTCGGTCAGCAGGCTGGGGCCGGATAGTTCCTCGGCCGTGCGTCCGCGCGCGGAGACCGGTTCGAAAATGCCGATGGCGTAGATCTGTACGTCGGCTTCCCGCACCAGGTTCTTGATCTCGCTTTCGGTGTACCGGCTCGAGTTGTCGCCGCCGTCGGAAAGAATCAGGATCGCCTTGCGCGGATTGCGCGCCTTCTTCATCTCGTTCAGCGCCAGGTACACGCCGTCGAGCAGGGCGGTGCGGCCCTTGGCCTGCGTAAAGATCAGCCGGTTCTGGATCTCCTCGGTATTGGTGGTAAATTTCATCGTCATGGTCGGCCGGTCGTTGAACTGGACCAGGAAGAACTCGTCTTCCGGGTTGGCGGTCCTAAAGAACTGCGCCGCCGCCTGCCGCGACTTTTGCAGCTTGGCGCCCATGCTGCCGCTGCAATCGAAAACCAGCCCGATGCTCAGAGGCGCGTCCTCGCTGGCAAAGTGCGTCACCTTCTGTTCGACTTTCTCCTCGAAAAGGCGAAAGTGCTCCTTTTCCAGACCGGTCACGAACCGGCTCATCGGATCGATTACCGTTGCGTTGATCAGCACCAGCGTGGTGTCGATCCGGATATTGCCGCGGCGCTCGACCGGCAATTCGGTACCCGGGCGCGCGCGCGGCTCGATGGAGACCTTGGGTTGCGGACTCTGCGCCCAGCCCGCCATTGCCAGTCCGCAGAGCAGAACACAGCGGTAGCTCGTCGCCATAGCGTCCCACCCCCAGTATACCAAGGGAAAATGCGTCAGCCTGGTATGGTCCATTTAATTCGGGACGGGCGCGGGTGCGCTAGGAACCGGCGGCGGGCCCGTCCGCGCCCCTGCCTGTCGGGAAATAAATGGACCATACCAGGCTGACGCATTTTTCTGTGGTATGATCGAGCGTGCCACCCAAGGTCTTGGGCGTCATTCCTGCAAGGTTCGCCTCCAGTCGCTTCCCCGGAAAAGCCCTCGTCGAAATTGCCGGTAAAGCGATGATCCAGCACGTCTTCGAGCGCGCCTCGATGGCGCACTACCCGACCCGCATCGTGATCGCCACCGACGACCAGCGGATCTACGCCGCGGCGCGCGCCTTCGGGGCCCCGGTCCGGATGACCCGCGCCGACCATCCTTCGGGCACCGACCGCGTGGCCGAAGTCGCCTCCGCCGAGGACGCCGACATCGTCGTCAATATCCAGGGCGACGAGCCGCTGATCGATCCGGCGGCGATCGACGCCGCGATCCTGGGCCTGCTGGACGATCCGGACGTTCCGATGGCGACGCTCGCCAAGCGCATCGAGAATCCGGAAGAGATCGACAACCCGAACGTGGTGAAGGTGGTGACGGACTTCAAGGGAAACGCGATCTACTTTTCCCGCTGCGCGATTCCGTTCGTGCGCGGGGAACGCATTCCCGGATTGCATTTCAAGCACGTGGGCCTGTACGTTTACCGGCGCGACTTCCTTCTGGGATATTCGTCCCTGCCGGAGGGTCCGCTGGAGCGGGCAGAGAGGCTCGAGCAGCTTCGGGCGCTCGAGAACGGCTACCGGATCCGGGTGGTGGAAACCGAATACGAATCGCTGGGCGTCGACACGCCGGCGGAGCTGGAACAGGTTACTAAGTTGTTTGGTGGTGGCGATGACTAAGTACATTTTTGTAACGGGCGGAGTGGTTTCATCTTTGGGAAAAGGCATCGCCGCGGCTTCCATCGGCTGTTTGCTCGAAAGCCACGGCCTGAAGGTTACGCTTCAGAAGTTCGATCCCTACCTGAACGTCGATCCGGGCACCATGAGCCCGTTCCAACACGGCGAGGTTTTCGTCACCGACGACGGCGCGGAGACGGATCTCGATCTGGGCCACTACGAGCGCTTCACCCACGCTCCTCTGTCGCAGAACAACAACCTTACCTCGGGCCGTCTGTACGAGCGGATTATCTCGCGCGAACGGCGCGGCGACTACCTTGGAAAGACGGTCCAGGTGATTCCGCACGTCACCAACGAGATCAAGGCCTTCGCGCGCCGAGTGGCCGAGGGCGTGGACGTGGTGCTGGTGGAAATCGGGGGCACGGTGGGCGACATCGAGTCGCTGCCGTTTTTGGAAGCCATCCGCCAGATGCGCCACGAGCTGGGCCGCGCGAATTCGCTGTTCGTTCACGTGACCCTGGTGCCCTGGATCGCGGCGGCGCAGGAACTGAAAACCAAGCCCACCCAGCACAGCGTCAAGGAGCTGCGCGCCATCGGCATCCAGCCCGACATTCTGGTGTGCCGCTCCGAGCGCCCGCTGGCCAGGGAGCTCAAAGACAAGATCGCGCTGTTCTGCGACGTGGACGCCGAGGCCGTGATCAACGCGCCCGACGTCAAGAGCGTTTACCAGGTGCCGCTGGTGTTCGCCGAGCAGAACGTCGACCAGATTGTGATGCGCCTGCTGCGCCTGGAGGCGACGCGGCCGGACCTGGCGCGCTGGAGCGATATGGTCGAGCGGCTGTACGGCCTCACCGAAGAGGTGCGCATCGGCCTGGTGGGCAAGTACGTCGAATACGAGGATTCCTACAAGAGCCTGAAAGAGGCCTTGCTCCACGGCGGACTGGCCCACAACGTGAAGGTCAAGATCGAGTGGATCGAGGCCGAAAACCTGGAGTGGCCGTCTTGCGCCGGAGTTCTCGATGGTTTCGACGGAATCCTGGTGCCGGGCGGCTTCGGCAAGCGCGGCATCCAGGGCATGATCCACGCCATCCGCTTCGCGCGCGAGAGCAAGACGCCGTACTTCGGCATCTGTCTCGGCATGCAGACCATGGTGATCGAATTCGCCCGCAACGTGTGCGGCCTCGCCGAGGCCGATTCCACCGAGTTCGAGCCGGCGACGCCGCACCGGGTGATCTACAAACTGCGCGAACTCCTGGGCGTGGACGAGTTGGGCGGCACCATGCGCCTGGGCGCCTATCCCTGCCAGTTGGCCGAGGGCAGCTTCGCGCGGCGCGCCTACGGCGTCGCCGAGATCCAGGAACGCCACCGCCACCGCTTCGAGTTCAACCGCGAGTACGAAGAGATCCTAACCGCTAACGGCCTGCGCATCACGGGCGCGACGCCCGACGGCGTCTACGTCGAGATCTGCGAGATCCCGGACCATCCCTGGTTCCTGGGCTGCCAGTTTCACCCCGAGTTCAAGTCCAAGCCGCTGGAGCCGCACCCGCTCTTCCGCGCATTCATCGGCGCGGCCTATGAGCGCCGCCAGCAGCGGCTCGGCGTGGCCGCGCAAGCCAGCCATGCCGGTTGATTTGACGACGCCGCGCGGCGGCCTCATTCGCTTCGGCGGCGGCGCGCCGCTGGCGCTGATTGCCGGACCCTGCGTCATCGAAAGCGAGGAGCACGTTCTGTTCCTGGCGCGCGCGATCGGGGAGATCGCGGGGCCTTACGTTTTCAAAGCCTCGTTCGACAAGGCCAACCGTTCAGGCGCCGGCTCCTACCGCGGGCCGGGGCTGAAAGCGGGCCTGCGCATGCTGGCCCGGGTGAAGGCCGCCGGTTTTCCGGTGCTGACCGACATCCATTCGCCGTCGCAGGCCGCCCCCGCCGCGGAAGTGGCCGACATTCTCCAGATCCCGGCCTTCCTGTGCCGGCAGACGGATTTGCTGGTGGAAGCCGGCCGCACGGGCCGCATCGTCAACATCAAGAAGGGGCAGTTCGTCGCTCCGCACGACATCCACCTGGCGGCCGAAAAGGTGGCTTCCACCGGAAACACGCGCATCCTGCTGACCGAGCGCGGCACGTCGTTCGGCTACAACAACCTGGTGGTCGATATGCGCGGCCTGGTCCTGATGCGCGGCTCGGGCTGGCCGGTGGTGTTCGACGCAACTCACAGCGTGCAGACGCCCGGCGGCGCGGGAACGGCTTCGGGCGGGCAGCCGGAGTTCATCCAGCCGCTGGCGCGGGCGGCCGTGGCCGTGGGCATCGACGCCCTGTTCGTCGAGGTGCACGAAGCGCCGGAGCGCGCGCTGTCCGACGGGCCCAACGCCTTGCGGCTGGAGCTTCTCGGCGGCCTGCTGAAGCAGTTGCGCGAAATCGACGCGCTTTCGGCATGACCGCTCCCTGACGGTCGCGGCTCAGAACGCGATTCTGAGCCGCGACCGTCAGGGAGCGGTCAAGCTCTTGGCGGTCCCCGGGTTAAGCCAGATGTCCAGGCCCGGCGTCTGGTGGTTGTAGGGTTTGCCGAGGATATCGAGCGTGCCGTTGCCGTCCAGATCGGCGACCTGCGACTCGTGATTGTCGAAGCCGGTGGCGACGATGGTCTTGCGGAAGTTCCCTTTGCCATCGCCCAGCAGAAGGTAGATCTTCGACTCCGGGTTGCCGCCGTTGAGCCGCATCTCCGCGCAGAAGATGTCCAGATGTCCATCGCCGTCGAAGTCCAGGACCGCCAGGCTGTGGCCGTTGTCGATCCGCTCGATGAGTGTCCGGGGCTTCCAGACGCCCTTGACCCACTCGTACATCATCAGGGGCCCCTCGCCGTCGCCGACAACCAGGACGATCTCGGGACGCCCGCCCTCGATCAACTGCCCGGCGCCGGCGCGTGAGAAGTGATAGCTGGCATCCACGGTGTTGGCGGCGAATCGGTCGCCGCCCAGGTGCTTGAACCAATAGCCGCCGCCAACGATGTCCGGCTGGCCGTCGCCGTCGATATCGGCCAGCGCCAGCCCCTCGTGTTCGTTGACGTTCTTGAAGGGCGGCGCGGTGGCGCGCTGCTGCATCTCGCCGTCCCAGGTGTAGCTGAAGATCGCGGTCATCGGCCACTCCCGGTCATCCTTCGGATTCGCGGGTACGCGGGCCAACATCAGGCGGTGGCCGCGCTGGTTCCAGAAAACCAGTTCCCGCTTTCCGTCGCCGTCCACGTCCGCGAACATCGCGTCGTGATGCTTGCGTTCGCCGGACCGCTTGATGATGTGGCGCTTCCACGGAGTGTCGGGGGCGAAGTCGGGATATGGATTCTCCCACCACCACACCTGGTTGCCGGTGTCGCCGCCCCCGTCGGCGCCGGCGATGAAGTCCAGGTCGCCGTCGCCGTCCACATCGCCGAACGTAGCTCCGGCTTCGGGACGCAACTGCGCGGCGTCAAGTACGTAGCGGGTCCATCCGGCCTTCCCGCGCCGGTACCAGAGCACCGACGGCGCCGCCGTGCGTTCGGTGATGACGAAGTCGTTGACGCCGTCCTTGTCGATGTCGAAGACCGTGGCGGAAGTCTGTTGTGTACCGGTGTTCGGCGCCGGGAGGTCTCCGTTCCTGGTGGAGAGGTGTCTCCACGCCGGCTCGGCGGCGGCGAGCGCGGCCATCAGGAGGACAAGCTGAAGCATGTCCTACTCACACCCGTTCCGGGTCCGGGTGGACCCACGGCGCGCGGTAGGGCCGGCGCAACAGGCGATTGGCTTCTTCGTCGCCCACCACCTGATTCCGCTGCGGGTCCCAGGCCAGCGTCCGGCCCAACTTCATGGACATGTTGGCCAGAATGCAACTCGCCGCGGAGATGTACCCTTGCTCGATGTCGGCAACCGGCCGGCCGCGCGTGGCGATGGCCGCCAGAAGGTTCTTCATTTGATAGCGGATGGCCGGGGCGCAATGACGCTCCAGCCGCTCTTCGGTTTTGTCCTCGGGGTACTGCTCCAGTTCGTAAGTGACGTCGCGGTGTACCGCGGCGTCCTTCTTCCCCGCCGGATTGAAGTCGTAACTCATGACGCTGGCCTTCAGCGTCCCCTTGTCACCGTAAAAGGTCGCTCCCCAAGGATACTTGGGGTCCGGCACGTCGCCCCAGCGGCGGTGCTGCCACACCACCGGCAAATCGTCGAACTCGAAGGTCGCCGTCTGAGTGTCGGAGATGTTGGACCTGGTGTTCTTGGCAACCAGGATGCCGCCGGTAGAGGAGATCCGCTTGGGCCAGCCCAGGTCCATCATCCAACGCACCATGTCGAGCATGTGGACACACATGTCGCCCACGATTCCATTGCCGTACTCCATGAACGCGCGCCAGCTTCCCGGGTGCACCAGCCGGTTATACGGCCGCATGGGCGCGGGTCCGGTCCACATCTCGTAGTCGAGATAGTCGGGCGGAGGCGCGTCCGGCGGGTTGGTGTCGCCGCGCGTGTGGTGGTAACAGTAGATTTCCACCAGGGCGATCTTACCCAGTTGTCCTTCGCGGATATAGCGGTCGCGCGCTTCAACCAGGTGCGGCGTGCTGCGCCGCTGCATGCCCACTTGCACCACGCGCTGGTGCTTGCGCGCCGCGGCCACCATCGCCTGTCCCTCGACCACGTCGACGCTGATCGGCTTCTGCACCCATACGTCGGCGCCCGCCTGCACGGCGGCGATCATGGGCAGCGCGTGCCAGTGGTCCGGCGTGCCGATCAGAACGATATCGAGGTCTTTCACCTTCAGCATCTCGCGGTAGTCGGAATAGGTGCGCGGCGTTTTCTTCGAAGCCTGCCGCGTGGCCACCAAGCCGGCGGCCTGCGCGAGCATGTTCTTGTCCACGTCGCACAGCGAGACCACCTCGACCGGCGCCACCTGGATCAGCCGGAACAGGTCGCACTTGCCGTACCATCCGCAGCCGATCAGGCCGACGCGTTTCGCCGGCTGGTCGGCGTATCCAAGAGCGTAGCTGGCGCCGACCGGCAGGGCGGCCGCGGTTTGAAGGAAATGACGGCGATGCATGGGCGTTATCTTCTCCTAGATCGAATATACACGGTTCTTCGTGCTACGCTGGAAACCGTCATGAATCTCCATCGCCCGACGATCCTGTTTCTGTTCGCGCTCGCGGTGTGCGCGAAAGACCCGGTTTTCCTGATCCACCAGATCGGCACGGACCGCTCCGAGGGCGTCGCCGTCTTCGACATGGACCGGGATGGCCAGCTTGACGTGACCAGCGGCGCCTACTGGTACAAAGGGCCGGAGTGGACCCGGCACGAATTTCGCGAAGCCCGCGTGGATGGCGAGTTCGTGGCCAATTCCGGCGAGCACGCGATCGACGTCAACCGCGACGGCCACCTCGACATCATCTCCGGCGGATGGGGCAAAGACGGCCTGTACTACTTCGAGAACCCCAAGCAATTGGGCGTCAAGTGGACCAAAGTGCGGATCACGGAGACGGAGAATCTCGAAGGGACCATCGCGGTGGACATGGACGGCGACGGCACGCCCGACATCCTGCCCTCGAGTTGGGGCAACGTGCCGCTGTGGTGGATCCAGGTGAAGAAGGACGGCTTCGTCAAGCGGCCGGTGGGACAAGTGGGCAGCGGCCACGGAGTGGGCTATGCCGACGTCGACGGCGACGGCAAGCCCGACATACTCACCGTGCGCGGCTGGTACCGGCAGGTCAACCTGGCCCGCGACCAATGGGAATATCATGCCGACTACGACGTCAAGGAGACCGGCATCCGCATCTGCGCGATGGACGTCAACGGCGACCGCCTCACGGATCTCATCTACAGCCGCGGCCACGGCTACGGCCTGTATTGGATGGCACAGAAGAAGGACGCCGCCGGCAAGCGCACCTGGACCGAGCACGCGATCGACCTTTCCGCTTCCCAGATCCACACCATGGAACTGGTGGATTTGAATGCGGACGGCAAGCTGGAACTGCTGGCGGGCAAGCGCTACCGCGGCCACAACGAGAAGGACCCGGGATCCTACGACCCCCTGAACATCGATTACTACACCATCGAAGCGGGCAAGTTCATCCGCCATCCAATAGCGTTCAATTCCATCGCCGGCGCGGGCATGCAATTCCGCATCGTCGATCTGGACGGCGACGGCGACCTGGACATCGTCATGGCGGGCAAGACCGGCCAGTACTGGTTCGAGAATCTGACCATCAACAAGGTGCCGTGGCAGAAGCGCGAGATTCTGTTCAACCGCTATCCGCCGCGGCTGTA
>JAUYBU010000078.1 GCA_030693045.1 Bryobacterales bacterium | reverse complement strand
GGCCGCGCGTACGTGAGCCTGCGATGAAGCCGGTCGGAAAGCCGGATGCTCGAAATGGGCACGTCCGGTTTGATGAGCGGGGATGGGAAACGGGGCGGCCTCCGGCGTCAGTACCCGCGCCCATCCTCGACTCTACCCGTGAGGAAACGGACACAGCCTGAAGGCCGTGCTACCGAACTCTACTTGGTGCTGCGTTCGATGCGCATGCCGTAGAAGCTGCGGTAGACGAAGACCATCGAGCACGCCAGGAAGACCCCCGACAGCACGTTGGTGAACATCGCACCCTGCGTGGAAGTTACCGAAACGGCCAGTTCGACCGCCAGCAAACCGAACAGCGTCGTGAATTTGATGATCGGGTTCAGCGCGACCGAAGAGGTGTCCTTGAAGGGATCGCCCACGGTGTCGCCCACCACGGTGGCCGCGTGCAACTCGGTGCCCTTGGCCTTAAGCTCGGTCTCGACGATCTTCTTGGCGTTGTCCCAGGCGCCGCCGGCGTTGGCCATGAAGAAGGCCTGGAACAGGCCGAACAGGGCGATCGACAGCAGGTAGCCGATGAAGAAGAACGGCTCCAGGAAGGCGAACGCCAGCGTCGAGAAGAACACGGTCAGGAAGATATTGAACATGCCCTTCTGCGCGTACTGGGTGCAGATCTCGACCACCTTCTTGGAATCCTTCACGCTGGCCTTATCCGAGCTTTCGAGCTTGATGTTGGCCTTGATGTACTCCACCGCGCGGTAGGCGCCGGTGGTAACCGCCTGCATCGAGGCGCCGGTGAACCAGTAAATCACCGAGCCGCCCGCGATCAGGCCGAGAAAGAACGGCGGATGGAGCATCGACAGTTTCTCGATGTTCTGCGTCAGCCCCGCGGTCAGCAACATGATGGTCGCAAAGATCATGGTGGTCGCCCCGACCACGGCGGTGCCGATCAGCACCGGTTTCGAGGTCGCCTTGAAGGTGTTGCCCGCGCCGTCGTTCTCTTCCAGGTTGTCCTTGGCCTTTTCGAACTGAGGCTCGAAACCGAAATCCTGCTTCAATTCCTTGCTTATGTTGGGCAAGGTCTCGATCATCGAAAGCTCGTAGATCGATTGCGCGTTGTCGGTCACCGGGCCGTAACTGTCCACGGCGATGGTCACCGGACCCATGCCCAGAAAGCCGAACGCCACCAGGCCGAAGGCGAACACCGCCGGGGCCATCATCAGCAGGCTGAGGCCGGTAGTGCTGACCACGTAGGCGACGCTCATCAGGAACAGCACGGCGAAGCCCAGCCAGTAGGCCGAGAAGTTGCCGGCGACCAGGCCCGACAGGATGTTGAGCGACGCGCCGCCTTCCTTGGACGCCGTAACGATCTCGCGCACGTGGCGCGAATTGGTGGACGTGAAGACCTTCACGAATTCGGGGATCAGCGCTCCGGCCAGCGTGCCGCAGCTAATCACGGTGGAGAGTTTCCACCACAGGTCTTCGTCGCCCTTCAGGTTCGGGATCATGATCCGGCTGACGACGTAGGTGAGCGCGATCGAGAGCATCGAGGTGAGCCACACCAGCGTGGTGAGCGGCGCCTCGAAGTTCATCTTGTCGGCGCTGGCGTACTTCGCCTTGGCGAAGAAGCCGTTGACGAAGTAGCCGACGGCGCTGGCGACGACCATCATGACGCGCATCGAGAAGATCCACACCAGCAACTGGACTTTCACGATGTCGTCGGGAACCGCCAGCATGATGAAGGTGATCAGCGCGACGCCGGTGACGCCGTAGGTTTCGAAACCGTCGGCCGAGGGTCCCACCGAGTCGCCCGCGTTGTCGCCCGTGCAATCGGCGATGACGCCCGGGTTGCGCACGTCGTCTTCCTTGATCTTAAAGACGATCTTCATCAGGTCCGAGCCGATGTCGGCGATCTTGGTGAAAATGCCGCCGGCCACGCGCAACGCCGCCGCGCCCAGCGATTCGCCGATGGCGAAGCCGATGAAGCACGGTCCGGCCAGATTGCCCGGAATGAACACCAGGATACCCAGCATGATCACCAGTTCAACCGAGATCAGCAGCATGCCAATGCTCATGCCGGCCTGGAGCGGAATGTCGTAACACGGGTACGGCTTGCCCCGCAGTGCCGCGAACGCGCACCGCGAGTTGGCGAACGTGTTGACTCGCATGCCGAAGGCCGCCACCGTGAAGCTGCCCGAAATGCCGATCACGCTGAACAGCAGAATGATGGCCACCCTGAACGCCGGGAAGCCTTGCAGAATCCCGTAGTAGAAGATGATGATCACGCCGATGAAGCATTCCAGCAGCAGCAGGAACTTGCCCTGCGTCACCAGGTAGGTTTTGCAGGTTTCGTAGATCAGCTCGGAGACCTCGCGCATGGCGCTGTGCACCGGCATGTTCTTGAGCCGCGTGTAGATGATCAGGCCGAACGCGAAGCCGAAGACGCTGATCAGCATGCCGAACATCAGCAGCGTACGGCCGCCGATGCCGCCCAGAAACTGGGCCATGTCCAGATCCGGCAGAACGAGATTGGCCTCGCCGCCGCCGTGCTCGGCCTGCGCCATCATCGGCGCGGCCAGCAACATCATCGCCAACAGGGGCAGGACGACGCGCAACGCCAATCCCGCCAACTCACCGCAACTTGCCTGCCGCCTTGCGGCGTGCGCGGCTCGACTGAAGAACATTACTCAAAGCCTCCTGAATATAAGATTTCGGCTCCGGGCGAGATGGGCCCCTCGCTGTGGAGTGGCAGCTCGGTGGATCTACCTAGGCTTCGGCCCAACTAATCACTATAGAGGACGCGCGGGTCGGATTCAACCTCGCATTGGCCTTAAGGCCGTGCCACCAGCCGGATGCGCTCGACGGTGGCGGCTTCCACCGCGCGGCGCGTGAAGGGCATGGGATGATACTTGCCGGCCGCCCAGTCCGCCATCAGGTCGCTGTAGTGGGGGCTGGCCGGATCGCCCGATTCGCCCGGCAGGTTGGTCATCACCGAGCGGTCCCAATCCGCCAGATCGAGAATCTGGCGATACGAAGCGCCGCTGGTTTGATTCATTCCGCCGCCGGCCGCGTTCACCGTGTTGGCGTCGCCCGGCCGGGGGATGGGGCCGCGGCCCAACGCCTTGACGCCCAGCGGATGGCGGAGCGAGAGACCGTGCATTCGTCCCCACTTCCAATTCTCGATGTCCGGGCCCCCGGATTTCGCCAGGTCCTTCAGCGCCAGGTCCAGACTCTCGGCCAGCGCTTTTGGATTCGGCTTCGACTCCAGCGTCTTGAGCAGCATCTCCAGGTTCGTGCGCGCTCCCAGTCCGGCGCCAAACACGGCCGCCGGAAGCCTCGCGATCCAATGCGCGTAAATGGCTGCCGGCACCGATTCCAGGGTCAGCGCCGCATCCCAGGCGAGCAGGCGTTTGACCATGGCTTCCTGCGTGCCGCTCGAAGGCTGACGCCACTGCCGCAGAATGGCCTGGAAGCGGCGCGCGGGGAGCGAGACCACGTCCTGCTGCATGCGCTCGAAATCGGCGACCGTGAATTTCGCGCCCGCCCGGAGCATTTCCCGGACGCGCTCGAAGCGAAAGGGCAGCGCCCATTCGTAGCCCAGCCGGTGTTTGTAACCCGGCGGCAGGATGTTGTGGTTGGCCGTGGCGATGAAATGCGACGGCGGATTGAACAGGCGGGGCATTTCCTCGAACGGCAGGAAGCCGTTCCACTCGTACTCGCCGGTGTCGCCCGGAACCGGCAGCAGCCCGGTCCAGTTCTGACGCACCGGTGTAAGCCCGCCTGGTTGCCATCCAATATTGCCCGCCGTGTCGGCGTACACCATGTTCTCGGAGGGGACTTTGTAGCGCGCCATGGCCTGCTGGAACTCGCGCCAGTTCGTCGCGCGCGCCACCGACAAGGCGGGCAGATAGCCGGCCGTCCCCGGTTCGGCGCCCACCCAGCGCAACGCATAGGCGCGATGCCGCGCGCGGTCCTCGTGCAGGATCGGCCCGTGGACCGTGTAGCGCAACTCGAGGTTCTCCGGGACGTCGCGCCCTTTCACCGCGAGCGTCTGCCGCAGGGTCTCCACCTTGCGCCAGGCGCCGCGGTGGAAGTACTCGCCGGCGTTGGCCGGGTTCAGTTTCTCGACGTAGAGATCCGCCTGGTCGATGCCCACGATGGTGAAACCGAAACCGATGTGTTGGTTGTGGCCCAGCGCGATGCCGGGCAGGGCGGGTTCCCCGGCCCCGATTACGTTCCAGCCCGGCCCCACCAGGTGCACGGTCTTGCGCAGGGAAGGGATCAGCAAGGGGCGGTGCGGGTCGCTGGCCAGCAGCGGCTTGCCGGTTCTGGTCAAGCTCCCGTCGACCACCCAGTTGTTGCTGCCCTGGTCGGCTGGGAAACGCACGTCTCCGGTCACCCGGCGGTAGCCGCCGAGGATTTCCGGCGTGATGTCGTCCAGAGCCAGTCCTCTCGGAATTTCGATCTTGACGAACGGATCCGGCGGCAGAAACTTCTCCACCGTCTCGATCCCGAATTTCTTGATGTCACCGGCGCGCTCGACCTCGCGTGCCAGGTTGCGAATCATCACCAGCCCGGCGATACGGGCCGCGCAATCTTCCGGCGTCCACAATCCGGGATCGTAGCCCGCCATGCGGAACTCGACCGGCCGCTTGCCGCCGAGCGAGCGAATGTAGGCGTTGATGCCGCGCGTGAAGGCCGTGGCGATCTCGCGCGCGTCGGGCGCGTAGCTTCGCCACTCGGCGTCCCAATCGCCGCGAAAAGAAACCAGGCGGGCCATGCGGTCGCGCGGGATCGCACCGGGCCCCAGCGCTTCCGCCAGTTTGCCCGTGCCCACGCGGCGCCACAGGTCGATTTGAAAGAGCCGGTCGCGCGCCGCCATGAAGCCTTGGGCGAAGAAAAGGTCGTCCGAGGTTGTTGCGTAGATGTGCGGCACGCCCCAACGGTCGCGCAGAATCTCGACCGGCGCGCGCAGTCCCTCCACCGCGATCCGCTCCTCGGCGAACGAGGGAACCGCCAGCCAAATCAGTGAAAGAATGACGCGCCGTGCCCGCACCTTGGCCTCCCGCTCACTGGGAATTCATACTACCCGTGTGCCCGCACCTTGGCCTCCCGCACACTGGGAATTGTATACTACTTCGGTGTGATGAACCCGTCTGCCATTTTCAACGAAGCGCTTCTGGCGCTGGAAGCAAGCCGCAAGCCCGGCCGGGGCAAGATCGGCGTTTTCGGCATCGGTCTGGCCGCTTACTGGCCGCAGTTTGCCGGGCTGAAGGAGCGGCTGGAAGGTTACCAACAGGAAGTCGAGGCGGCCATGGCCGCTTTCGGCGTCGACGTGGTCTCGGCGGGACTGGTCGACACGCCCGAGCGCGCGGCCGCCGCGGGGGCGCGCTTCGCCGCCGCCGATCTGGATCTGATCGTCTGCTACGTCGGCACCTACGCCACTTCATCGCAGGTGCTGCCGGTGGTGCAGCGCTCGAAGCTGCCGGTGGTGGTGCTGAACCTGCAACCGAGCGCGGCGCTGGACTACCAGACCACCGATACCGGCGAGTGGCTAGCGAACTGTTCCACCTGTTGCGTTCCCGAAATCTCGAACGCTTTCGCCCGCGCGCGTGTGAAGTTCCGCGTGGTCTCGGGCGCCTTGCGCGACGACCCCGCCGCGTGGGGCGAGATCGCCGCCTGGTGCCGCGCCACGCGCGCCGTGCACGCGCTCAGATCAAGCCGCATCGGTTTTCTCGGCCACACCTACCCGGGCATGCTGGACATGTATTCCGATTTCACGACGGTCCAGGCGCAGACCGGCGCGCACGTCGAGGTGCTCGAAATGTGCGACCTCGACCAATGCGTGGAGGCCGTGCCGCAGAGCGAAGTGACCGACCGGCTGGCGCTGGCGACCCGGATCTTCGCGCTGGAAAACGTCGACGCGGACGAGTTGGCCTGGGCCGCGCGCGTGGCGGCCGGCCTGGACCGCCTGGCCGGCAAGTTCGATCTCGACGGGCTGACCTACTATTACCGCGGCCTGGATGGCAATCGCTACGAGCGCCTGGGCGCGGGAATGATTCTGGGCAACTCGCTGCTGACCGCGCGCGGCATTCCCGCCAGCGGCGAAGGCGACCTCAAAACGTGCCTGTCGATGATGATCCTGGACCGGCTGGGCGCGGGCGGCTCCTTCACCGAGTTTT
Organism: Bryobacterales bacterium; assembly: GCA_030693045.1. Lineage (GTDB taxonomy): Bacteria > Acidobacteriota > Terriglobia > Bryobacterales > Bryobacteraceae > JACQZT01. Next base: position 28,722 of record JAUYBU010000078.1, on the reverse strand, counting down.
ACGCCATGGACCTGGTCGAGGGCTTCCTCCTGATGGGCCACGACGGCCCCGGGCATCTGGCCATCTGCGACCGGAAGCCAACCTTGCGCGGGCTGGGCCTGTACCACGGCAAGCGCGGCCGCGGCGTCTCGGTCGAGTTCAAAGTCCGCACCGGGCCGGTGACCATCCTGGGCGTCACGCAAACGGCGGAAGGCTCGCTCAAGATGCTAGCAGCGGAAGGCGAATCGCTCCCCGGCCCGATCCTGGAGATCGGCAACACCAACTCGCGGCTGCGATTCGCGCTGCCGCCGGCGGCCTTCGTGAACGCCTGGTGCGAGCAAGGCCCCACCCACCACTGCGCGCTCGGCGTGGGCCATCAGGCCGGCGCGCTGGCGAAGGTGGCATCGCTTCTGGACCTGCCGTTTGTTCGGGTGCCGTGACGGCCAGGCGGCCGGTACCGCTTGCTGACGCGCGCGGCTCAGCAGAGGTTTCCGAGCCGCGACCGTGCCACGGCAGTGGCTTGACTGCGGAATTCCCCTAAGTATCCGGAAGGGCTTTTTGGCGAATGAAACTGTGAGTCACCGGTACAATGGATGCCGGGAGGCTGCCGTCATCCACCGAGACCATGACGTGAAGGTACTGCCCGGTGTTTTCCAGGATCTCCACTTCTACCTGGTACTTCTTGGAATCGACTTCGACCTCATACGTTTGCTGGTCCTGCAACTCGGAAGCCAATTGCACGCACGACAGGGCCGACCAACGCTTCACTTCGGAATCGAGAACCTTCCGCCACTTCTCCCGCCGGCTCATATTCTCCTGTTCGTAGCGTAGCGCGTTATGCAGGCCGATTAGCGCGAGCGGATGGTGCGCGCGGCACTTGAGGTCCTCGCTGGGCGCCGCCTATGGCGCCGGTGGGCCAGCGCGCCGAGCCCGGCGCCGGGCGTACGACTTTCTGACACCGACTGTTTTTCGGACGGTGTTCTCCGCTTCCCCGGTTCCGGCCCCCGGCGCTTCGATTTCAGCTTGCGCCGCCAGCCCATTGCATCTACGTGTGTTAGCTCCGTCTGAACAGCACCGGTTGCGCTGGCAGCCCGGCCGAGCGGGTGGCAGTCGCAATGCAACTGGATCAACCGACCGGGATTAGAAAGCTATTATGAAACCAATCCTCATGATCTTCGCGATTGCGGCTGGTTTGCCGCTGGCCGCGGCTCCCGCGGCGGACCTTTACAAGACCAAGTGCACCATGTGTCACGGCACCGACGGGAGCGGCAATACGCCGATGGGCAAGAAACTGGGGCTGCGCGACCTGCGCGCCCAGACCACCCAGGGGCAGTCCGATCCGCAACTGCTCGCGGTCATCGAAAACGGAAAGGACAAGATGCCGAGTCAAAAGGGCCGCCTGTCCAAAGACGAGGTCAAGCAACTGGTGACGTTTGTCCGGGGGCTGCCCAAAGGCCGCTGACGGCAAGCGCGGGGCGGCAGGCCCGCTCCTGCTATAATGTGGCCAAGGGATCGGGATGTTGGGCCTGGTGAGGGGGAGTTGTGCACCGCGGCATGCAGGAACAACGGTGGCTCTGGGTCACGCTGATACTCTCCTGCATCAGTATCGCCGCCATTACGTTCGCGGTCTGGGAAGTGGCGGAGAACCGATTCTTCCGTCACGCCGACTACGTCACGCTGCATTACCTCTACATCACGCGGGGGATCGCTTCCTCCCTGTTCTTGGCGTTTTGGGCCGCCTGGTACGTGATTTCCCAGCGGCGTCGCAGCGAAGAAGAACTCCGCCGGTCCCGGGAGCGATACCGGGGTCTGCTGGAAGTTTCTCCCGGCGCGGTCGCCCTGTACGATGCGTCCTTGCGGGTCAGCGAGTGGAACGCGACCGCCGAGCGGCTTTACGGCTTCAGCAAGGCGGAGGTGCTGGGAAAGCCTCTGCCGACCGTCCCGGCCGGGAAGCAGGAGGAACTGCGGAGCTTTCTCGACCGGGTTCGGGCGGGCGAGTCGCTCCTCGATATCGAGACTTTGCGCCGTGACAAGATGGGCACGGCGTTCGAGGTCCAACTAAGCCTGCTGCCGTTCCGGGAAGCCGCCGCGCAGCATCTTTTCCTGGAAGTCACCGAGGACATCCGGGAGCGCGTCCGTCTTCGGGAGAGACTTGTGGAACTGGAGAAGCTGACCACCATGGGTCGCATGGCGGCGGGCACGGCCCACCATTTGAACACGCCGCTGGCAGCCATGTTGCTTCGCGTGCAGATGATGCGCGAGCGCCCCGCGCGGGACCAGGTGGCGGCGGATCTGGAGCGCCTGGAGGCCGGCATGGGTTTCTGCAAGCAGTTCGTCGAGCGCTTGCTCCAGTTCAGCCGGCGTCCGGCGACCCGCAAGCAGCCCGAGGAAGTCGGCCCGCTGATCCGCGGCGTCGTGAATTTTCTGGCCCCGGCGATGGAGGCCAAGCGGGCGCGCGTGACGCTCGACCCGGACTCGGCTTCCGGCGAACGGGTCATGGCGGACCGCAACCTCCTCGAGGCGCTGTTGTCGGTGCTGCTCAGCAACGCTCTGGACGCCATCGCCAGCCAGGGCTCCATCTCCATCCAATGCCGGAAGTCTTCTCCCGAATGCATTGAGATCCGGATATCGGACGACGGTCCCGGCATCGCGGCCGCCGATCTGCCGCGTGTTTTCGAGCCGTTCTTCACCACCAAGGGGCCGGGCGGGGGCACCGGGCTGGGCCTGTCGATCGCGCAGAACATCGTTCTCGAACATGGCGGCTCCCTGCGTCTGGACAGCGCTCCCAACCGGGGCACCACGGCGGTCGTCGAACTGCCGTGCTGCCAACCCCGGCCGGCGCTCGAGCAGGCGCATCCATGAGAACGGCGGCCCCAGACCGGCTTGGCGGCATCCTGGTCGTCGATGACGACGCGGAACTGGCGAAGACCCTCCAGGAATTCCTCGAGCAGGAAGGATACGCCGCCGAGGTGGCGCTGTCGGCCCCCGAAGCCCTCCTGGCCCTGGAGCGCAATCCGCATCTGTCGCTGGCCCTGGTGGACCTGATCATGCCGGTGACCGACGGACTGGCGCTGATGGAGCAGCTTCATCGCCGCAATCCCGACATGCCGGTGCTGGTCATGACCGGCTACGGCACCATCGAAACGGCCGTCGAAGCGATCAAACGCGGCGCCGAGGATTACCTCACCAAGCCCTTCGATTACCACGCCGTGCGCAAGAAGATCGCGCGCCTGATGGAGGTTTTCGAGTTGCGGGAACGCGTCGAGCAGCTCGAAGCCAACCTGGACATCCACCCGTCTTTCGAAAGCTTCGTCTACGTATCGCCGATGATGCAGAAGGTGGTCGATCGGGCCCGGGCCGTGGGGACCACCGACGCCTCGGTCCTGGTGCTGGGCGAGACCGGCACCGGGAAGGAACTGCTGGCGCGGGCCATACACGCCGCCGGACCGCGGGCTAGAAAGCCCTTCATCCCGATCAACTGCGGCGCCCTGCCGCGCGAGCTGGTGGAAAGCGAGTTGTTCGGGTTCCGGCGGGGCGCTTTCACCGGCGCCTACGCCGACGCGCCGGGGATCTTCGCCTCCGCTTCCGGGGGCACCGTGTTCCTGGACGAAATCGGCGAAATGCCGAGAGAGGTTCAGGTCAAGCTGCTGCGCGTGCTCCAGGAGGGGGAACTGCGCCCGGTGGGCGGCGCCAAGCTCGTGCAGGTGGATGTGCGCGTTATCTCGGCGACCAACCGTCCGCTGGCGGAATTGCGGAGCGCCTGTCTGCGCGAGGACCTCTATTACCGGATAGCCACGGTGACCATTGAACTGCCGCCACTCAGGTCCCGCATGGAGGACGTGCTGGTGCTGGCTCAGCACTTCACCACCCGGCTTGCCAGGCGCTACGGGCGGAAGATCACCCTGGCGCGCTCGGCCCTGGAGCTACTCCTCAACTATTCGTTCCCAGGCAACGTGCGCGAGCTCGAGAACATCCTGGAGGGCTGCGCCGCCGTGATTCCGGACGATCCCCAGGTGATCGCCGACAAAGACGTCAAACCGCTGCTCAGCCAGCCGGTCCCGATCGTGAGCGCCCTGAGCGACCAGTCGCTGTCGATGGAAGAACTGGAGCGGCTCGCCGTTCAACGCGCGCTCCGCGTCTCGCAGGGCAACCGCACCAAGGCGGCATCGCTGCTGGGCATCTCCCGGGACACCTTGTATCGCAAGTTGAAACAGTTCGGGCTGTGAGGAAGCAGAAGACAGAATTCAGAAGACAGAATTCAGAATGGCCTGCGGAAAGGCCTCCCACAGCTTGCCGACCTCTTCGGGCAACTGGCTTGGTGCTGCAAAAACCCTTCCGCAATGTTCGCGGCGATGGAGACGATAGTCCGCAAGCACAGAATCTCGTCGCTGGCGTCCTCATTCCGACTTCCGACTTCTGACTTCTGACTTCTGACTTCTGAATTCTGTCCGATTCTCGTACATCGGACGTCTGTCGGACACTGCCGGCCCGGCCGCAATTGCCCGCAGCCTGTTCCAACTCGATTGCTTTGTTCATGGGAACGGTGCGCGGCGGCTTTGGCCGCTGACGTGCTTTCACAGTTCCAGCGGCAACGATCTCAAGCAAATGAGGGCAGCCGGAATGACGTCGAAAAAGCAACTGTTCATCTGGGGAGTAATGGCGGTTGCAGCCTTGGCGCTGCTGGTGGGTGTGCTGTTCTGGGAGCACAGACACTCAAACGCTCGATGGACCAATCTCTGGGTCGGCGACCCGCACTTGGGCGCCACGCTCTTCTTTGAGAAGAAGGGCTGCGCTCACTGCCATCCGGTCAACGGGTACGGCGGCAAGAGCGCTCCCGACCTGGGCTTTGCCAGCTTGCCGCAGTCGAGCATGAGCCAGCTTGTGTCGGCCATGTGGAACTGCGCGCCGCGAATGTGGGAGCGCCTGCGCGCCGAGAAATTGAAGTTCCCCGACCTCAACCAGGAGGAAACGGCCCACATCTTCGCTTTCCTCTACACCGCCAGGTACCTGGACGAGTTCGGCGACAAAGAGCGGGGCTACCAGTTGCTCCGGACGAAGGGGTGCGTCCGCTGCCACGCAGTGGATGGAACCGGAGGCGACCGAGGACCGGACCTGGCCTCGGTCGCCGGCGTGGACACGCCCATCGTGTGGACCCAGGCGATGTGGAACCACGCCCCCATCATGGAGGCGCGGATGCAGGAAAGCGGGCTTGCGTGGCCGAGATTCGAAGGACGCGATATGAACGATCTGCTGGCCTACATTCGCGAGGTCTCGCGCGGGCCCCGGCGCGAAACAACTTTGCTGCCGGCCAACCCGAAACACGGCTGGGCGCTATTTCAAAGCAAATCCTGCATCGTCTGCCACGCCGTGAGCGGCAAGGGAGGACACATCGGACCGGAGCTGGGCCCCAACCGCCCGCTCCCGCTGACCGTCGTTCAATTCGCCGCCTTGATGTGGAACCATTCGCCGGAAATGTGGAAAGCCCAGTCAAATCAAAACATCCCGCGCCCCACCTTTAACGGTCAGCAGATCGCGGACCTGGTCGCGTTTCTCGCCAGCATTCGCTACTTCGAACCGATGGGGTCGGCGCAGGTCGGCGAGACGGTGTTTACCGAGCGCGATTGCAGCCGGTGCCACGGAGGCACGGCCCTGGGCTCGCGCTTGGGCCCCGCTCTCAGAATCCGAGGCCGGACCTATTCGACCGTGGTGCTGGCAACCGCGCTCTGGAGTCACGGTCCCAGCATGTACCGGCGCACGCGCGAGCTCAAGATTGCGTGGCCCACCCTCAACGAAGGCGACATCGGCAACCTGGTGAGCTTTCTCAATTCTCCCGTTGAGGGGCGGCGCTAATGGCGGATTGGAGCCCGATGCCCCCGCCGCTTGCGGCTCGCTGGACCATAGGAGGAGGCTTTGTCCTGTGTTTTCTCGTGGGCGCTGTGGTATTCTCCGCGGCCGGCCGGAACCACGCGGCCTCGCAACCCATCGCTTTCAATCACGCCAAGCATCTGGCCAACGGGATGTCCTGCACGGACTGCCACACGGGAGTCGAAACCCAGGCGCGCGCAACGTTGCCGGCGCTGGAAACGTGCATGAACTGCCACGCGACGGCGCTGACCGCGAGCGCGGAGGAGCGGAAAGTTCGCGATCTGGCGGCGGCGGGGAAGGAGCTTGCCTGGGTCCGGCTGACGCAGGTGCCGGCGCACGTGTTCTTCTCGCACCGGCGTCACGTCGTGCTGGCCAAAATTGCCTGCGCCATCTGCCATGGCCCCATGGAGAAAGCCACGGCGCCGCCGGCCAGGCCCTTCCGTGAATTCACCATGGACGCCTGCACCCAGTGTCACGAAAACAACCGAGGCGGGACGGAGTGCAATGACTGCCATCGCTAGTGCCTTGACCCCTGGTTCCGCTCCCTCACGGTCGCGGCTCGGTAACGATTCTGAGTCGCGGCTCGGTAACGATTCCGAGCCGCGCGCGGGGTGCCCTCTGGGCCAAGCCGCAAGAGAATCCGGGGACACTCCGGGCTGGCTTCACGGAAACAACACTTTGAAGCGCCCACAGGCGTGTCCCCCAGGATTCTCTTACAGCTTCTCAGCAAGCGGAAGAACCCAATCGCACGGTCGGAGACCTGGCGGGATGAAGACCGGCGTTTTGATTCTGATCCTCTCCGCGCTGCCGCTGCTGGGGGCCGAGACGGTGAGCCGCGGGGCCTACTTCGTGCCCGGGGATCCCAAAGCCGGCATGCGGGTCTTTCTCGACAAAGGCTGCGCCCGCTGCCACGCGGTTCTGGGCGAGGGCGGCCGCACCGCCCCCGACCTGGCGCGCGTGCCCGCGGGCCACCTGAGCGCCGCCGAGGCCGTCGCGGCGATGTGGAACCACGCGCCCGCCATGTGGAATAAAATGCGCGTCGAGCGGCTGAACCTGCCCCGTTTCAGCGACCCGGAAATGACCAACCTGTTCGCGTTTCTCTACTCCGTCCGGAGCCTGGACGAACCGGGCGACCCGGAGCGGGGCCGCAGGCTGCTCAGCGACAAGAAGTGCCTGGAATGCCACGCGGTCTCCTCTGCGGGCCGGGGCGCCGGACCGGACCTGAGAACCTGGACCAGCCACCGCAACCCGGTGAGCTGGATTCAGGCCATGTGGAACCACGGCCTGGCCATGCGATCGCTGATGGCCGCGCGCGGGCTGAGCTGGCCCGAGTTCAAAGACAACGATATGACCGACATCATCGCATACATCCGCACGCTGGCAGGCGTCCCGAAGACGCGCGCGAACCCGCGCCTGGCGAATGCGGAGGCGGGCGCCCGGCTGTTTGAACAGAAGGGATGCGCGACGTGCCATTCCTTTCGCGGCGCCGGCGGCAAAGGAGGGCCGGATCTGGGAGTCCGGCCCCTGCCGCGCACTCTCGGCCAGTTCGCCACGCTGATGTGGAACCACGCTCCGGCCATGTGGAGCAGCATGCAGGCGCACAAGATGGCGCCGCCCCAGTTTTCCAACCAGGAGATGGCCGACCTGATCGCGCACCTGTTCACCCAGCGTTATTTCGAGGCCAGCGGCAACGCCGACCGCGGCCGGCGCGTTTTTGAGGAGAAAGGCTGCGGGAGCTGCCATTCCCCGGGTGCCGGCGCGGCGCGCGGTCCCAGCCTGGCCGCGTGGCGCGGCGCGGCTTCCCCGGTCCGGCTCGCCGCCGCCCTCTGGAACCACGGGCCGCTGATGCTTGGCACGATGGAGCGGCGGCAGATCCCCTGGCCTCGCTTCCTTCCCGCGGAGGTCGCCGATCTGATGGAGTTCCTCGGCGCGGGACAGCGCCCGCGGCAGCGCGCCGGAGGGAAACCATGAGTTTCAAAGTCGGTCGCAGGGATTTTGTCCGGTTCGCCGGAGGCGGCGCCCTTGGAATGGCGGCCTCGGGCATCGGCATGGAAGCCATCAGCCGCTTCAACGAGGCGCTGGCCGCCGAACAGATGCAGGTGCCGGGCGGGCCGGAAAGCTGGGCGCTGGGGGTATGCACGCAGTGCCCGGCGGGTTGCGGCCTGCGCGTGCGCAAGGTCGGCGCGCGGGCGGTAAAGGTCCAGGGTAATCCGCTCCATCCGGTCAACCAGGGGGGACTTTGCCCCAAGGGCGTGGCCGAACTGCAAACGCTCTACCATCCGGATCGCTTGCGCGCGCCGATGAGGAATACCGGAACGCGCAAGTCTCCCCGCTGGATGCAGATTTCGTGGGACGAGGCCATCGCCACGCTGACCGGGCAGCTCCGCAAGCTTCGCGACGCGGGACAGGCGCACACGGTGGCGTTGGTGGAGCGCAACCGGCACAGCCTGTCCAGCCGCCTGATGCAGCGCTTCATGACCGCCTACGGATCGCCAAACTACCTGGTGCTCCCATCGGGTCAGGACGCTCTGAAGACCGCCGTGCACTTGCAGCAAGGCGTCACGCAGCCGGTGGCCTACGATTGGGACCGTGCGCAGTACGTTCTCAGCTTCGGAGTCAACCTGCTGGAGGGGTGGGGTTCGCCGGCCAGCATCATGCGCGCGTTTGGGCGCTGGCGCGACCCGTCCTCGGGCCGCCGGACGAAGTTCGTGCAGGTTGAACCTCGCTTCTCGCTGACCGCATCCCGCGCCGACGAGTGGGTGCCGCTGCGGCCGGGCGCCGAGGCCGCCCTGGCCCTGGGCATGGCCTACGTCCTGATCACCGAGGGCCTTTACGATGCGGCCTTCGTCCGCGAGCACACCTTCGGGTTCGAGGACTGGCACGACGACGCCGGCAGGGCGCACCAGGGGTTCCGCTCGCTGGTGTTGAGCGAATACCGCCTCCAGGACGTGGCGGCGCTGACCGGCGTCCCCGAAGAGACCATCCTCCGGCTGGCACGCGAGTTCGGCAATCACCGTCCCGCGGTGGCGCTGGGAGATTCGCAAACCAGCACTCTGCCGGGGAACCCCTACAGCGCCATGGCGGTGCATAGCCTGAACGCGCTGGTAGGAAGCATCGACGCGCCGGGAGGCGTGCTGATTCAGGCCGTGATGCCCGCGTCCCCGCCGCCGGGCAGCGTCACCGCATGGCCCCGGATCGACCAGTCGCCCTCGAGCGTCTTTCCGGGACACCACCTGGCCGAGGCGGCGCGAGCCATCCTCGCCGGCCGCCCGTACCCGGTTCAGGCGATCATCCTGAACGAAGTCAACCCGGTTTTCTCGATGCCCAACGGGACGGCCTTCGAGCAATGTCTCGATCAGACGCCGTTCGTGGCCAGCTTCGCCGTGTTCCTGGACGAGAGCGCGATGCGAGCCGACCTGGTCCTGCCCGCGCAAACGGACCTCGAAAAGTGGCAGGCCGTCACCTCCCCGCCCACCTTCCCCTCTGCCGTGCAATCGATCGCCGCGCCGGTGGTTCCGCCGCGCTACCAGGCGCGCCAGCCGGCGGATGTGATTCTGGAACTGGCGCACCAGCTTGGCGGGGCGGCGGCGCAGGCTCTTCCGGCGGCGAATTTCGAGGAGTACGTGCATGCCCAGGCCGGTGAACTGTTTGCCGCCCAGAGCGGGTCGGTCTTCAGCACCAGCATGGAAGACGCCTGGAACCGGCTTCTGGACCGCTCCGGCTGGTGGTCGCCCACCTATGCCACCGCCGACGAGCTGTGGGAACAGATGCAGAAGCAGGGAGGCTGGTGGGACCCCACTTACTCCCACGGCGAGTGGCAGCGGGTGCTGAAGACCCCTTCCGGACGCTTCGAGTTCTACTCCCAGACGCTGGCGCACTGGGCCGCGGCTCATCCCGAGTTTGCGCGCAATGCCGGCATGAAGCCGGATGACGACCGCCTGTTCCTGCCGCACCAGACGCCCATCGCCGACCCGCCGCCGGGCTACCCGCTCCTGTTGCTCCCGATCGAAGTGCTGCCGCTGGCCGGCGGCGAAGGCGGGCACCTGCCGTACCTGCAACAGATCGCCGGCTCGCATCTGTTCGAGGCCTGGGAAAGCTGGCTCGAGATGGATCCGGAAACGGCGCACAAGCTGCACATTCCCGACGGCGCCATCGTGTGGATCGAGTCGCGTCGGGGGCGTGCCCAGGTGCGCGCGCGCGTATACGCGGGAGTGCGTCCCGGCGTCGTACACCTGCCTCTGGGCTACGGCCACACGGCTGGCAGCGAACTGAGCCGCGGCGGGGTCAATCCGTTGAGCCTGCTGGAAGACCGGCGCGAACCGGTGGCGGGTCTGCCGCAAAGCGCGGGCACGTACGTGAGGGTGTATCCAAGCTGAAAGGGATCCGGAAATCATGGCTCGTTGGGGAATGGCTATCGATCTTGCGAAATGCAGCGCTTGCCAGGCGTGTGTGGTAGCTTGCCAGAGCGAGAACAATATCCCGTGCGTGCCGCCGGAGGAAGCCAGGAGCGGCCGCATCCTGTCGTGGATCAGCCTGCTGCCCGAACTGGAGGGCGAGTACCCGCGCCTCTCCATGCGCCTGGTGCCCTTGCCCTGCCTGCACTGCGACAACCCCCCCTGCATCCTGGTCTGCCCGGTGAAGGCCACCGGCATCAATGCCGAAGGCACGGTGCACCAGATCTATCCGCGCTGCATCGGCTGCCGTTACTGCACCACGGGCTGCCCTTATACGCGGCGCATGTTCAATTGGTACAAACCCGAGTTCCCCGGCGACCTGGCGCTGGCTCTCAATCCGGATGTCTCGGTTCGGCCCAAAGGCGTGGTCGAGAAGTGTACCTTGTGCCACCACCGCCTGATGCAGGCGCGCGAGGAAGCCAAGGCCGCCAAGCGGCCCTTGGCCGAAGGAGACTACTTGCCCGCCTGCGCCGAGGTGTGTCCCTCGGGCGCGATCACCTTCGGGGATCTCGACGACCCAGCCAGCGCGGTTGCCCAACTGGCGCGCAATCCCCGGGCATTTCGTCTTCTGGAGGACCTGGGCACCAAACCGAAGGTGTTTCACCTGGCGGAAGGAGAATGGAGCGGTGGACGTGGAAACCAAACTTGAGATAAGCCGGGACGACGCTGTCCTGATCCAGCCCATTGTGGCCGCGCGCGGCTCTTTCTACTACCTGGCGGCGGCCCTGCTGGCCTTCAGCGCGCTCGCTTTCTTCGCCTGGGTGGAACAACTGCGGCGGGGCCTGGGGGTCACCGGGCTGAATGTGCCGGTCTACTGGGGCGTCTACATCACCAACTTCGTCTTCTTCATCGGCATCAGCCACGCGGGCACGCTGATCTCGGCCATTCTGCGCCTCTGCCACGCCGAGTGGCGGCGCTCGATCACGCGCGCCGCCGAGGTCATCACGGTGCTCGTGCTTTTCTTCGGAGTCGGCAGCATCATCATGGATCTGGGCCGGCCGGACCGCGCGTTGAATGTCCTGCGGCACCCCAACTTTCGCTCTCCCCTGCTGTGGGACGTGTGCAGCATCAGCGTCTACCTGATGGCCAGCACGATCTACCTCTACCTGCCCCTCATTCCCGACATAGCCATTCTGCGCGACCGCACCGGCGGCGCCTCCTGGTTCTACCGTTTTCTGGCGGCCGGATGGCGGGGGACTGAAAAACAGAAGCGGCGGCTGGACCGCGCCATTGCCGTGATGGCCGTTCTCGTGATTCCGATCGCGGTCTCGGTGCACACGGTGGTTTCCTGGGTCTTCGCCATGACCGTTCAGCCGGGGTGGCACTCCGCGATCTTCGGACCTTACTTCGTGGTGGGCGCCATCTTCTCCGGGATCGCCGCCCTTATCATCGCCATGGCGCTGATCCGCCGCATCTATTTCCTGCACGACTACCTCAAGCCGGTTCACTTCAACCACCTGGGCCTGCTGCTGATGGTAATGTCGCTGCTGTGGTTTTACTTCACTTTCGCCGAGTACCTTACGACGTTTTACGGCGGCGATCCGTCGCACCTGACGGTCTTCTATTCAAAGCTCACGGGCCGTTACGCTCTTGCGTTCTGGACCATGTTCGCGACCTGCTTTGTGATCCCCTTCCCAATTCTGGCGTGGCGGCGAACGCGCACCGTCGCCGGCACGGTGGTCGCGTCGATATCGGTCATCATCGGGATGTGGCTCGAGCGCCTTACCATCGTGGTGCCGACGATGTCTCAGCCGCGCCTGCCCTGGGCCACGGGTCTGTATTCACCCACTTGGATCGAGATTGCCATCACGCTGGGGTTCGGCGCCACGTTCATCCTTCTGTACATGCTGTTTACCAGGTTCTTTCCGATCATCTCGATCTGGGAAGTGCAGGAGGGCAGGGAACACTCGTTGCCGGAAGTGATCGAGCGCGTACGATCCTACATGCCCGGCACCGAACCGGTGCAGTAAGTCCGCACCGGGCTGGTGACCACCCTGCGCGTGACGCAAACCGCCGGCGGCTCGCTAAACTGCCGCCGGCGGCCTTCGTAAACGCCTGGTGCGAGCAAGGCCCCACCCACCACTGCGCGCTCGGCGTGGGCCATCAATCCGGCGCGCCGCCCCTGGCGGCCGCGCTTCCGGACCTGCCGTTTTTCCGCGTGCCGTAACGGTTGACAATCGAACCGTGCAACGGTAGGTCTCCGACCGCTGGTTCCGCTCCCTCACGGTCGCGGCTCGGAAACGATTCTGAGCCGCGCGCGTCAGCAAGCGGAAGAACCGAATCACACGGTCGGAGACCTAGAGTCTTTGAAGGCGTCAGTATTGGTGTTTGAGGCCCGATTATGGGATAGTGAATGCTTGCCGGGCGCGACGATGGCGGAACCGGCCATAAGGAGAAACTGCTATGAACAAAGTAAGCATCGCGATTTTACTCAGCTTCGTGCTGTTCTTGAATGTCGCCGTCCTGTTCGGCGCCGAGGCCGACGCCGGCAAGGATCTCTACACAAAGAAGTGCAAGGTCTGCCATGGCGCGGACGGCACTCCGACGGCGGCGCTGGTGAAGGCGAACCCCGGCATGATGGCCTTCAGCTCGGCCAAGTTCCAGGCGATGAAGGACGCCGAGATCAAAGTGAAGATCACCGGCTTGCCGAAGCACAAGGTTGTGTCCAAGGGTCTGACGGACGCGGAAATAGCCGACGGGATCGCCTTCCTGCGTACATTGAAGAAATAAGTGGGACAGGCCTCCCGGCCGGTCCTGTCCTTCCAATCTGCCAAACAAGACCGGCCGGGCCCAGCGGGCGCCCCCCGGTCCCACATTTCATTCCGGGCTATGGCATAATTGTTCCTCGGTAGGTCAGTTATGCCCCAGACAAGACGAGGTCTCGCGAGTTGGTTGCTGGGCGGAGGCGTCACCGCATCGATTGCGGCGTTCCTCTATCCGGTACTCCGGTTCATGGCGCCCCCGCTGATTGCGGAAGCGACGGTCAACGAAGTTAGCGCCGGCAAGGTCCAGGAGTTCAAGGTCAATGCCGCCAAGATTGTGAAGTTCGGAAGCACGCCCGCCTTGCTGGTCCGGCTGGGCGACAACGAGTGGCGGTCGTTCTCCGGGGTTTGCACGCATCTGAATTGCACGGTTCAATACCAGGAGTCCAGCCGGCAGATCTGGTGCGCCTGCCACAACGGCTTTTACGACCTGAACGGGAAAGTCGTTTCCGGCCCGCCGCCGCGGCCGCTGGAGGAATTCACGGTGCGTGTCCGCGGGGATGAAGTAGTGTTGTCTCGCCGCGGCTAGGCCGGAAGGTAGCTTATGGCTTCACTTAAGGGTAAGCCGCCCCTGATCGGGTGGCTCGAAGAACGGCTGGCGTTTGACGCCATCCAATCCTTTGTTGCGCACAAGAGGGTGCCCAAGCACTCCGCCACCATGTGGTATTACTTCGGCGGAATCACGCTGTTTCTGTTTGGCATCCAGGTAGCCACCGGCATCCTTCTGCTGCTGTACTACCGGCCCTCGGCCGCCGAGGCATACGAGAGCGTTCAGTTCATCGTCACGCGAGTCGAGTTCGGGTGGCTGATCCGGTCCATTCACAGTTGGTCGGGCAACCTGATGATCCTGGCGGCCTTCATCCACATGTTCAGCGTGGTGTTCCTGCGGTCCTACCGCAGGCCGCGCGAAATCACCTGGCTGAGCGGCGTGGGTCTGCTGGGGCTGGCGCTGGGATTCGGCTTCAGCGGCTACCTGCTGCCCTGGAACACGATCTCCTACTTCGCCACCAAGGTGGGCACCGACATGGCCGCCGCCGTGCCGCTGATCGGCCCCACGCTGGCCCGGTTTCTGCGCGGGGGCGACGATGTCGGAGGCGCCACGCTGACCCGGTTCTTCGGGTTCCACGTGGCGGTGCTGCCGGCCCTGACCACGGGCCTGCTGCTGGTGCACCTGTTCCTGGTGCAAAGCTTCGGCATCAGTTCGCCGCCGCGCGTGGAGGAGCAGAACCGCGCTTCCGGCGGTCCGGCGCCGGAGATGCCGTTTTTCCCGAATTTCTTTCTCCGCGAGCTGATGGCCTGGTACGCCGCCCTGGCCGTGCTGGGCATGCTGGCGGCCATCTTTCCCTGGGAGCTGGGCGAGAAAGCGGATCCTTTCGCCCCGGCGCCGGCGGGCATCCGCCCGGAATGGTATTTTCTGGCGCCGTTCTACACCCTGAAACTGATTCCGAGCCACGTCTGGATGTTCGAGGGCGAATTGCTCGGATTGCTCGGCTTCGGCCTGCTGGCCGCCTGGTGGGTCACGCTGCCGTTCTGGGCGAACGATCGCAGCGGCGGCGAGCGCACCCGCCTGCTGACGGGAACGGCGGTGGTGTTGATAGCCTACCTGGCGACGTTTTCCGCCCTGGGGTACTGGAAATGAGAACCGCCGCTTTGTTCCTGCTGTTTCTCGCCCCGCTCGCCGCGGCCGGAAACTCCTGCCTGGAGTGCCACGCGGCGCTCGAAGGGCGTCTCCAGAAGCCGGCCCTGGCATTCAAGATCGACATCCATTCGACGCGCGGGTTCGGATGCACCGACTGCCACGGCGGCGACGCCGCCTCCGGCGACCCGGCCGTGTCGATGAGCCGCGCCCGCGGCTACAAGGGCAAGATCGCGCGAACCGCGGTCCCCGACTTGTGCGCGCGCTGCCACAGCGACTCCAATCTGATCCACAAGTTCAAACCCCAGCAACGCGTCGACCAGCTCGCTCAGTACCGCACCAGCGTGCACGGCAAGCGCCTGGCGGCCGGCGACGCCGCGGTGGCCAATTGCGTGGATTGCCACGGCGTCCACGACATTCGCGAGGTTCGCCACGCGCTCTCGCCGGTCCATCCGCTCCGTTTGCCGGAGACCTGCGCCCGCTGCCATGCCGACGCCGGGCGGATGTCGAAGTACAAAATCGAGCACACCCAGTTCGACGAGTACCGTCAGAGCGTGCACTGGACCGCGCTGGCCAAGCGCGGAGACCTGTCGGCGCCCAGTTGCGCCTCCTGCCACGGCAACCACGGCGCGACGCCGCCGCAAGTCAACTCCGTGGCCGCGGTCTGCGGCACTTGCCACGTGCTATTCGAGGAACTGTACAAAAAGAGCCCTCACCAGCCGGTTTTCACCGCGATGGGAGCCGCCGGGTGCATCGTCTGCCACGGCAAGCACAAGATCGAGAAGCCTGCCGTGAAGATGCTTTCCGGCGACGGGAGCGTGTGCGCCCAGTGTCACGAGGCGGATTCGGCGGGTGGCCGGGCCGCGGCCGAGATCGCGAACCGGATCAAGGAACTGGATGCGGCCCTGGGTCGCTCGGAAGAGATCCTGGAACGGGCCCGGCAGTCGGGAATGGAGGTCTCGGAAGCGCAGCTTCAGCTCATGGATGGCCGCGAGAACATGATCAAAGCCCGGCTGGCGGTCCACGCCTTTCAGACCGCCGCCGTCGCAAAGCCCGTCCAGGCCGGGCTGGTGGTTGCCGGCAAGACGTATGCGGCCGGAGTGGCGGCCTTGAAGGAGCGCACTTTCCGGCGCTTCGGTCTGTCCATTTCCCTGGCCGCCATTCTGGCCACCATGGCCGGCTTGTGGCTGGCGATCCGGTCTATCGAGAACCATCGCGGACCGCGTTCCGGGACCGGTGGGAGTTGATCCATGTCTTTCGCTTCGTGCTTGCTCGCCGGCGCGCTCGCCATGTCCGCTTCCGGCGCCGGAGTTGAGTTGATCGGCAGCGCCGAGTTCTGCGGGCGGTGCCACCGCGCGATCCACGCAGCGTGGAAGAGTTCGGCTCACGCGCGCTCGATGGAGAGCCGTCTGTTTCAGGACGCGCTGGAGAGCGCCGAGTCGGAGTTGGGCGCCGCGGTTCGAAAGACCTGCCTGAGTTGCCATTCTCCGATTGCGGTTCAGACCGGCGACCTGACGCTGCAGAAGAAAGTGAGTTGGGAAGGCGTGACCTGCGACTACTGCCACTCGGTGAGGGAGGTCGTGCTGACGGGACCCAACCCCAGAGCGAAGCTCGAGTTTGGCCTGGTCAAGAGCGGAACTCTCAAGGGCGCCAGTCCCACCGCGCACAGCGCGGTCTTCTCCCAGGTGCACACCTCCTCGGCCATCTGCGCGCCGTGCCACGAATATCGCAACGCGCAGGGCTTCGCGGTTCTGAGCACTTACTCGGAATGGAAGGCCAGCTCCTATGCCAAGGCCGGCAAGCAGTGTCAATCATGCCACATGTCGAAGGTGGCCGGCGATGTCGTCGATCCGAAGATCAAACGATCTTCGGACAACACGGTCAACCTGCACCTGATGCCGGGCAGCCACTCGATCGACCAATTGAACAGCACCTTCAAGGCGCAGCTTTCCACCGCCCGAGAGGGTGGCAAACTCAAGGTCACCGTCGACGTCGCCAACGCCGCGGCCGGACATTACGTTCCGACCGGCTCGCCGTTGCGCAAGATCGTGCTGGAACTTCGGGCCGACTCCTACGACGGCAAACACTTTCGCCAGGAGCGGGTCTACCAGCGCACCGTCGCCGATCAGAACGGCGCGCCCCTGGAGCGCGAGCATCTGGCCTTCGTGAAGGCCGCCAAAACGACCTCCGACACGCGCCTGGCCCCGGACGAGAAACGCACCGAGACGTTCTACTTCGACATCCCCCAGGGCGTCCAGACCCAGGTCAAGGCGACCTTCTGGTACCACTACTCGCCCACGGCCACCGCCGAAACGGAAAAGCGCGTCACCTTCCTCACCATCAGCCGCCTGGCGCGGTAACCGTCTATTTCGGGGACACTCTCGAAAATAGCAGAGACCCGGGGACACTCCGGGCTAATCTTACGCAACCCGTCGCCCGTCCAGAGACACAGGCGTGTCCCCCTTTTTCATCACCTTCGGTGAGCGCGATGCGATCATGACCACAGGCTACGAAATCCCGAAATTAATTTCGGGATTTCGTAGCCTGTCCCCGAAATAGGGGCGCGCCGTCGCCGAGCGTGCGACATACTGAAACTCGGACGACGCCAGCACCTGTTCGCGGAAGAATGGGCTCAGGGATTGGGGAGTGTGAAGGTCGACTTTGCGGCACATCAGCTCGGAGAGTTCGGCTTCGATCGCGAAGAACTCCAGGCCGGGAACGTGACCGGCGTCGAACTCCACCAGAACGTCCACGTCGCTAGCGGCCGAGAAATCGTCTCGCAGGACGGACCCGAACAGGGCCAGTTTCCGGATATGGCGACGCCGGCAAAGACTGGCAACCGCTTGTGAATCGATTGGGATTCTCGCCGCCATGGTTCAGCCTTCCGTCGCTCCCATTGTCTCACGGCCTACAGGCTGTGAAAAGAGACGCCGGTTTATTGGCGGGCTTTGCGGGCTTGCTCGCGGAAATCGCCGCTTTCGGAGACGCTGGCGATCAGCGAGTTCAGGCTCGCGATGTCGATGGGCTTTGAAAGATAGCCGTCCATGCCGCTGCGGTAGCATTCCTCCTCGTCGCCTTTCATGGCGTGGGCGGTGAGCGCCACGATGGGTAACCGGTCTCCGCCGGGGACTTCGAGGGCGCGGATTCGGCGCGTCGCCTCCAGGCCGTCGAGCCCGGGCATCTGCACATCCATGAGAACCAGGTCGAAGGACGCCTTGCGCAACGCCTCCAGCGCCTCCAGCCCGTTCTCGGCGAGAGACACCTGGTGGCCCCCGCGCGAGAGCAACCGAAGAATCAGCTTCTGGTTGATGCGATTGTCTTCCGCCACCAGGATGCGGAGCGGCGCCGGCGCCGGTGCCTGGTCCGCGGTTGCGGCCGGCGCCTCGGGGCGGTCCTGGCGCGGGCCGGCCGCGCCAAGGCTCCGGCTCATTGCCTCCAGCAGGGCGCTTTCCAAGACCGGCTTGACCAGATAGACCGAAATGCCAACGGCCCGGCAACGTTCGACGCTGTCCTGAAGATCCAGGGAGCTGAGCATGATGATTTGCCCGCCGGGCGCCAGTTTGCGCCTCACAACCTCGGCGGCCAGCGCGAAGCCGTCCATTTCCGGCATCTCGGCATCCAGAAGCAGCAGCCGGTAGGGGTTGCCCGATTGGACCGCCCGCTCGAGTTCATCGAGGGCGGCCCGGCCGCAGCGGGCCGTGGTTACGGGAATGGACTTGGCGCTCAACAGACCCTGAATGACCCGGCAATTGGTTTCATTGTCGTCCACGGCCAGCACATGCGCGCCACGAAGGCGGTCGAGGTCGACCGGCCGGTCTTCAACCGGGCGCGATGCGGCCGTCTCGGCTGCGATGGTGAAGAAGAAGGCGCTTCCACGGCCGGCTTCGCTTTCCACCCAAATTCGTCCGCCCATGAGCTCGGCCAGTTGCCTGGCGATTGCCAGGCCCAGGCCCGTGCCTCCGTAGCGGCGCGAGGTCGAGCCGTCGGCCTGCTCGAACGGCTCGAAGATGAGGCGTCGCTTTTCGGGAGCGATGCCGATCCCCGTGTCGCGCACGCCGAATCGCAGCCGCAACGCCCCTGGGGGACCGTCCTCGATTCCGGCTTCGATGGCCACCTCGCCGCGCTCGGTGAACTTGATCGCGTTTCCGGACAGGTTCCAGAGAATCTGACGCAGACGGCCGGAGTCCGCCCGGACCCATTCCGGGACCTCCGGCTGGATCGAAAGGATCAGCTCGAGTCCCTTCTCGTGCGCCCGCGGCGCCAGCGCGCGCGCCAGCGATCCCAACTCGCCGCGCAACGAGAAGTCGTGCGGGTCGAGGGTCATGCGGCCGGCTTCGATTTTCGAAAAATCGAGGATGTCGTTGATCACCACCAGCAGCCCCTCGGCCGACGTCGTGACCGCGCGCAGGCAGTCGCGCTGGTCGTTGTCGCGGCAGGCTTCCAGCGCGATCGCCGTCATGCCCAGAATCCCGTTCATGGGGGTGCGGATCTCGTGGCTCATGTTCGCCAGAAACTCGCTCTTCAACTTCGAGAGTCCCTCGGCCCGCTCTTTTGCCGCCTGCAAGTCGCCGTTCAGCCGCAGCAACTGGTTGTTGTGCGATTCGATCTCGTCGAGCATCCCGTTGAAGGCCGCGATAAGCGTGCCGATCTCGCCTTGCTCGCCCAGCCGGGCGCGCACCGCGAAGTTGCGGTGCGCCGAGACCTGCCGCGCGGTTTCCGCCAGCTCCACGATCGGCGCCGAGATCAATGCCTGCAAGCGCGAGGAGAGCAGGAACGCCGCCCCCACCAGAATCGGGAACATGAGCAGGACCACGACGGCGTAGCCCAGAACTTTGTTCCGCACCGAAGCGCCGGTGAATCGGATCTCGATCGCCCCGATCCGCTCTCCTTGCAGGAGAATCGGCTGGCGCAACCGCCCATCGCCGTCGCTGGCAGCGGCTCGGCGGAAGCTGGCGAAAACGCGGCCGTGCGAATCGAACAGGT
Source organism: Bryobacterales bacterium (assembly GCA_030693045.1). GTDB lineage: Bacteria > Acidobacteriota > Terriglobia > Bryobacterales > Bryobacteraceae > JACQZT01. The sequence continues at coordinate 9,043 of JAUYBU010000078.1, read as the reverse complement.
CGGCGGCCGTGATGTCGCCGATGGCCGCCAACGAGGCCAGGGTGTCGCCGGCCGCTTTGCGGTCGTCGAAGGCCAATGCCGCGGTTGTGTTTCGCCCGACCAGTTCGGCGCTGGTCGCCAGTCTTTGCGCCAGTTCCAGCCCGGAGCGGTAGACTTCCAGACTCACCAGTAACAGCGCCGTCACCAGCAGCACGACGCCCGAGATCAGCGTCATGACCAGCTTCAGCTTGTTTTCGAGCGAGAAGCGCACCCAGTCGAGCCGGCGTTTTGGCGGGAGGTTCATGGGATCAACGCTCCACCGTCTTGGCCAGGCTCAGCAACTGGGCGCTGATGGCGAGGCCCGCTACTTGCGCCGCCTTGGGGTTGGCCACGAAGACGATACGGCTCTTGTCGGCGACCAGGGCGATCATTCCTCCCTCGTGCGCGAACGAGGCCCAATCTCCCACCGTGAGCACGCCGCGGCCCTCCAGAGCCGCGCGCACCACCGGCGCCCGCCTGCTTTCCCCGGCCGCCAGATACAGCAGGTCGCATTCGGCCACTTCGCTCACCAGGGTGAAACGGCGCACCACCAGCGGGCGATCGCCGAGCTTCTTACCCTGCGCCAGCGCGCGCACCGCTTCGCCGACCTCGTCCTGCCCGAGCAGTCCGATTACAAAGGGCCGCCCCGGAGCCGCATTGCCGGCCGGCCAACTCACGAACTTCGGGAAGTTCAGCAGAAAGGCGGCTTTCACCTGCGCTTCCGAGACCGTCGCCGGCGTTTGCCCATACCCCAGCGCCGCCGCCAGGATGGCGGCTGTTAGCCAGGAGATGAAGTGTGGGCGCCTCATGTGCCGGGTCTGGTTTGGCTCTTCAATCCCGGGGCCGCCAAAGCAGCCGCAGGTGGTAGCTGCGCCCGATGCGGCTGCCGCCGGAGAAAGCTTCCGGCACGTACTCCACTCGGGCCGGGCCGAACAGATGATCGGCGCAGAACATGAGTTCCAGGCCGTTGCCGAAACGGCGCGCCAGGCGCAGGTCGCCCCGCAATCCCGGGGCCAGCGGGACTCGGGTCCCGTCGGCCAGCACGACGGTCACGGGGCTCACGTAGTAATAACTGGCGTCCAGGGAGAAGCGTTTGGGCAGGTCCAGGAAACTCCGGCCGCTGGCCTGGTTGCGCGGATAGGCGAAGTCGGATCCGCGCGCCGCCCGCGCGCTTCCGCCGGTAATGTGCGGCGTCGCGTGGCTGTAGCTGGCATTCAGTTTCCAGCGCGGCGCCGGCATCCAGGTCACCGCCAATTCGCCGCCTTTTTCGGTGCCGCGGCCCGAATCCGACATAGACACCGGGACCACCAGCGCGGCGCCCTGCGGGCCCCCATCCAGGCGCGGGTTGCCGGGGACCGCCACGCGCAGGCGGCGGTAACGATTGACGAACAGGGCGATGTCGAAAGAAAGCGAAGAACTCGCCTGAAGGCGATAGCCCGCCTCCAGAGCGTCCACCACCTCGGCCTGGATGTTCGGATTGCCTGCCAGGCTGGCGAATGCGGGCATGCCGAAGATTTCGCCCAGGTAGCTCACGTCCGCGCCGAGCAAATCTCTTTCGTAGCGCGACGGCGTCCGCAGCGCCCGGGCGGCCGACATCCAGGCCAACTGGCGCTTGTGGAACGGGACCGAGATCTGAACCCGCGGCTGCAAGCCCCAACCGGTGTACGTGTGGCGCTCCAGCTTCGCGCCCACGGTCAGATAGAGCTTCTCGCGGAGCAGTTCGAACTCGTCCTCGGCGAACAGGCTGAGGGCATCCAGAGTCCTGCCCGTGGCCAAGGCCTGCACAGAGATGGATTTGAAATCGCTCAGGGACCGGCGGAATCCGAGCCCCCAGGTGACCTGCTGCCGGTTTCCGGCGCGGAAACCGTGCTGCATGTCCAACGAGGCCGCCCGGTCCGATAGAGCGATGCCGGTTTTCCCTTCGTCGCGGGAATATCCGGAAAAGCTGCCTTCCAGGCTCAGGTTCGAAGTTTCCGACAACGGGCGCTCCCACCGAAACTGCCCCGAAGCGCCGCTCATCCGGAGGGTTCCCAGAGAATTCGACTGATAGGGTTTCACCCGGGAGAGGCTGACCGTCCGGCTGTCCGCTTCCATGCCGTAGCCCTCGCCTTGCAGCATATAGCGGTCGCCGCGCGCGCTCTGGCCGTCGGCGCGGAAGCCGGCCTGCAGGCTGTCCCAGCCATCCTGCGCGCTCTGGCCACTCAAGTTGGAATAGGGCGCGCGCAGCCCGCCCCGCACGTAGGTCCGGTAGGCGAATTTCCTGCCCAGCGCCCCGCCGTAGCGCAGCGTCCCCACCGCCCGGTCCGAACTTCCCGTCTGCGCCGAAACCAGCGCGCCGCGCGTGTCGCGGGCGGGCTTGGTGATGATGTTGATGACCCCGTTGACCGCGTTGGCGCCCCACACCGCCGCGCCCGGGCCGCGGATGATCTCGATTCGATCGATGTCCTCCAGCGGCAGATCCAGGGATTCCCAGTACACTCCGCTGAACATCTGCGTGTACACGCTGCGGCCGTCCACCAGCACCAGCAGCTTGTCGGAATAGCGCCCGCCGAAACCGCGCGCGCCAACCGCCCACTTATTCGCATCGATCCGGGCCACGTGCAGCCCCGGCGCCATCCGCAGCAGTTCGGGCAGGCACGTCGCCACCGACCGCCGGATGTCCTCCTGGGTGATGACGTAGACCGCGGCCGCGGTCCGCGATAATGGCTGTTTCCGCTTCGAGACCGACGTTACCGGCACCTGCAGCAGGTCCTGCAAGCTCAGTTGCGTCAGATCGTCGCCGCCGCGGGCCAGCGCCGGCATCATCAGGCAGGCCGCCAGCAGGGCCCGCCACCTCCACATGGGCAAAGCGTTCCGTGACCACATCACGTACTACTCATCGACCGCGCTGGCACGGCCTTGAGGCCGTGTAGTAGAACCGCCTTCCGGCGGTGTAATGGCACGGCCATCGGGCCGTGGGAAAAATGGGGAAAGAGTACTCCGAGCCAAATGCAGAATTCGCTGAACGACCGCTCGCTGACGCTCGCGGCTCAGTAACCAGTTGCGGATCAGTGGCGCGCTTCCGAGCCGCGACCGTCAGGAAGCGGGGCGTGAATTTTGCAATTGGCTCGAGTACTCCGTCCCCGGTTTATAGTTAGGTATGGACAAGTTTTTGGAAGGAAAGTGCGCGCTGGTGACGGGCGGAACGCGCGGCATCGGGCGCGCCATCGCCGCGGCGCTGTTGAAGCAGGGCGCGGCCGTGGCCATCTGCGGCCGGACCCTGGAGAGCGTCGAGCTGGCCGTCGAGGGACTGCGCGAGGAGACCGGAGGCACAGTCGCCGGACGGGCGGCCGACATAACCTGCTGGGAAGACGTCGAAGCGCTGTTCGAGTTTGTGGACCGCGAGTTGGGCGGCATCGACATTCTGGTCAACAACGCCGGCATCGGCATCTTTCGCAGCGTGGAAGAGTTGACGCCCCGGGAGTGGAAGCGCGTCGTCGACACCAACCTCACGGGGGCATTTTACTGCTGCAACCTCGCCCTGCCGCGGTTTCGCCGGCGCGGCGGCGGCTTCATCGTCAACATCTCCAGCCTGGCCGGCAAGAACCCGTTCGCGGGCGGAGCGGCCTACAACGCCTCCAAGTTCGGCCTCAACGGCTTTAGCGAAGCCATGATGCTGGACCACCGCCACGACAACGTCCGCGTCAGCTCGATCATGCCCGGCAGCGTGGCAACCGGGTTCCAGCCCGGCGGCGAAGACTGGAAGATCGCTCCCGACGACATCGCCGAGATCGTCGTGGCGGTGCTTCGCATGCCCGAACGCACGCTCATCAGCCGCGTCGAGGTCCGCCCGTCCAGGCCCCGGAAGTAGGGGCCGGGTAGATCCGGCCCAAGAGTGGCCACCTCCTTGCTCTTACCTCGGGCAGGTGACGGCGACCATGTCAGTACGCGCGATAGATTCCCGGAGTGTCCGGCCAAACCGGCTGAACGTCTCCCTGGACCCGACTCGAACCGGCCATGAGGCGGTGGATCTCGAAGCCAATTTGCGCCGGCTGATCGTCGGGCAGGACGAAGCGATCGAACAGATCGTGAACATCTATCAGATGCACCGCACCGGCATGAGCAGCCCGGACCGGCCCATCGGGAGTTTCCTGTTTCTGGGACCCACCGGCTCGGGAAAGACCCGCGTCGTCGAGGCGACCGCCGAGAGTTTGATGAGAACCTCTCGCGCCGTCATCAAGATAGACTGCGCCGAGTTCCAGCACAGCCACGAGATCGCCAAGCTGATCGGATCGCCGCCGGGCTATCTCGGACACCGCGAGACCCATCCGCTCTTATGCCAGGAAGTCCTGAACCAGCACCACACCGACCGCATGCGCATCTCCTTCGTGCTGTTCGACGAGATCGAAAAGGCCAGCGATGCGCTCTGGAACCTGCTGCTGGGAATTCTGGACAAGGCCACCCTGACGCTCGGCGACAACCGCCGGGTGGACTTCAGCCAGGCCATGATTTTCATGACCAGCAACCTGGGCGCCTCGCAGATGGAGTCGCTGCTGGGTCCCAAATTGGGCTTCGCCGGCATAATCCAATCCCAAAACGGCACTTCCACCGAGCGTCCGGACGATAAGCTCAGCCGAAAGATCGCCCGCAGCGGTATCGACGCGGCGCGGCGGAAGTTCACTCCGGAGTTCATGAACCGGCTGGACAAGATCGTGGTCTTCCGAACGCTGGGCGTCGAAGAGCTCAGGAAGGTGCTCGACATCGAACTTACTTTTATTCAGCAGCGCGTGTTCCGCGCTTCCGGGGAGCGCTGTTTTGTTTTCACCACCACCCCGGCGGCGAAGCAGTTCCTGCTCGACCAGGGCACGGATATCAAGTACGGCGCGCGCCACCTGAAACGCGCCATCGAACGCTGCCTGGTCCAGCCGCTGTCGAACCTGATCGCCACCGACCAAGTCCGGGGCGGCGACTGCGTCGAAGTCGACTTTGCGGCCGACGCCGGACGCCTCGCGTTCATCCAACGGGACCAGGGGCTGTCCTTCCAGGCGATGGCGGAATTGACCGACGGCAGCCTCACGCTGCCCCTGCTGGCCCTGGCCAGCGTTGTGGCCGCCGAAGGCGCGCGCCCCTCCAGCGGGCGCCCTCCGCGGCGCGGCCCGGGCTCGTAAACCTCACCGCCCCGGCGAAGCGGCGTCCTCCGACTCGACCGTTGGCGGCTTCCCGGGCTGCTGCCAAATTCGAAGCGCGCGCGGCGCGGTTTCGCAGTCCGGCAGAGGCTCCACCGAGTAGTAGTTCAGCCCGTAGCGCCAGGCGCGATGCATCTGGTCCACACACACGTCCGGGGAACGGCCGGCGATGGCGCGCCACAAGGGCCGCGCGGTCGCCAGTTCATCGACGCGCGCCGAAGCGGTCACCTTAACCGCCGTGAATCCAGCCGCGGCGAAAACCGCAATCAGGAACAGGCCCGGCGTGGGCGCCGGGCGGCCCGCCCTCGACAGCCACCAGACGGCCAGCGCCAGCGCCGCCGCGGGAGCCAGCCAGGTCCATTGCGCGCCAGTCAATTGCGCATTCCGCAAACCCCCCAGCAGCGCGCCCGGAAGCACCGCCGCAATCGCGGGCAGCAGCGCCAGCAGCAAGGCCGAGGCCGCCAGCGTCCACCGCGCTCCCCGCCCTTCGGCCAGCGCGATTCCCATCAGCGCGCACACCGCCGGCAGCAGCGGCAGCAGGTAGCCGGGCAGTTTGTTGGTGGCCGCCGAGAAGAACACCAAGCCGAAGACCACCCACGCCGCCAGCAGTTGCCGCTTCCAGTCCTTCACTGCCGCGCGTCCGGCCAGGTGCGCCAGAAGCGGAGTCCACGGGAACAAGCCGGCCGCCAGCACCGGCGCGTAGAACCAGAAAGGCTGCTGGTGCGCCAGCGAGTCCGTGGCAAAGCGCTCGAAATGATGCCGCCAGATGAATTCGTCGAAGAAGGCCCGCCCGTTGCGCCCCCAGCACAGCGCGTACCACGGCGCGGCGGCCGCTAGAAACGCCACCGCGCCGGGCCACGCCTGGCGGATTCGGCGGCGCGCAAACCAAACCAGCGGCGCCGCCAGCGCCAGCGGCACCAAACCCTTTGCCAGCACCGCGGCCCCCAGCAGCGTGCCCGCCGCCACCAGCGTCCGGCGGCCGCCCGTCTCGATCCATCGCAACGCCAGAAGCATCGCGGCGGAAAAGCACGCCGACATCGGCAGGTCCGTCACCGCCACCTGGCTGAAGGCCAGCCATCCCGCCGACGTCGCCAGGATCGCACTCGCATACAGTCCCGCCTGGCGGCCGAATTCGCGGCGCAGCGCGAAATAGTAGAACGTCAGAAACCCCACGCTCAGCAGTGCAATCGGCAAACGCGGCCCCAGTTCCGGCCCCAGGCCCGCGCCCACTCCGAACGCGACCATCCAATACGTCAGCGCGGGTTTTTCGAACCACGGCCGGCCCCACAGCCGCGGCGTCACCCAGTCGCCCGAAACCGCCATCTCGCGGCCGATCGAGGCGTAGCGCGCCTCGTCCGGCCCGATCACCCCAATGCCGCTGAGGCCGAACAGGTACAGAAAACACAGGCAGGCCGCCGCCGCCAACCACCCCGCCCGCGCGCGCCCGCTCACATCGAACACTCGACAATACGGGCGGACCGCCGCCGCCCACCACCCCGCCCACGCGCGCCCGCTCACATCGAACACTCGAAAACACAGGCTGGCCGCCGCCGCCAACCACCCCGCCCGCGCGCGCCCGCTCAGCTCGAACACTCAACAAGTATAATGAGCGTGATGTCCACGTTGCGAATCTTAGCGGCGCTGGCCTGGGCCTGGGCCGCCTGGGCCGATGTGACCAACTGCGCCTGCGACCCGGCCAAACCCGAGACCATGCAGGCCCGCGAGTGCGGCCTGTGCCGCGAGGCCGAGAAACAGCCGCCCGAGGTGAAGATCTTTTATCTCAAGGACACCAACCCGCGCAAGCCCAACCGCTGGCTGGCGCTGCCCCGCGCGCACACCTCCGCCGGCCATCACCTGGACCAGTTGCCGGACCGGGATCGTATCGCCCTGTGGATCGCCGCCATCGAAAAGGCCGGCCAACTGTGGGGCGATGAGTGGGGCGTGGCCTACAACGGAGAAGCGGTCCGCACCCAGTGCCATACTCATCTGCACATCGGTAAGCTGCTCGAAGGAGTCTGCTCGGGAAAGATCCTCACCATCAGCCGGTCTTCGCAGATTCCCAAGCACCCGCGCAAGGGCCTCTGGATTCACCCCGCCGGCAACAAATTGCACGTGCACCTGGAAGAGAACATCACCGAAACCGCGCTGATGCGGTGACGCGCCGCCGAAGAGGTTGAACTTTTGAGTCTTATCGATATCACGAAAGCGCCGGGTCCGGACGATTCCCTCATCCTGCTGAACGCCGCCGACACCGTCGCCATCGCGCGCGCTCGGCTGGCGGCGGGCGCGCCGGTTCGCGTCCAGGGCGTCGAGATCGTGCTGCGCGACCCCGTCCCGGCGGGCCACAAAGTGGCGCTGAAACCGATTGCCGCCGGGGGCGCGATTCTGCGCTACGGCCAGTTGATGGGCCGGGCCTCGCGCGCCATCGCACCCGGCGAGCACGTTCATACGCACAACGTCGCCTTCCAGGAGATCGCTTTCGAGTATGAGTTCCCGGTGCGCGAAACGCCGCTGCCGGTCGAGCCCGCCAGCGCGCCGGTTTTCCTGGGCTACCCTCGCGCCGACGGACGCGTGGGAACGCGCAACTACATCGCCGTGGTCGCCGCCTCCAACTGCGCGGCGCACACGGCCGAACTGATCGCGCGCAGCTATGAGACCGAAGCGTTGCCGGACAACGTCGACGGCGTGGTCGCGTTTCCGCACGGCGAAGGTTGCGGGTGCGCTATCGGTCCCGATACGGTGCAGCTTCAGCGAACCATCGGCGGCGTGCTGGATCACCCCAACGTTTCGGCCGCCATCATTCTGGGCCTGGGCTGCGAAGTGAACCAGATCGGACACTACCTGGGCCCCGGCGACCGGCTGGCCGGCCTGACCCTGCAATCCAGCGGCGGCACCCGCGGCGCGGTTGAGGCCGCCCGCCGCGAAATCGCGCGCTTCATCGAACGCGCCGCCACCGAACGGCGCGTCCCCACGCCCGCCTCGAAAATCGTGCTGGGCCTCAACTGCGGCGGTTCCGACAGCTTTTCGGGCATTACCGCCAACCCGGCGCTGGGACACTGCTCGGACCTTCTCGCCGGCCTCGCCGGCACCGCGGTGCTGGCCGAAACCCCGGAAATTGTCGGCGCCGAGCACCTGCTGGTGCGCCGCGCGCGAAACCGCGCCGTCGCCCAGAAGCTGCTCGGCTATATCCAAAGCTACAAGGCGTACTTGAACCAATTCGGCGTGAGCTTCGACGCCAACCCCTCGCCGGGCAACAAGGACGGGGGCCTGACCAACATTCTCGAGAAATCGCTGGGCGCGGTGGCCAAGGGCGGCACTTCGATTCTGATGGACGCCGTCGATTTCGCCGAGCGCATCCGCACTCCCGGACTGGTCTTCATGAACACCCCCGGCTACGACCCGCCCTCGCTGGCCGGCCTGGCCGCCGGCGGCGTGAACCTGATCGCCTTCACCACCGGGCGCGGCAGCGCCATCGGCTTCCCCACCGTCCCGGTGGTCAAGATCTCCAGCAACAGCGCCACCTGGCGCCGCATGCCGGACAACATCGACATCAACGCCGGCCGCATCGCCGACGGCCAAGCCAGCGTCGAGCAAATCGGGCGCGAGATCTTCGACCTGCTGTTGCGCGTCGCCTCCGGCCACCGCGCCGCCGCCGAGATCCTGGGCCACCGCGAATTCGTCCCCTGGCGCATCGGCCCCGTCATGTGACCTATTCCGGGGACACTCTCGAAAATAGCAGAGACCTGGGGACACTCCGGGCTAGCTTTACGCAAACCACCGCTGCAACCACCCCGCAGGCGTGTCCCCCGTTTTCATCACCTTCGGTGAGCGCGACGCGATCATGACCACAGGCTACGAAA
>JAUYBU010000027.1 GCA_030693045.1 Bryobacterales bacterium | reverse complement strand
CCAGCCAGTCCACATATGCCGCGAGGCGTTTCTCTTGTGGTGCTGGCGCTGGGTTTTTGGCAGCCACGAAAACATTTTAGCTCAGTTTTGTTGTTTATGACACAGTAGAATTAGGCCAGCGGGAGTACAACGGATCCCAGCCTTCGTCCTTGTTCTTAGTCGACGGATCGTCGCCCGACATGCCCCAGTAACCACCCGGCACGTAGTGCTGCGATTTCTCGCCGAAGGTCCGCTTCAGGTAGCTATAACCGGCCCACCCGCGCACCGTTCCGCCGCCGTGGTAGGCGCCCCACTGACCGGCGAACTCACCCGTGGCGCTCCAGCCCCGGTCGAATTTCCGGACCACCCGTCCGCCGGCGAGGTGGACGTGCCGATCCGGGCGGTACTGGAAGTTAGTGGGCGCGCGGCGGTCGCCGGTCTGCTTGGTGTAAAAGTAGTACGACTCGATACTGGTGCGCCTCAAATTGTTGTCGGTGTAGTAAGTGCCGATGGAGGACTGGTTCCAATCAAGCATTGTCTTGTTCCGGTCGTGGAGGACGGGCAGCATGCGATCCTGCCGCGGGTTCATGATTCCGATGGCTTCGAGTTTCGATTTCTTCCAGGTGTAGCCGAGCACCGCGGCGTTGGTGTAGACGGTGCGCGAGCCATCGCCAGGCGAGCCTTCCAGGAACATGAACCCTTCGTTCTTGATCAGGTTCTGCCTTCCGACGCGGAGGGTGAGGCCCTTGGTGAACAGCTTCTTGAAGTCGATGTTCAGGGTTTCGAACATGACTTCGTCGAACCGCCACGGCGCGCGCTTGATGAAGATCTGGTTGGTCTCCTGAGTCAGCCCGACGTTGATGTCGATGTCGGAGCCCACAGGCGCCTTCGCCCAGATCCGCGTGCGCCACCGGAGTTGCGCGCGCTGATCGTCCAGGTTGTCGTCGTAGTCGAATTGGTTGTTAATGTTCTCGTTCCGAACGCGCTGTTCGAAGCCGTAGTCGATCTGGCGGGAAGAGTTCTGCTGGGCGACGGCCGCGGCCATCGGTATCAGAAGAAGCAGCGGAGCACGTTTCATGAAGGGGACTTATTCGCGCGCGCGTTGCAGCGCCCTTTCAAACCCGGCAAGCGAGCGTTCGATGACGCTCATCGGGACAGTGAGAGAGAGGCGGAGGTAGCCGGCGCGGCCGAAGCCGGCGCCCGGCACGCCCAGTACGCCCTCGCCGGCCAACAGGCGAACGAAGGCAATGTCGTCGGGTATCGGTGTTTTGGGGAAGACGTAGAAAGTCCCCTCGGGCTTGGGGATCGAGTAGCCCATGCGCGCGAGGGCGTCGCACATCACGTCGCGACGGGTCTGGTATTGGCTGGCATCGACCCGGACCTCGAGCGCTTCGGCGACCACGCGCTGCCAGATGGCCGGCGCGTTGACGAAGCCCAGCACGCGATTGCTGAATACGCACGCGTCGCGCAAAGCGGCGCGCTCTTCCAGGCGCGGCGAAATCGCCAGATAGCCGATTCGCTCGCCGGGGATCGCAAACGTTTTGGACCAGGAATTGGCGATCACCGTGCGGCGGATCGCCGACACGACTTCCGGGAATGCGAGGCCGTCGAAGAGAATGGGCTTGTACGGCTCGTCGCTGATCACCGTCACGGGGTGGTCGAGCGACTCGATCAACTCGTTCAATTGCCGCAACACGGCTTCGGGATAGACGCGGCCGGTGGGGTTGTTGGGCGAGTTGAGGATGATGACTCGAGTGCGCGGGGTGATGGCGCGCGCGATACGTTCGACATCCGGCAGAAAATCCTCGCCGGTCTCAACCGCCACCATCCGCCCGGCGTGATTCAGCACATAGAAGGGATACTCGGAAAAACACGGCATCAGGACGATGACTTCGTCGCCCGGGTCGAGAACCGACCGCAAGTAAGTGTTGCAGGCGCCGGCGGAGCCGACGGTCATGAAGATGTCGCCGGCGGTGAACTCCACGCCGGTGGTCCGCGCCAGGTGCGCGGCGACCTTCGCGCGAACCTCCGGGAAACCGGCGTTGGGCATGTAGGCGTGGCAGTGCGGAGGCGACTCGGCGGCCACCCGGCGAAGGATATCGAGGACCTCGCCGGGCGGATCCAGGTCCGGGTTGCCGAGCGTGAAGTCGCAGATGTTCTCGGCCCCGCGTTCGGCCTTGAGGCGCGCGCCTTCCTCGAACATGCGCCGGATCCAGGAAGCGCGCTCCAGTTGTTCGACAACGGTTCTCGCTACGCTCATGCCGTCATGCCGCTGTTGTAGACTTCGACGCTGTCGACGACGTTGATGCCGGCCGTCCGCAACCGCTCGATGGCCTCATCGGGCTTGTCGAAGCGGAAGATGATCACCGCCTTGCCGGCGCGGCCGAACGGAAAGGCGTACAGGTACTCGACGTTGATCGAGCCGGCCTGGAACAAGGCTAGCACTTCGGCCAGCCCGCCCGGGCGGTCCGGCACTTCGACGGCGAGAACCTCGGTGACCTTCACGACGTAGCCGGCGTTCTGAAGCGCCTGGCTGGCCTTGGGCCAGTCCGACACAATCATCCGCAGGATGCCGAACTGCGCGGTGTCGGCCACCGAGAGCGTGCGGACATCGACGCCCTCGCGCGCCAGCACCCGCATCGGTTCGATCAGATGACCGGGCCTGTTTTCGAGAAACAGGGACAACTGATGGATCTTCATGATTGCCGCCTCCCTGGCTCAACTATTGCGCTTGTCGACGATCCGTTTCGCCTTGCCCTCGCTGCGCTGGATGCTGTGCGGTTCCACCAGGCGGACCGCGACGCGAATACCGAGCACGCACTCGAGCGAATCCATGAGGCGCGCCTCGAACTGCTCGAGCGCGCCGATCTTGTCGCTGAAAATCTCCGGCGTCACCTCCACCTGCACTTCCATTTCGTCGAGGCCCTTCTGCCGGGTCAGGATGATCTGATAGTGGGGCAGGGTGCCTTCCACCTGGAGCAATGCCGTCTCCACCTGCGACGGAAACACGTTGACGCCGCGGATGATGAACATGTCGTCGGAGCGGCGCGAGATGCGGCGCATGCGGCGGTGGGTGCGGCCGCACGCGCAGGGCGCGGTGATGAACGCCGTGATGTCGCGCGTGCGATAGCGGATCATCGGCATGGCCTGCTTGCTCAGGGTGGTGAGCACCAGTTCGCCCTCCGCGCCATCGGGGAGCGTGTCGCCCGTTTGCGGGTCGATGATCTCGGGATAAAAGTGGTCTTCGAAAAAGTGCAGGCCGTCCTGGAGGTAGCACTCACATGCTACGCCCGGGCCGACGATCTCGCTCAGTCCGTAGAGGTCGTAGGCCTTGATGCCGGAGCACGCTTCCAGGTGGCGGCGCATCGAATCGGTCCACGGTTCGGCGCCGAATACGCCCACCCTGACCGGCAATTCGCGCATGTCGATGCCCAACTCGGCGGCGCGCTCGGTCAAGTGCAGGAAGTAGCTGGGAGTCGAGCAGATGGCCGTGACGCGGAAGTCGCGCATGACCATGATCTGCCGGTCGGTGTTGCCGCCGGAAATCGGAATGACCGTGGCGCCCAGGTCCTCGGCGCCATAGTGCGCGCCCAGTCCGCCGGTGAACAGGCCGTAGCCGTAAGAGTTCTGGATGACGTCGCCGTGGCCCAGGCCGAAGGAGGCCAGGGTCCGCACCATGACGCTAGTCCAGACCTCGACGTCTTCCTTGGTATAAGCGACCACGATGGGCTTGCCGGTGGTGCCGCTGGAGGCGTGCAGCCGCACGATTTCCTCGAGCGGGCTGGCGAACAGGCCGAACGGGTAGGTGTCGCGCAGATCGTTCTTGACCGTGAAGGGCAGGCGGGCGATGTCGCCGAGCGACTGTATGTCGTCGGGCACGAGGCCGCGTTCCTTCAGCCGCTCGCGGAACAGGTCGACGCGCTCGTAGGCCCGCCGGACGATGGCTTGCAGGCGCTTCAGTTGCAGGCCGCGGAGCAACGGCGCCGGAATGTAATCGGGCGCGCTGGCCGGGTGGAACGCCGTGGCGCGGGCCTCTGGGTTCTCCTTCATGAGTTGCCTCCGTTGCGGATCTTTTGGCCGGCCGCGCGGCCGGCTTTGAAAACCTGGATGTTGGATTCGTGGTGACGCGCGGGCAGACTGGCGCGAATGGCGTCGATCCATTCCCGTTCGCCGAAATCGAGCCATGCGCTCAGCATGCCGGCCAGCGCGACGTTGCGGCTGCGCTGGTTGGCCGCCGTGACCGGGTCGAGCATGCCGGGATGAAGCAGCACGCCATCGGGGGCGAGCGCGGCGCGATTGGGCTCGAGTTGATCCTGATCGAGCAGAACCAGGAAATCGGCTTCGCCGGGCGGAACCATGGGGCTGAAGACCTGGCCGCCGAAGCGCACGTCGCTGGCGACCGACCCGCCGCGCTGGCTCATGCCGTGGACCTCGCTCTTCTTCACATCCAGCCCGCGCGCGAACGCGACGCCGGCAATTATGTCGGAGGCCGTGAGCACGCCCTGGCCGCCCAGGCCTGCGACGACGATGTTGGTCACCTTATTCGGCAGGGCCATCGCACCTCTCGTATTCCTTGATTTTTCCGGCGGCGAGCAGGCAGTTGCGCCGCGCTACGATGACCGACAACTGGCCCGAATCGAGACACTCCTTGACCAGGTCGCGGAAGGCGGCGGGGTTGAGCGTGGGATCGACGACGTGCACGCGCTGGACGCCCAGCGTGCGTGCCAGGTCCTCGAAAACGACTTTGCCGGTGCGTTCGTGGTCCAGCGTGCGGCCGGTGCCGGGGTGCTCTTGCAGTCCCGTCATGGCGGTGGTGCCGTTGTCCAGGATCAGCAGCAGGTGGCCGGTGGCGGGCGGGTTGTAGATCATCTCGACCAGGCCGGTGATGCCGCTGTGAACGAAGGTCGAATCGCCGATGACGCTGACCACGCGGCGCGCGTCGGCGGCCGGCAGCGCGTGGCGCAGCCCCAGGCCCACGCCGATGGCCGCGCCCATGCACACCAGCGTGTCCATGGCTTCGAACGGCGGCAGCACGCCCAGCGAGTAGCAGCCGATGTCGCCCGAGACGATGCAATCCAGCTCTTTGAGCGCCGCGAACACGATGCGGTGCGGGCAGCCCTGGCACAGATTGGGCGGCGTGCCGGGCGCGGGCGGCGCTTCGGGCGTGGTGTCGCCGGCCAGGATGCGGCGCACGCGCGCGACGTCGAGTTCGCCGAAGCGGAACATTTCGGGTTTGGCTTCCACGGTGATGCCGGCCGCGCGGATGGCTTCGGCCAGGTACGGATCGCCCTCCTCGATCACCATCGGGCGCTCGATGCCGGCGGCAAACTGGCGGATGGTTTCCATCGGCAGCGGGTAGGTCATGCCGAGCTTGAGGACGCTCGCTTCGGGCGCCGCTTCGCGCGCGTGGACGAAGCTGATGCCGCTGGTGATGATGCCCAGCGCGGGGTTTCCGTCGATGCGACGCCACGGGCCGGAGGTCTGGTTCCATGCGGCGATCTCGGCCAGTTTCGCGCGCAGCCGCCGGTGCGCCGGGCGGGCGTAGGCGGGGATCATCACGCGCGCCTTGATGTTGCGCTCGAAGGCGGGGGCCGGGGCTTCGAGCGCGCTCTGGCGCGGCTGCACGATGGTCTTGGAGTGGCACACGCGAGTGGTGAGGCGGAGCAGCACCGGCACGCCCCAGCGCTCGGAGATTTCGATTGCCGACAGCGTGAAGTCGTAAGCTTCCTGCGAATCGGAAGGTTCGAGCATGGGCACGCCGGCGGCGGCGGCGAAGTGGCGATTGTCCTGTTCGTTCTGGCTGGAGGCCATGCCCGGGTCGTCGGCCGTAACGACGATCAGCGCGCCCCGGACGCCGGTGTAGGCGACGGTGAACAGCGGGTCGGCCGCCACGTTGAGGCCGACGTGCTTCATGGTCGCGATGGCGCGCGCGCCGGCGAAGGCCACGCCGATGGCGACTTCGAGCGCGACCTTCTCGTTGGGCGCCCACTGCGCGCGGCCGCCCAGCGCGTCGAAGGTTTCCAGAATTTCGGTGGAGGGCGTGCCCGGATAGCCAGTGCCCAGGGCAACGCCGGCGTCGCGGGCGGCCAGCGCCACGGCCTCGTCTCCACTCAACAACTGGCGGGTCGGACGGTTCATCGTTTCAAAAGACAATGTTAGGTGAGATGCGGCCGCGGGGCAAATCGGCCGGCAGAACGCAGTACTATTGAGGTGTCATCCAATGCCCAAGCCACGACTCACCTCCGATCTTCGCCGCGAGTACAAGTTCGACTACGCAAAGGCCCGGCCCAACCGTTTCGCCGGCCGCCCGGTGCCGGAACCGGTGGCGGTCGTGCCCGCGCCCGATGTCGCGAAGGTCACCACCGCGCCACCAGGAAATGGGGACAGTAACAAATAACCCCTTTTCCGGAAAAGGGGTTATTTGTTACTGTCCCCTTTTTGCACGGGCTAGGCGATGCCGAACAGCGGGAAGTACTTGGCCGACAGCTTGGCGGGCTTCATCTGCGCGTTGCAGAAGATGTGCTTGGTTTCGCCCGAGACGAGCTTGCGGCCCGATTCGGCGCTGGTGATCTGGTAGCCGAAGCGCACCATGCGCGGGTTGGCTTCTTCGATCCAGGCCTTGACGATCACTTCTTCGTCGTAGTGCGCCGGGAAGCTGTAGCGGCAGGTGGCCTCGGCCACGGCCAGCCGCACGCCGTCTTCGGCTTCCATGTCGCGGTAGCGGATGCCCGAAGCGCGGCACAGCTCGACGCGCCCCACCTCCATCCAGATGAAATAGTTGGCGTAGTAGACCACGCCCATCTGGTCGGTCTCGGCGTAGCGGACGCGGAATCGGGTTTCGTGGGAGATCATCGCAGCCCCCATTTTAGCGAACCGGGAAAAGGGGTTATTTGTTACTGTCCCCATTTCTGGAAAAGGGGTTATTTGTTACTGTCCCCTTTTCTGGAACCGGGGGGGCGGGAATTCGTCTGTTAGGATGGCTAGTAGAGTGCGCGTCAAGGTCCTCTTTTTCGGGATGCTGAAGGATATCGCCGGCTCGGGCGGCGACGAGGTGGAGCTTGCCGAGGGGGCGACGCTGGGGGCGGTGTTCGACCAGTACGCGGCCCGTTTGCCCGCGCTGGAACGGCAAAGAAGCTCGATCCTGCTGGCTCGCAATCACGAGTTCGGCGCGGCCCAGACGCCATTGGCCGACGGCGATGAAGTCGCTTTCCTGCCTCCCGTGAGCGGCGGCTCGGGCCCTTACACCGAGGAGATCGCCGACCCGGCGGGGCACTTCTTCGCGCTGACGCGCGAGCCCATCGACACGCGGGCGATCGCCGGCCGGCTGCAGCGCGGCGAGGACGGCGCGGTGGTGGTCTTCGAGGGCGTGGTCCGCAATAACACCCGGGGGCGCGCCACCGAGTATCTGGATTACGAGTGCTATGAGCCCATGGCGGTGAAGATGATGGCCGAGATCGGCCGCCAGATCGCCGCGGGGCTGGCCATCGGCCGCATCGGGATGGTACACCGGCTGGGGCGCATGGAGGTTGGCGAGGCGAGCGTGGTAATCGTGGCCACGGCGCCGCACCGCGAGGCGGCTTTTCAAGCCGCGATGGAAGGCATCGACCGGCTGAAGAAGTCGGTCCCCATCTGGAAGAAAGAGCACTTCGCCGATGGCGAAGCGTGGGTCGAGGGCGAGTGGGACGAATCGTTGCGAAACCGCTGATCGCGGCTCTGGGCTGCGCGCTGGGAGCGGCTTCGCTGTTCCCGCAAGGTCCCGTCATCCGGGTGGAAGTCCGCCTGGTGCGTTTGCTGGTGACGGTGAAGGACGCGGCCGGGAAACTGATCGGTTCGCTCGACAAGCAGGACTTCACGGTTCACGACACGGGCGTGCGCCAGGACCTGGCGGTGTTCGAACGGCACACCGAGCAGCCGCTATCGATCAGCGTGCTGGTGGACACCAGTGCATCCACCGCCAAGGAACTGCGCTACGAGACCGAATCGGTGGGCCGGTTTCTGCGGGCGGTGTTCCGCGAAGGCAACCCGGGGGACGCGGTGTCGCTGTACGCCTTCAACTACGACGTCGCGCGGCTGTCGAGTTTTACGCGCCGGCTGGAGCGGCTCGAGCAATACCTCAAGCAACTGAAACCCGAAGGCGGGACCTCGCTCTACGACGCGGTCTACCTGGCGTCGGGCGATCTGGAAGATCGCGACGGGCGTCACGTGATGGTGGTGGTCACCGACGGCGGCGACACCACCAGCGCCAAGAGGTTCCACGACGCGTTGCGGGCGGCGCAGCGCGCCGACGCGGTCTTCTACTCGATCCTGGTGATGCCCATCACCAACGACGCCGGGCGCAACATCGGCGGCGAAAACGCCTTGGCGACGCTGGCCGAAGGCACCGGCGGCCGGGTTTTCTACCCCAGCGTCGGCCCGTCGCTGGACCAGGCTTTCGGCGAGATTCTGCGCGATCTTCGCACCCAGTACCTGCTGGCTTTCTATCCGAAAAACGTGCCCGCCGCCAAGGACGGATTCCATCCCCTGCGCATCTCGCTGAGCCGCCCCGGTTTGCGCGTGGTCGCCCGCAACGGCTATTATGAGGATTCGGAGCCGGGCGGCAAGCGCCCGCCCCAGGGCCGAGGACCCTCGTCAATCCGGTGAATCAAGACAATCTGGCAGGCAAGCCAAAGGCGAAACCGCGCGTTCCGGAACACACGTTCGAGGAGATGCGCTACCTGCGGCGTCTGATCGAAAACCGGACTCGGGTGCGGGTGCGATTGAGCAGCAACGAAGACGTCGAGGGCACGGTCGAGTATTACGACGCCGGCTTCATCCGGCTGACGCGGTTGGGCGCTCCCAACCTGTTCATCTACAAACACGACATCAAGTACCTGTACGAGATCTGATCGCCGGGGCGTCCTCCCTGGCTCGATTCGTCAATCCCATGGCAAGCTATCTGGAGACCGCAATCGACATTGCCCGCGAAGCCGGTGCGCTGCTGGCGAATTATTTCGAGCGGCGCGTCAGCTTCGAGCTCAAAGGCGAGTTCGACCTGGTGACCGAAGCCGACCGGGCCAGCGAAGATCTGGTCGTGGAACGGCTTCGGTCGCACTTCCCGACGCACTCCATCGTGGGCGAGGAGACCGGCCGCCACGAAGGCACGAGCGAGTATCGCTGGTACGTCGATCCGCTGGACGGCACCACCAACTTCGCGCACGGCTACCCGGTTTACAACGTCACGCTGGGTCTGGAACGCGCGGGCGAGATGATTTGCGGCGTGGTCTTCGATCCGTCGCGGCAGGAGATGTTTTCGGCCGAGCGGGGATCGGGCGCGTGGCTCAACCAGCGCCGCATCCGGGTGTCCAAGGCCGCGCGCCTGGCCGACGCGCTGGCGGCCACCGGTTTTCCGAGCTACAAGCGCCACCTGAGCGTCAACGTACATTTTTTCCACCAAGTGGCGATGGCGACGCACGGTGTGCGGAGGGGCGGTTCGGCGGCGATCGATCTGGCCTACGTCGCCTGCGGGCGGCTGGACGCTTTCTGGGAATTCGGATTGCATCCGTGGGACATGGCGGCGGGGATGGTGCTGGTGAGCGAAGCCGGCGGGCGCGTTTCCGACATGCACGGAGCGCCGGCCCAGGCGGGCGAGGCGCGGCTTCTGGCGGATAACGGCGCGCTTCACGACCAGTTCCTCGAGCTGTTCGCCGAGGTCTTCGCCGGCCGCTACCGCGTGCCGTTGCCGCAGATCAATTCCGCGTAGAGGAACAGAATCGAGAATGACGGATTCCGTTCTTTCGTTCCGGCCTTCGGCGGATTACGACGAGGCGCTGGCCCGGGCGGCCGAGGCCTGGGGCGTCGAACCCGAATATTGGGACATCTGGGGTAATCATCATGTGCCCACGGCCCACGCGCGGCAAGCCGTGCTTGGTTCTCTGGGCATCGCCTGCGACTCGCGGGAACAACTTGACCGCGCGCTCGAAGAGAGACTGTGGCGAGAGTGGTCGGGGCTGGCGCCGGCGACGATCGTGGCGAGCGCGCACGGGCCGCTTGAAATCGCGGTCTCGATTCCGGCGGAACTTTCGGGCGGCGTGCTCACCGCCGAAATCCGCTGGGAAGACGGCGCGAGCGAGACGGTGGAAACGGCCGTAGCGGCACTGACGCCGGCGGGCGAAGCGGAACTCCGCGGCCGCCGATTTGCGCGCCGGACATTGGTCCTTCCTTTCGCGCTCCGGCTGGGCTACCACGAGCTTCGCCTCGTGGTGGGCCTGGCCGGGCGCATCGAAACGTCCGTGGTTCGCCTGATCCTGGGCCCCGATCAGGCTTGGCTGCCGGCGCGCCTGGAGCAAGGCGGCCGCGCTGCCGGGCTGGCCGTCAGCCTCTACGGACTCCGTTCGGAACGCAACTGGGGTTGCGGCGACACGACCGATCTGGAGCGTCTTATCGACTGGTGCGCCGATACGGTCGGCGTGGGATTTGTCGCGCTGAACCCGCTGCACGCCATCGCCAACCGGCAGCCGTACAACACCAGCCCGTATCTGCCGACGTCGATTTTCTACCGCAATCCGTTGTACCTGGACGTCGAGCGGATTGACGAGTTCCGCGCTAGCCGGTGGGCGCGGCAGTGGCTGGATTCCCCACAAGTGCAGGACGAGATCCGGGGGCTGCGCGAGGCCGAGTTCGTCGAGTACGAGCGCGTCTGGCGGCTGAAGCTGGTCAGCCTGCGGGTGCTGTTCCGCGAGTTCCTGCGCCAGTGGCGCGCCAACTCGCCGCGCGCACAGGCCTTCCGTTCCTACATCGAACGGGAAGGCGAACTGCTGGACCTATACGCCCGCCACTGCGCGCTCGACGAGTGGATTCACCGCCATGATCGCGAGGTCTGGATCTGGCCCGATTGGCCCGGGCAGTACCAGTATCCGGAATCGCCCGGCGTCGAAGCCTTCGCGCAACGGCATTGGCGGCTGGTGCTGTTCCACAAATACATCCAGTGGCAGCTCGACCTCCAGTTGGCGGGGGCGCAGCGCCGGGCGCGCGAGCGCGGCATGCAGATCGGGCTGTACCACGACGTCGCGCTGGCGGAAGACCGCTGCGGTTCCGATCTGTGGGCCCACCGCCGCTTCTTCGTGGCCGGATGCCGGGTCGGGTCGCCGCCCGACGACTTCGCGCCGCAGGGCCAGGACTGGGCCTTTCCCCCGCCCAGCGCCCCGGCTCACCGGGCCGACGGCTACCACCACTTCATCCAGACCATCCGCAAGAACCTGCGGCACGGCGGCGCGCTGCGTCTGGACCACGTGATGCGCTTTTTCCGCCTGTACTGGATTCCGGACGGCATGACCGCGACCGGCGGGGCCTACGTCCGCGATTCGGCCGAAGACCTGTTGCGCATCCTGGCGCTGGAGAGTGTGCGCAACCGGGCGATCGTCATCGGCGAGGACCTGGGCACCGTGCCCGACTCGATTCGCGAGGCGCTGGAGCGGTATCGGATTCTCGGTTGCCGGGTGCTGTTCTTCGAGAAGCGCCCGGATGGCGAGTTCAAGGCCCCCGCCGAGTACAGTCGCGCCGCGCTGGTATCGGCCACCACGCACGATCTGCCTACGCTGGCCGGTTTCTGGATGGCGCGGGACGTCGAAGCGCGCCGCGCGGCGGGTCTGCTGCTCGACGAGGAGTCCTGCCGCCTGCAGCTCGAGGCGCGCGTCGGGGAGAAGCAGAAGTTGCTGGACGCCGCGTTTCGGCTGGGCTTGCTGCCGGACTGGCACGGGCGCTCGGCGCGCGAGCTGCCGGAGCTGACCGGCGAACTGCATAACGCCTTGATCGGGTTCCTCACCTCGGCGCCCTCGGTGCTGATGGCGCTCAACCAGGAAGACCTGACCAAGGAGACCGAGCAGCAAAACCTGCCCGGCAGCACCTGGCAATACCCCAACTGGCGCCGCAAAATGCGCTACCGGATCGAGGAACTGGAGACCGCCCCGCCGGTGCGCGATTTCGTCGCCATGTTCCGCCACTGGCTGGAGAAGTCGGGGCGGCTCTAGCCGGCTTCAGGCTGAAGGCGCGCCCTCCTATCGACCGGCCTGGCGTGCCGGGACCAGCGAGACGGCGTCAATCCACGCCGTGCCCTGGATCTTGTTGTCGAACTTCGGGGAAGGATCGCGGCAAATCTGAACCGTAACCAGCCTGGTCCCAACCGGTACGAGAACCATCTGGTCCAGCGCCGTCCAGTCATGGGTGCCCGTGAGTTGCGCGGTCCGGACGTCCAGGCGGCCGGGGGCCTGGGTGTCGAAGATGCGGAACCGGATTCCCTCGGATGTGGTCAGCGCTTCAGTTTTGACAAAAGCGCGCAAGCGGTAAGATCCCGGGGAAACAGGCGTGGTCTGGGCCGTGTGGCTGTAGGCGACATTGGCCTTTCCCAGAAACCGAAGCCGGAGCGAGCACTGCCCCGTCTTAGCCAGACCGGAATATCGAGTCACTTCGACCGGGTCGACCGGCGAAATTCTCCAGTCGAATACGGCGCCGGTAGGAGGGAACTCAAAGCCGGCGTTGGACAGGCGGTTG
Source organism: Bryobacterales bacterium (assembly GCA_030693045.1). Taxonomy (GTDB): domain Bacteria; phylum Acidobacteriota; class Terriglobia; order Bryobacterales; family Bryobacteraceae; genus JACQZT01. The sequence continues at coordinate 2,336 of JAUYBU010000027.1, read as the reverse complement.
GCATCCGGATAGTCGCCTTTTCGAGCACCGAGATGCGCAATCCAAACTTCACCGGCCTGCTGGACCTGCTGCCGGGCGAGCAGTAAGTCAATGTAGCCGGCGGCGAGAAGATCGTCGGAGAATGCCCGGCCCGCCAGCCAATTCCAGGCAATTTCAGCGCGGGCAGTTTGCCCGCTGGAAATCAAATGCTGGAAATAGGACTGCGCCGCCCGCTTGTCATCGGCGATAGAGTTCAGGACATCGCCGGTCTGGGGAACCAACCGGTCCCAGTAACTGAAGACCACCGCATCATAATCGGGGACTGTTTTCAAGACTCTCGCCGTACACCGGACGGCCTCTCCCGTTTCGGCGAGCCGGAAGTGAAAATTCGCCGCCCGCATCCAGATGGGCGGAGCATTGGGTCCGAGTTCGAGAGATCGCCGGAAGCAATATCGGGCCGTCGCGGTTTCGCCGGCTTCGACGAGCGCCTCGCCGAGATCGCACCAGCGATAGGGGGACGCCGGGTCCTGGCGGAGCGCTTGCCGGAGCAGCGTCAGGACTTCGGTGTGACTCGCGCCGTCTCCCTGTAGTGACTTTGCGTGGGCACGATCGCGCAAATCGTCCGGAATCCCACGCTGCAGCGAGGCCGCGGCGACGATCACCAGAAGGAGCCCCAAGACGATGATCGGCAATCTTGCCATGTGCCTCACCACGAACCGGACCGGCGGGTCTTCGCGCGACCCATCCCACCCTAGTGTGCCATAGCCGGCAAGGCGCAACCAGGATCGCGTACCATCGCGTGGGATGCGGCGCGCGGTGGGATGAAGGCGGCACTTGCGGGGAGAAAACTGGCGGAAGCTAGTGGGGGTCGAACCCACCTGCGGCGTTGAGACCGCACGCTGGTTTTGAAGACCATGCCCGGCACCGGCCAAGAATAGCTTCCAGGCCGATTCTAACATTCCCGGTTTCCTTCAGGGCAACCACTCGGCGCAGGCACTGGCCAAAGTGGCGGCGAGCGACCCTCTTTCTGAGCCCGTTGGTCACTGCCGGGGGACCGGCGGACTGGATCCCGGCCGCCGAAACAACCGTAAGCGCTCGCGCGGTAATCCGCCCGGTCAATCCGGGGGTATACTCATATTCGAGTGAGAGGAATGCGCTTCCGGTTTCTCTATTTTTCAGAGAGCATGCCGACGCGGATGGATTGCCCTAAGTGCGGGTCCCCGGACAAGCGCCACTCGATCAGCGTCAGGTTTTTGGATGCTTTCTGGCGGGCTCTTGGCTATACGCCGTACCGGTGCCGGTCTTGCCGCACCCGTTACTTCCGACGCGTGCGGGAGAAAGAAGCCGACCTGAAGGAACGAACCGCGCATTAGCGCCCAGTTTCGCGGGACAGGCCAGGTAACCTGTCGCGCGAAACTGCCTGTATCATGGAGGTTTCGGAACTTCTCCGGTGAGCTTCCTTTACTTTTTCCGTCACGGCCAGGCCGGCACGCGCGACGACTATGACGCGCTGTCGGATCTGGGCCGCGCCCAGGCGCGCGCGCTCGGCGAACACCTGGCCGCGCAGCCCTTGCGATTCGCCGCGGTCGTTTCGGGGGCCATGAAGCGGCAGCGGGAAACGCTGGACGAAGTCGTCGCGGCCTACCGCCGCGCCGGCGCCGCACTGCCGGAGCCCGTCACCGACACCGGCTGGAACGAGTTCGACCTGTTCGGAATCTACGACGCCGTTGCGCCCAGGCTCTCGGCCGACGATCCGGCCTTCCGCGCGGCTTTCGAGAAGGAGCGGTTGCTGGCTCAAGCGCCCCAGGCCCGCATCCACCGTCAATGGAGCGCCTGCGACGCGGCCATCGTCCGCGCGTGGATCGAAGCGCGCTATGACATCGATGTCGAGTCCTGGCCGGACTTTCTGGCGCGTGTGCGGAGCAACCGCGAACGGCTTCCGCCGGCGGCGAATGGCGAGGCCATCGCCATTTTCACCTCGGCCACGCCCATGTCCATCTGGGTCGCCGCGGCGCTGGGAATCGCCGAACCCAAGATCCTGCGGCTGACCGGCGCGGTCTTCAACTCGGCCATGACCCTGCTGCGCCTCCGGGACGGCGAACTCGACCTGGTCACGTTCAACTCGACCCCCCACATCACCGGCCCGTCCCTGCGCACCCTGCGCTGACGGAAAAATGCGTCAGCCTGGTATGGCCCCTTTAATTCGGGACAGGCAGGTGTGTGCGGGGACAGGCTGGTAGCCCAATGCCACTTACATTGCAGGGTAAAGAGGAAGGCCTCCTGTGGCCGGCCGGCGGTTTTTTCCGGACAAAACAAGAGAGATCGGTTATGTTTTGATGGGTGAACATACCCGAAGC
>JAUYBU010000014.1 GCA_030693045.1 Bryobacterales bacterium | reverse complement strand
GGCTAGTGAGGCACTCCCAAAGGAAACGGGGAGCAATGGATAGGCCGGACCTACGGAATCACGGCGCCAGTCCTCGACCCTACCCAGGCTGACGCATTTACTAGAAGACGCCGCTGATGCCGATCAGGACCACGATGTCGTGCAAGGCGCCGTTGAGCCTGGCGCGGGGATTGGGCTCGATGACCTTCGTGGGGAAGGGCGTGATGTAGTCCCGCGCGTCCACACGCAAGCGCATGTGAGATCCGAAAGACGCGGCCGCTCCCGCGCCCACGCTGAGCATGGGTTTGATCTCGGTGGTCTCCCGGAACGCCGCCAGTTGGGAGAGCGGCTGACCGGCGCGCTCGGGCTCGTTGCCGCGAAACACCTTCATGCCGCCGCCGAAGGCGAAGAACGGGCGGATCAGCGAGTTCTTCGACGCCGCGTGCAGCAGCGCGTCATAGTGCAGCGCGTGCGCGTCGCCGCGGAAGCCCACTTTCGTGGATCCGGATGTAATCTTGATATCGCCATCCCGGAAGGTGTACCGGAACTCCCCGCTCAAGCGATTGTAGGGGTGGTGTCCGGCGACGGCGCTGAACAACATGCCGTGCTTGAAGCCGGCCGTCCCCGACAGGGTGCCCGAGGTGACCGCCACATTCCGATAGATTCCATACCCAGCGGCGCCGCCAATCTCCCACTGCTGGCCGCTGCACGTCAACCCGAGCGCAAAGAGCGACGGAAGGATACGCCGAACAAGCCCGTGCATCAAACCTCCCCTTCCAACTTAATTCGCCACCCCCGCCGGGGGCATGGCGGCAACTTCGCCACCCGCACCAGAAGCGTGGTGGCGACTCCGCCCTGCTTCACAGGGCGGCACATCTAATTCACCACGCGCGCCGGGGGCGTGGCGGCGACTCCGCCCTGCTTCACGGGGCGGGACATCTAATTCACCACCCGCACCAGGAGCGTGGTGGCGACTCCGCCCTGCGTCACGGTGAGCGGGACATCCTTGCCCGAGGGCGCCCACCAGGGAACGCTGGCGTTGATCTGGTACACGCCCACCTCGCCGGGCGTCATCCCGGCGAATGCCACCGGCAGCCTGAGTTCACCCAGGCTCACATCGGGCGGCAACAGGGCCTGGGCCAGCGGATACTTGGGGCCCGGGTATCCGGTCCGGACGTCCGGACTGGTCCGCCCCATTCCGGTCAGGTAGATGACCAAGTCGTCGCCGGCATGAACGGGATTCGAGAAGGTCACCAACTCGCCATTTCTGGCCCGCACCACGGTCGCGATTCCGGTCTCCGACCCGGCCACGCCGTCGCGGAAGACGGTCGGCGCGACGAGACCAACGCGGAACGAGAAAGTATTGCTAACGCCGCCGGGCGATTTCAGCACCATGGCCGCGTCGCCGGCAACCTCGAACGGCAACTGTCCGATGATCTCCTCCGGCGACACACGCTCGACCGGGACCGGAATGCCGTTGACCGTAAGACAGGAGTTGCCCAGCAGCGCCGTCAGCGGCACCTCTCGGGAGGCCGCGGTGTCCGGGCTCAGGTCGCTTCCATAGACCCGGATCAGGCTGCCCGACGCTACCAAGGTCGAGCCGTCGGCGGCGCTCACCACGCCTTCGATCACCGGGATCGACACCGCCGCGTCGTAGTTCCAGGAAAGCGCGGTGAAGCCGGAGGTGGTCAGCGAAACGATGTTGCGGCGGTTGCTGAGCGGGACCAGCGTGCGCAGGAAGGCACGTTCCCCCTTTGCGCCCACCACCGGAGATTCCGACACCCGCACCGAGCGCGTGGTCTGCGCGTTTCCCAATTCAATCCGTTCGATGGTCCCGGCGCCCGCCGCGGCGGGGGAGGCGGTTCTAAGCCCGAAGCCATCGGCGGCGGCGACGCCGGAAGTCGTGCCCAGGCCCTCGTCCAGCTTACCGATTTGGACCAGGGAGCGATTCAGAATGTTGCTGTCCACGATGAAGCGGTCGTCGCCAACAGCGCCGTAAGCGCCGGAGAGCGCGGTGAAGTCCCTGCGCGAGGCCGCGAAGGTCCGGTTGCTGGACCGATAAACGAGCGTGGTGCCATCGGCCTGCGCAAAGAAGATCGTCTCGGCGGTGGGGGAGGAGGCCAGCGCGGTGTCGAGATTCACGCAGTTCTTGTAGATCCCCAGCGTGTCCAGCCGGACTGCCGCCCGGCTGCCAAGGTCCACCGAATCGACTCCGTGAGGAATCGAGCAGCCTTCCGGCGCTGCGCTCACCACGCGCGAAGCCACCAGGATCGCGCTTCCCGAAACCGCGATCGAGCGCGGGTAGTGGCCCACGGGAAACTCGACGCTCTGGGTTTGCTGCAGCGTGTCCAGATCGTAAACGTTGGCGAGCTGGGAATTGTCGTTGGTTACGATCAGGTACTTACCATCCAAAGTAACCGCCATCTGCCAGGGCGTGTTGCCGGTGCGCAGGGAGGCGATCTGCTGGAACGTGGTGCCGTTGAATACCAACACCCGGTTCTTGTCCTGGCGCAGAACGTAGAAACGGTCGCGCGCCGGGTCGGCGGCGATGTCCACCAGTTTTCCGGGCACGTTGAAGAAGCTGCCGCGCTGGTCCGGCTCGCGGTTGTTCACCAACACGCGCACCGGGTCCGGAATGTTGACCGCCACCGAGGAGCGGATCTCGATCAGCCCGGCCAGGGTGCCGGTGCGGCTGCTCAGCGCGCTGGTATCGACGCTGACGCGAACCTTCGCCGGCGTGACGCCGGAATTGGGTGAGATGGTGACACCGGGGATTCTGGCCTGGAGCGAAAAGGGCGTGTTATTCCCGCCCGGATCCACGATTTCGATCTCCTGCGACGCGGTCTTGCGGTCGCAGTAATTGCCGCGGAACAACAGGTCCTCCTGGGAGGCGGTTACGCGCGGGAACTTGTTCAACTGCCCCACGGGCAGGATGGTCAGGCCGCTGTCGGATACGGCGTACATCACGCTGCCGTCGCTCGACAGCACGCCTCTGCCCGCCAGGTACTCGGGCAACTGAAGCCGTTCGCGCACGGTCAGGTTGTCGGCGTCCAGAATCTGGAGCACGGGCGGGCCGAGCTGTTGAACGGGGGCCGGCTGGCCGGCGGGAGGCGTGACCGGCAGCACCGGCGTCGTGGTCTGATCGGTCTTCACGGCTTCGGGTACCTGGGCATAGACCAAGCCCCGGCTCAGGTCGATGGCATGGCCGCCGGCGTTCAACTTGCCTAGCGCGTTGGGGAACTGCGCCATCAGGATGCCGCGCTCGTTGAGCAGCGCCCAGCCAATCACTTGCAGCGCGCCGTTGCTGCCGACACTGGTCACGCGCGGTCCAAGGGCCGGCGCGGTCGTGTAGCCGAGCCGCTGCAACTGGCGTGTCGTGACGTCGTACCTGACATACAGGAGAATCGACTGTGTGTCGCCGCTGCCCTCGGCGTCGGCGACGCCGCTAATGACATTGCCCTCCGGCGAAGCGCCTAGCGACGCGCGTATGATCTCCGGCGGGAACGTGGCGAAGGGCGCCGGCAGCACCTTCGGCGCCAACCCGGCGTAGGTGCTGAGCACGGTAGTCGTGCCGCTGCCGGGATCGAGCAGCCGCAAATCCTGCGTGGTCATGACGAGGGCGCGGTTGTCGGCTCCGAAAGCCACCGCCAGCGGCGGAAAGCCCGAGGCCAACCGGCGCTGCTGGTTCGCGTCCAGGTCCACTACCGTCAGCCCGCCGGCGCTGAGCGCCGAGCGATAGTGCGCCACCACCAGATACCTTGCGTCGGGGGAGAGCGACAAGGCGGCCGGCTGCGACATGACGTTAATGGTCCGCAGCACCAGACCGTTGGCCGTGGAGACGACGGCGATTTCGTCGCCCGTGTAATTCGCCACGTACACCACGCCGCGCCGCTCGTCCAGAGCGACGTCCGAGGCGTGTCCGCCGATGTCCACAACCTTCCCGAACGGGGCCGGGAACGCCGCGGGAACCGCGCAGAGAATCGACAACGCGACCAAGCGCCAAGATTTAGACAGCATAAGACACTCCGTGCCTCCGATGCGGCAAGACCCATGAAGAATCTATCATCTACGGGCCCTCGGGCCAATACTCGAATAGGGTTGCACAAGCCTAATCACTTTGGTTAACAGTATAGTACAAAGCTGCGGGCGACTTGTATCTTGCGGAAAACAATTGCTATTCTTTGAATCGCGGCAGGGCCCGACATGAACCAACTTCCGCCCGTAACGACGATTCTTCTGGTGGTCCTGGTGAGCATCGCCGGGTGGATCGACATCCGCTCCCGCCGCATTCCGAACTGGCTGACGGTGGCGGGAGTGGTGGTGGGCTTGTCGTTGAATGGCTTTCTGTACGGCTGGCCGGGGGTGTGGTTCGCCCTGAAGGGGTTGGGGCTCGCGCTGCTGATAAACCTGCCGTTGTATGCGATTCGCGGCCGGGGCGCGGGCGATGTCAAGCTGATGGGGGCCGTGGGCGCGCTGATCGGCCCCTGGAATTGGCTGGGCGTGTTCATGCTGGCCGGGTTGCTGGGAGGCGTCATCGGCCTGGCTCTCGTCTTTTGGCACGGCAAGTTGCGGACGACGCTGCTGAACGTGGCCTACATCATGAAAGAACTGGCCTGCCTGCGAGCGCCTTATCTGAAGCGAGAGGACCTGGACGTCGCCAACCCCAACGCGATCAGGCTGCCGCAAGGCGCGGTCATCGCCCTGGGCGCCATCGGGTTCGTGTCGGCGGTGAAGATCTGGGGCCCCTGGTAGCCGGCAGGGCTTTGCGGACGAGGCCATGCGGGCGCGCGGCTGGCCGGTGCGCGCGGCGCTGGGTTGCCGGTGGGTTCTGGCGGGTTGCCGGTGGGTTCTTCCTGGGTTCTCCCAGGTTCTTCCCGGGTTCTTCTTGGGATGGCGCCGGCGGATGTTTTGGGAGTTCACAGGCTGAAGTCCGCGGGACCGGGATGAGTGTCCAGAGGCGCATGGATTAAGGCTCCAGCGCAGGGTGCGTGTGCGCCGTCCGACCCAGCGGAGGTCTCGGCCGAGGCGAGCTCGGCGGGGGTGGTTCGCTCGAACTTTTTTTCGTTGATCTGGCGCAGGGTCTGGATGGAGGCGAGGGAGCGCTTGATGATGTTTTGGAGGCGGACTTCGTAGCGCTGGAGGATGCGGAAGTGGGGATGTTTGCGGACCAGAGCGCGGTAGGAACGGGCCAAGTGGTCCAGATCGCCGGCGGAAGCCTGGGAGGTGAGTTCGAGGTCGACGGCGTTGCGCTCGATGGTCCACACACTATGGAGGCGCCAGGCGGCAGCACAGATTTCATCGACCGCGGCCTGCTCGACGGCGTCGCGCGGGGCAATGGACTGGTTGTACTGGTGGAGCAGTTCCTGGAAGGCTTTGCAGTTCTGCCTCTTGAGGGAGGCGGTTTTGGCGGTCAGGCCGTGAGTGAGCGCATTGATGGAGGAGCGGCTCTTGCCTTCCTTGGTTTTGGGGCCGCGCGAGAGGCTGCCGTTGGCGCGGGAAGAAGTTTGTCGAGCTAGCGATGACATATGTATCCTCGTCAGTCTGTAGGCGCGATGAGCGCGCGGGTTAAGGGTTGGGGGACACACCTGTGTCCCAGGCCGGGCGACGGTTTCCGTAAGATTAGCCCGGAGTGTCCCCGGGGGCGGGGGGCGATGGTTGGCGCGAGATTAGCCCGGAGTGACGCCGGGGTCTCTGGCCGGTTGGGGGACACGCCTGTGTCCCAGGCCGGGCGATGGTTTCCGTCAGATTAGCCCGGAGTGACGCCGGGGTTCCTTCCGATATGTCCCCCCGATCGCATTGTACCGGCCCTAGGAACCCAGATTCGGGCTAGGCTTGGCTAGGTTGTTGATAATAGGCGGCGAATAAATGATCAATGGAGGTGAACCGTTTACCGGCCAATGTGGGAAAAGGCAGTCCGGGAGGTGGAAGTGTTTCTTTTCCAGGCGCCTCTATTAACTTCTTGCTGACGAGGTCGCGTGGCCAATGCCAAACCTCGCGCGGGGGCCTCGCCAATAGTACCGTGAATCGAGGCTTGGAGCCAAGTAAGAGTGAGGGGCGCCAGCGATTCCGCAACCAAGCCGGGAATCACCTTCAAAGCGTTTTGAAAGCTTGAAGATGCGAGGTTGTTTGGCGGAAGGGGAGAATCGCGGTGAGTGTTTTAGGGCTGCGGGCGGCAAGAATAAGGAATCGGGCACGCCGCGGCGCCAGCGTAGGCCGGAAGGCTGGTTGGGATTTGAGGGGTTGGGGAAGTTGGCGAGTCGAACGGGCGGATCAAGGCGACAGAGCGCAGGGGATG
>JAUYBU010000009.1 GCA_030693045.1 Bryobacterales bacterium | reverse complement strand
GGGAAGTACCGGAGTTTCGAGGAAATGGTCCGCTGTCACGAGGCCTCCGGCTGCGAAGTGGTGACGGTGGCCGTGCGGCGGGTGAATCTGACGGACCGTTCCAAGGAATCGCTGCTGGATTACGTCGACCGCTCGAAGTACTTCCTGCTTCCGAACACGGCCGGCTGCTACTCCGCCGACGAGGCCATCCGCACGGCCCGCTTGGGGCGCGAAGTGGGTTTGTCGAACTGGGTGAAGCTGGAAGTCATCGGCGACGAGAAGACCCTTTTTCCGGACAACGAAGGGCTGCTGGAGGCGACCCGCGTGCTGGTGAAAGAGGGCTTCGTGGTGCTGCCCTACACTAACGACGACCTGGTGAACGCCAGGAAACTGGTCGACGCCGGCGCGGCGGCGGTGATGCCCCTGGCGGCGCCCATCGGCAGCGGCCTGGGCGTGCAGAACACCGCCAACCTGCGCATCATCCGCGAGATGATCACCTCGGTTCCGCTGATCGTGGACGCGGGGGTCGGCACGGCGTCGGATGCCGCGGTCGCCATGGAGTTGGGATTCGACGGCGTGCTCATGAACACCGCCATCGCCGCCGCGCAGGATTCCGTCAAGATGGCACTGGCAATGAAACTGGCGGTGGAAGCGGGCCGCCTGGCACACCTGGCCGGCCGCATGCCGAAAAAGCTCTATGCGTCGGCCAGCAGCCCGCTGGACGGGGTGGTGCGGTAAAAAACGGATACGACCCTACGAGACCTTCACCAGGTCCGGGCCCAGGCGCACCTGCCTGGCTTTCTGAAACGCGAGGTTGGCCAGGTGCGGTCCGGCGACCGCCCGTTGCGCGATCTCGACCGTGCAGTTGGGGTCCTTGCGCGAAACGATGCATTCCAGGAAGTTCTGGACGTGGTTTTCGATCGGCACCGGCGCTTGTTCCTGGTGGATCGGCGGATTTTCGGGTTTCCAGGGCTCGGCCCAGACGCGGTAACCCCACTCGTCCAGAATCATGGTGCCCTTGTCGCCCATGAAGGTGATGGACCAGCCGTTCTGGAACGAGTTCGAATAGTCGAGCGTCCAGGTGGCCATGTAATTGTCCATCTCGAAAACCGCCGAGAAGACGTCGGGGTGCTCGGCGCCCGTCATCTTGGCGACATAGCCCCAGCACACGGCCGACTTGGGCGGGGCCGAGTTGGTGAACCACAGCACGACGTCCATCAGGTGCGTGCCCTGGTCGGTCATGTTGCCGCCGGCGTAATCCCAGAAGTAGCGCCAGTAGCGGAAGCGCATCGGCTCGATGGGCCGTTTCGGCGCGTTGCCCAGGAACCGGTCCCAATCGATCTTGCCCGGAAGCGGCGTGTTGTTCAGCGGGCGCGCGACGTTCCAATGCCACTGCGGCTTGACCAGCGTGATGCGTCCGAGCACGCCGTCGTCCACCAGTTTCTTGGCCGCCATCACGGCCGGGGCGCTGCGGCGCTGCATGCCGATCTGCACCACCTGTTTGCTCTTCCTCACCGCGGCCACCATGGTGGCGCTCTCTTCGAGCGTCTTCGACAGCGGCTTCTCGGCGTAGACGTCTTTCTTGGCCTCGAGCGCGGCCAGCATCATCGGACAATGATGATGGTCCGGGCCGGCCAGCACGACGAAGTCGACGTCCTTCTCTTTCTGGAGCAGTTCGCGGTAGTCCACGTACGGCTTGGCGCCCGCCGCGCCCTTGAGCGCTTCCTGCACATTGGGCTCGTAGACTTCGCCGATGGCCACGCACTTGGGTCCGTCCTGCTGGAAAATGCGGTTCAAGTAGCGGCCCCGGCCGCCCGCTCCGATCAGCGCGTAGTTCGGGCGGTCATTGGCGCCCCAGGCGCTGCTCGGCACGAACAGCGGCGCCGCGCCGGCCGCCGCAACTTTCAAAAAATCCCTTCGATCGGATTCCATTGGGAGATTCTCCTTCCCGCTATGTATAGCACGCCGTCTCAGGCGCGTGTTGGGGCGGTTTGTTGCGGGGCGGGCGCCAACTCGGGCACTTCGATTTCGGTGCGCGTTCCCCCGCCGGGCCGGGAATCGATGGTCATCCGGTAGTCGTTGCCGAAAAGCACTTTCAAACGCTCATTCACGTTGCTGACGCCGATGCCCTGCTCGAGCAGAGTGGCGAGCCGGGCCTCCGGAATGCCGGCGCCGTCGTCCTCGACCAGCAGGATCAGCCTGCCGCCGGCCAGGCGGCTGCCGATACGCACCATGCCGCCTTCGACTTTGCCGGCCAGGCCATGTTTGATCGAATTCTCGACCAGCGGTTGCAGGATCATGCTCGGCGCCAGCCGGTCGAGCGTTTCCGGATCCACCTCTTTCACGAATCGCAGCTTGTCGCCGAAACGCACCATCTCGATCGCCATGTAGTCTTCGATTAAGGCCAGCTCATCGCGCAGGGGCGAGAACGACTCGCTCGTGCGGAGCAGCTTCCGCAGAATGTTCGAGAGTTTGTAGACCACCGCGCGCGCCTGGTCCGGGTTGGTGCGAATCAGCGAGGAAACCGAATTCAGCGTGTTGAACAGGAAGTGCGGGTTGATCTGGCTGGTGAGCGCCTGAAGGCGCGCCTCGCCGAGCAGCCGGGCCTGCGTTTCGAGCTTGGTCTCGTTCCGCGCGTTGTTCCAGATCTTGAGCGGCAGCGTAATTGCGAACAGCGTCGTGATATAGACCGCGACAATCATCAACGGGTGGGGCTGCGGCCCGCCGGGATGAAGGCCGAAGATCGCTTTCGTGCCGAAAATCTCCTCGAGGGACCAGCGCAGGAATTCGCCGAAGACGACCACCAGCAGCAGAAAAAGCTGGAACGCGGTCCGGCGGCGGTCGTGTCTTTTGCGGAAGAAGCGGAACACGCTCAGGTCGAAAAACGGCGAGAAGCGCCAGATCTCGTCCGGGTCCGGAGCGCAGTCGCGCAGCAGGCCGCCCAGAACGCCCGCGGCCGCGAACAGCGGCATCGAGAGGAACTCGGCGTTGGCCATCGCCGGGATCGAGATGAGGATGCCCGAAGCCAGGCCGGCGACGTAGCCGCCGACCATGCCGGCCAGCATGCTCGCCTCCAGCCCCAGGTCGACCGCCTCGTAGCCAGTCGGCGTGACCACGCGAATCGCGACGCCGGAACCGAACATCACGGCGAAACCGAGGGCGAGCTTGAGGCGCTGCTCGAGGGTGCGCTCCTCGCGCATCAGCATGCGCTTGAACCCGCCGAACCGGACCATGATGCTAGCCAGCGACGCCGCCACGGCGAGTTTTACGAGCAGCACGACCAGATGTTGATCCAGCATCGCGATCTGCCCGCTATTATAATGGTTTGTAGTTGGTTTCCTTCGAGTGTTCCAGCGTGATGTGTAAATGACTCAACCCCCGCGACTTCGGCTGCGCAAGGTGGCCGAGGCCAGTTTTCCCAGCCGATTCGGCCAATTCCGGATCCACGGTTTCGAGGGACGTCGCGGCCGCGCCGTCGAAGAGGCGGTGGTGCTGACGATGGGCGATATCACCGCGCCCGACCCGCCCCTGGTGCGAATTCACTCGGAGTGTCTGACCGGCGACGTCTTCCACAGCCTGCGCTGCGACTGCCGCGCGCAACTGGAATTGGCGCTGACGGTGATCGCCGAGGAGGGGCGCGGCATCCTGATCTACGAGCACAAGGAAGGCCGCGGCATCGGACTGTTGAACAAACTGCGGGCGTACGAGCTTCAGGACGCCGGCGCCGACACGGTCGAAGCAAACGAGAAACTGGGCTTCGAGGCCGACCTGCGGAATTACGAAATGCCGCCCGAAATCCTGCGCCATTTCGGGGCCACCAGGGTCCGGCTTCTGTCCAACAACCCCGCCAAGATCGAAGCCCTGGAGCGCGCCGGCATCACCGTTTCCGAGCGCGTTCCGTGCCAGCCCGCGGTCACCGCCACCGCCGAAGACTACCTCCGCACCAAGAAAAAGAAGCTCGGGCATTTGCTCGAAGGGCTGTGACGGCCGGCCCCGGATAACCCAAGACACCGGGCGACGAGAACGTTCTACCTCATCGTGGAGTATAATTATCTTGTGCGAGTCAAGACATCTGTCACACTCCCCGCGGACCTTCTGGAAAGCATCGACGAGGTCGATCCAAACCGCTCGGCCTTCATCGAACGCGCCGCTAAGGCGTATCTCGCAAGGCTCGAAAGGGCGCGCCGCGACCAGAGGGATCTGGCGATCATCAACGCAAACGCCGAAAGGCTGAACCAGGAGGCGGAGGATGTTCTCGGTTACCAGAGCTTGCCATGAGACGCGGTGAAATGTACCTGGTACGGAAGCCCGGCTCACAAGACCCCAGACGGCAGCGGGTGTTTGTGGTTGTCAGCCGCCAGATGCTCATCGACTCCAAGTTCTCCACGCTCATTTGTGCAGCGGTGTACTCTCGACACGATGGACTCAGCACGCAGGTGCGGGTGGGCGTGGAAGATGGCCTCAAGAAGGAGTCCAGCATCCATTGCGACGAACTGTTCAGCCTGCCAAAGACGCTCTTGACACACTACGTTGGACGGCTCGACGTATCTCGAATCGGCGAACTGAATCGCGCTCTGGCAACGGCGCTGGACCTAGAGGGACAGGTCTTCGGCTACTGACGTAACGGCACGGCGTTCTTACGGACGTAGTCGCCGACCGCGTCCGGCGGCGGACCGATGTAGTGGTACGGCTCGGCGTAGGCGAGGCCATACTTGCTTCCCGTCTCGACGTCCCGCTGAAGCAGAATGTGCTTGATGTAGCTGGCGTTGGCGGATTCGTCGTCGGCGCCCAACACCGGCAGGCGCAGTCCCTTGTCGGCGAGAGCGCGGCGCAGGCGCGCTCCGTTGGCGCCCGCCGGGCCCTGGGCCAGATTGGCCAGGTTGGCCGCGACCTTTCTGTCGATGGTGGAACTGATATCGACGACGCGGTTGACCAGTTGCGGGCCGCGCGAGAAGTAGTACTTCTCTTTGACCGCCCACGGCTTCAGGCCGGCCTCGAAGTGCTCCGGATAGTCCTTGCCTCCGGCCGCCATCCAGCAGGCCGCCTCCACCGCCTGTGCCGTCACGTAGTGGTCCGGGTTTTCCTCGTAATGTCCGTACGGGTCGTAGCCAATCACCGTGTCCACCTTGAGCAGGCGAAACAGGAAGATCAGGCGGGCGCGGATCTCGATCTTCGATTCCTGGTCCATCTGGTGGTTGCTGTAGTTGAGGTCGAAGACCTTCGTCAGACCCAGCGCCCGGGCCACCTGCTGGTTGTCGCGCTGGTTGGCCAGAACGGTTTCACCCACCGTGCCGGGACCGGCCATGTCGTCGTTGGTCATTCGAATCAGGTAGCCGGTGTAGCCCTCGTCAATCAGCTTCGCCACAGTGCCGGCGGCGAAGAGCGGAATGTCGTCGGAATGGGGTTGGATGGCGGCCAGCACCTTGCCCGCGTGCGGCCGGCCGGGTTGAGTTCGTTCGACCAAAACCTCGGCCTGAGTCGGGGTGCCGTCGAAAATCACTTGCCCGGCGCCCATCGAAACACCCAAGAAAGATCGTCGCAGCATGGTTCATGATAACCGGGACAGGCAAGGTACTTCATGAGTCTGTCAGCATGAGTGTATGAAGCGCCGAGTCCAGGTGTTGATGCCCGACGAGCTTGACGCCCGGCTCCGAGATGCGGCGGAGCGCAGTGGCGTGTCAAAAGCCGAATGGGTTCGCCGCGCGATTGAGGGCGCGTTGGAGCGGGCCGGCGACTCGAAGGCAGCGGGCGGCCCTCTTTCACGCCTCGCATCGCTCGGAGCGCCGACCGCCGACATCGGCCAAATGCTCGCCGAGATCGCAGCCGGGCGCTCATGCTGAATCACGGCATCCAATCGCTCGCTACCTTCGACTCGGGGTTTGAGGGGGTGCCCGGCATTCGGCGACTGGATCTCCTCTAATGGCGGAAATAACGCGATCGGCGCGGGCGCTGTGAGGGCCAGGCGGCTTACGCGCCACGGCCGGAATCGGCTGCAATCCGCGAACGGATGTGCTGAACCTGTTCTTCCAGTTGTGGGAGGTCCTTTTGGGTCATGGTCCAGACCTGGTGCATATTGAGGCCGAAGTATTCATGCACCAGGATGTTCCTCAGCGCGACGATCCGCGGCCACGGCACCTCGGGATGACAGTTTTTGAGGGATTGGGACACGCCGCGGGCGGCCTCTCCAATCACATTGCAGGTGGTGGATCACCCACACCTGGAGCATCTCGTCGCCCTGAAAGGCATGGATGCTATCCGTGATCCGCTAACTGATTTTCGCGATGGCCTCCAGGATGTCGCCCAGGCGATCCGCGTCGCTCCTCATAGGGCGATTACATCCCTGTAGACCGATTCCCGGATCGAGGGCTTCACCCAGCCGTCGCTCGCGATGTCGACTTTCCGGCCCAACAGGCTTTCGAGCTCAAGCATGAGAGCCGCCTGATCGAGGAGACTGGTTCCCTCGCTCCATGTCACGAGCAGATCGACGTCGCTGTCGGGGCGGGCTTCGTCGCGCGCGACGGACCCGATCAACCTGACCTGCGTTGCGCCGTGCCGGGCGGCGATGCGGACGATCGCCTCGCGCTTCTCGCGGATTGCTTCGCCGACCGTCGGGTCCGCCACGGTTCCGTCTCCTCTTCGAAGTATACCGCCGCCCCGCATGCGGTTCGATGCCGAGCGTGTGACTGAAACGGCGGCCGGTCTCGTTGACTGGGGCCACGAAGGCGGCGGGGCCGGCTCGAACGGCAGCGGGTGCCCGCGCCATTCAGCTTCCCACGTACTTGGCGTAGAAACTGCGGGCCAGGCCCACGTCCTGGGTACCCTTGAGGATGGCGCGGCCGTCGGGGAAGATGGTCATTTCGTACGGGGGCAGGAAGAAGCGCAGGGCGAACTGGTTGGCGCGCACCTGGCCGAGCGATTCGAGGCGCCGGCGCAGGTCGTCGAGATCGATGGGGCGCGAGCGCTCGTGGATCTGGACGGCGTTCTGCCCGCACAGGCTGATGGGCGCGCGCCGGGAGCCGTCCAGGTAGACGAATTGCTTGAGCCCGCAGCAAGGGCAATCCGGGCGCGGCGCCGGCTGGTCGATCTGGCGAATCACACCCGACCAGACGTCGACCGTGGTGATGCGGCGCGACACCAGGTCCGGCCGTCCGGCCAGGATCTTCAACGCTTCGGCCACCTGCAAGGAAGCGATCACCGAGGTGATCGGGTTGAGCACGCCGGCGGTTTCGCAGGTCGGTTGCGCGCCCGAGGGCGGTTCGGGGTAGATGCAGCGCAGGCAGGCGGTGACTCCCGGCAGGACCGGCATCACGAGCCCGTAGCTGCCCACCGCGGCGCCGTAGATCCAAGGAATGGAATGACTCACGGCGAAGTCATTGACCAGATAGCGGGTCTCGAAGTTATCCGTGCCATCCATGAGCAAGTCCGATTCCGCGAGCAACTCGCCGGCGTTGGCGGCCGTCAGATCGATGATGAAAGGCTCGACCTGGCTGGCTGAATCGATGGCGCGCAGCCTTCGCGCGGCAGCCACCGCCTTGGGCAGAGCCTGGGCGGCATCGTCCTCGTCGTACAGCCACTGGCGCTGGAGGTTGCTGAGTTCGACAAAATCCCGGTCGACGATCCGCAGGCGGCGGACACCGGCGCGCGCCAGGGCGCCGGCCTGAAAGCTGCCCAAAGCGCCGCAGCCGACCACCACCACCCGTGCACGCAAGATCAGTTCCTGACCCGGCTCGCCGAGCCCGGAGAATCGGATTTGCCGGGAGAAACGTTCCTGGTCGCGGGGTTCCATACAAGTCCGATGGTAGCAGCGCTTGCTGTATGATGAGTGGAAGTGGGCGCCTCGGGCCTTCGACTCACCTGCGCTACTCTCTTGCTCGTCGGCGCCGCCGGGGCGTCGGCGGACTCCGTCCGGGTTTATGAGGGCCTGCGCATTGTGGCCATCGAGTTCGATCCGCCGCGACAACCCCTGCCCGAGTCGGAAATCGCCGTCCTGCTGCCGCTGCGCGTGGGCCAGGCGCTCGAGCTATCCGCGGTACGCCTGGCGATCGAACGCCTCTACTCCTCGCTGCGATACACCGACATCGCGGTGGACGCCCGCCGGGTTCCGGACGGAGTGGTGTTGAAGTTCATCACCCAGAAGCACTGGTTTATCAGCCGCGTCGCGGTGGAAGGCGTGCCCGAGCCGCCCAACCGCGCGCAACTTGCCAGCGCCACCAAGCTGGAACTCGGCACGCAGTTCACCGAGGAGCGCTTAGAGGCGGCCATCGGCAACCTTCAGGAGGCGCTGCGGGAAAGCGGTTACTATGAAGCCGCGCTGCAGACGCGGCTGGACCGGATCGATTCCACCGAGGAGGTCAACATCGACTTCCAGGTGGAACCCGGTCCGCGCGCCCGCTTCTCGCCGCCGGCGGTCACGGGCAACCTGGCGCTGGACCAGCGGAAGGTCGTTTCGACGACCGGCTGGAAACAGTTCTGGTTGCGGCCGGGCTGGCGTCCGGTGACCGAGAGCCGCCTGCAGCAGGGCCTGGAGCGGATTCGCCGCTTTTACCAGAAAAGCAACCGCCTGATGGCCAAGGTCCAGTTGGAGGGCATGCGCTACGACGCCGGGACGGCCAGCGTAAAACCGGCCATTCAGATCGAGGCGGGGCCGAAGGTGAGAGTCGAGCTTGCCGGCGCGAAGATCACTCGCGGCAAGCTGAAGGAACTGGTGCCGGTCTTCCAGGAGCAGTCGGTGGACGGTTCCCTGCTGATGGAAGGCGAGCGCAACCTGACGGAATACCTCCAGTCGCAAGGCTACTTCGAGGCGGAAGTCGAATACAACATCGCGGACGCCGGGGCGGGCGAACAGGTGATCCGCTACACGGTGAACCGCGGTTCGCGACACAAGATCGTCGAAGTGAAGATCGAGGGCAACCGCTATTTCGACGAGGCGACCATTCGCGAACGGCTGAGCACGCTGCCGGCAACGTTTCCGCGTTATCGGAACGGGCGATTCAGCCGCGATTATCTCGAGCGGGACCGGGACGCGATCCTCGCGCTCTACCGCTCCAACGGTTTCCCCGACGCCGAGGTCACATCCGAGGTGGTGGCCAACTACGGCGGGCGGAGCGGCCAGGAAGCGGTGGTCTTCCGGATCGCGGAGGGAGGGCAATGGCGCGTGGCCGGAGCGGAGCTTTCCGGCGTGGACCTGAAGCTCTACGAGCAGGTGTTGCGCCTGCTGGAATCCACCCAGGGCCAGCCCTACAGCCCCGAGACCGTCGCCGCCGATCGCGACAACGTGCTGGCCTACTACCACAACAACGGGTATCCCGACGTGACCATGGAGGTGGTCTCGATTCCCGACGCCAAGGCGCGCCGCGTTTCGCTGCGCTTCCTGGTGCGCGAGGGGCGGCGCCTGTATGTGCGCGACGTTCTCATCGGCGGCCTGAACGCGACCGACCGCGATCTGGTCGCCAAACGCATCCGGCTCAGCCCGGGCGACGCATTCTCGCAAAGCGCGCTGATCGAGAGCCAGCGGCGGCTGTATGACCTTGGGATTTTCGCCAGGGTGGATGTGGGCCTGCAAAACTCCGACGGCCAAACGCGGACCAAGTACGTGCTGTACCAGCTTGAGGAGGCCCGCAGGTGGTCCTTCACCGCCGGCTTCGGCGCCGAGGTCGGGCGCATCGGCGGCAGCAAGTTGAGTTATGAATCGCCGGCGGGGGCCCCCGGATTCCACCCGCGCGCCTTGCTGGGCGTCAGCCGGTCGAACGTCCTGGGCCTGGGCCACACCCTGGGTTTGCAGACCAGGGTGTCGAACGTCCAACGGCGAGCCCTGGTCACTTATCTGGCGCCGCACTTCAAGAACAACGAGAACCTGAACCTGACTTTCACGGCTCTCTACGACGATTCGCGCGACGTGCAGACGTTCTCGGCCCGCCGCCTGGAAGCCGCGGCGCAACTCGCGCAACGGCTCTCGCGCGGCGACACGATCCAGTACCGGCTAGCATTCCGCCGCGTCACCATAGACCAGAACACGCTGAAAATCGAGCCCGGTTTGATTGACCGGCTGTCGCAACCGGTGCGCGTGGGCCAGATATCGAGCGCGTTCATCCGGGACCGCCGCGACGACCCGCTCGAAACGCACCGTGGCGCCTATTCCAGCGTCGACGCCGGGCTGGCGACCAGGGCGCTGGCGTCGCGGTCGAACTTCTTGCGCATGCTAGGGCGCAACTCGACCTATCATCCGGTCCGCCGCGATCTGGTCATCGCCCGATCCACGACTTTCGGTTTTCTGAAAGAGCTCGACGATCGGGAGATCCCGCTGCCGGAGCGTTTCTTCGGCGGCGGC
Source organism: Bryobacterales bacterium (assembly GCA_030693045.1). GTDB lineage: Bacteria > Acidobacteriota > Terriglobia > Bryobacterales > Bryobacteraceae > JACQZT01. Next base: position 40,326 of record JAUYBU010000009.1, on the reverse strand, counting down.
GCCACCTTGCACCGCGGTTTTCCCGAAAACCAGGCCGGGCCGCGCGACCTGGTCACCGGCTTCCCGCTGGGCGGGAGCGCCATCCTGGTGAACCAGATCGAAGCGCGTTTCCCGCTCATCGGCGAAACCATCGGCGGCGTACTTTTCCACGATGCCGGCAACGTCTACAAGGATCTGACAAAGCTCTCGCTGCGATTCAAGCAACGCGACGTGCAGGATTTTAACTATATGGTCCACGCCCTCGGCTTCGGGGTGCGCTACCGAACGCCGATCGGGCCGATCCGTCTGGACCTGGCGTACAGCATCAACGCTCCGAGCTTCGTCGGCTTCAAGGGCACTTTCGACGAACTGCTGCAGGGGCGCGGCCAGCGCAACGTGCCGCAGCGGATCAACCGGTTTCAATTCCATTTCTCTTTGGGGCAGTCGTTCTGATGAGGTTAGTGAAACAGTCCGTGAGCGGGCCACTGCGGGTGGCGATCCAGGCGGCGCTGTTGTTGCTGGTGGCGTGCGCCGCCCGGGCCGAGATCATCGACCGGGTGGCGGTTCTCGTGGGCGATCGGGTGATCACCCAAAGCGAGATGCTGCTGCAGATACGGGTGGCGGCGTTCCTCAACGCCGATCCGGTCAGCCTCGACGCAGCCGGCAAGCGGCAGGCGGCCGAGAGGCTGATCGCGCAGACGCTCATTCGCCGGGAGATGGACTTGAGCCACTATCCGGCGCCCAACCTGCCGGAAGCCGATGCCGTGCTGGCGACGCTCCGCAAAGAGCCCCGGTTTGCCGGCGAGGAGAAATTCGCCGGCGAACTGGCGCGATACGAGGTCACCGAAGAGGACGTGCGGCAGCAGTTGCTGTGGCAACTGACGCTGCTGCGCTTCGTCGAGTACCGGTTCCGCCCGGCCGTGGCGCCCTCGGAGCAGGACCTGCGCGGCTACTACGAGAAGCAGTTCCTGCCGCGCTGGCGGAAACGCAACGCGCCGCCGCCGGCGCCTTCGTTTGACGACAGCTTGCCCGAGATGGAGAAGGCCGTCGCGGAGCGCATGCTGGACGACGCGCTGGAGCGCTGGCTGAAGCAGACGCGCGCGCAAACGCGCATTCGCTTCCGCGAGGAGGTGTTCCGGTGAGCGGCGGTTGGATGGCGCGCGCCAGGCGCCTGGCGCTCTACGGGGGCATCGTGGCGACGGTCCTTCTGCTGGCCCCCGCGGCGGCGGGATGGCTGACGTTGCGTTCGGAGTGGTTTCGCGACAAGGTCCGCCAGCGGATCATCGCCGAGGTCGAGCGCTCCACCGGAGGCCGGGTCGAGATCGGTTCCTTCGACTTCGACTGGAGGCGGCTGCGCGCCGAGGTCCGCGGTTTCGTCTTGCACGGCACTGAGCCAGGGGGCGCGCGGCCGCTGTTCCGCGCGGATTCGATTGTGATCGGCCTGCGCCTGGTGTCGGCGCTCAAACGCGAAATCGATCTTGCATCGCTGGCGGTCGAGCGCCCGGAAGTCAACGTCATAGTCGGCCCGGACGGCCGAACGAACATTCCCAGCCCGAAGATCCCGGGCCACCGCGACCCGGTCGCGGAGATCCTCAAGCTGGCCATCCGCGAATTCGAATTGCGCGACGGCATGCTGGAATTCGATTTCCGCCGTTTTCCGTTGAACCTGCGCGGCCAGCGCCTGGAGGCGCGGGTGGTTTACGAAGCCGCAACGCCGCGATACCGGGGCGAGATCGCCGCGCACCAGTTGCGCGTGGACGCCCCCGGCATGCTGCATCCGGCGGCGGTGGACCTCGATCTTCGGGGGATGCTGGAGCGCAACCGGGCCGAGTTGTCGCACGTTTTGGTGGCGCACGGGCGCTCCAGCCTGACCGTATCCGGCGGCGTCATCGAGAACTTCAAAGCGCCGCGGGCGTGGGGGGACATCGACGCCACGGTCCGGCTCGACGAAGCGGCGCAATTCGTGCGCCTCCCGGTGGAGCGCCAGGGACAGGTCCGCATCACCGGCAAGGGTTCCTTCGAGGGGCCGGAAGCGTACTCTTTCTCCGGCCAGGTGGAAGGCCGGGCGCTGGCGATGAACTCTCATGGGGTCCGCGTCACGGCCAACCGGCTGGCCGCGGCGCTACGCCTGGATCCTGGCGCCATGACGTTCGAGAAGTTGCGGGTGGACGCGCTGGACGGCGTTTTCCAGGGACGGGCGCAGCTTACCGGGTACCGCCGGCTGTCGGTCGAGGGCGCGCTCAGCGGCTTCTCGATTCCCGCCCTGGGCCGGCTGCGCGTTGAAACCGCGCGGATACCGTGGAGCGGCCGGGTGAGTGGTCCGGTGAAACTGAATGCGGGCATTTCGCCAACTCGATTGGAAAGCGCGCGCCTGGACGCCGAACTGGTGGTGAGTCCGGAGGACGGCGCGTGCCCGATCGAGGGCCAGGTGACGCTTTCCTACGATCAGAAGGACGGCTGGCTGCGTTTCGTGGATTCCCGCCTGAGGACCCCGGCCACGCGAGTGGAATTCAGCGGGGCACTCGGACAGCGGCTGGAGGTCGATCTGCGCACCACGGACCTGGGGGACCTGCTGGCGGCCGCGGCGGCTTTCAGCGAAAACGCTCCGGCGTCGCTTCCGGTCTCGCTCGAAAAAGGATCGTCGTCTTTCCTGGGCTCGGTTGAAGGCTGGCTCGACGCGCCGCGCATCGTGGGCCGGGCGACGGCGGCGAACTTCCGGTACGAGAAGCGCCTGTTCCAGCGGCTGGACGCCGATGTGGATCTCACGCCGGCCGCGTTGCGCGTGCGCTCGCTTGCGCTGGAGCGCGACGGAGCGCGCCTGGAGGGCCGCGGCGAGATCGCGCTGGCCGATTGGAAGCCGTCCGAGACCAGCCCGTTCTCGGCGTCGTTGACCCTGCGCGGCGCCGATCTGAAGGCGCTGGCCCGGGAGACCGGAAGCGATGTCGCGGTGGGCGGACTGCTTTCGGCCGGCGCGCAACTCACCGGCACGCCCGCAAAACCGCAGATTACCGCGCACCTGGAAATCGGCAAGGGCCAGCTCGCCGATGTGCCGTTCGATCGCGCCCGGGCCAATCTGCGATACCGCCCGGGTTTGCTCGAAATCCCGGACGCCCGGCTTGAGTCGGGCACGGCGCGCGTCGATCTGAAACTCAGCCACAGCCACCCGGAGGGCGATTTCCAGTCCGGCGCCTCGCGCTTCCAGGTGAGCGGCGAGCGGATCTCGCTGGCCTCCATCCGCGCGGTGCGGGAGCTGATGAAGAATGTCGATGGGCAGGCGCAGGTCGAAGCTTCGGGCACGCTGACGCTGGCCAAGGGAGACTACCGGATCGCGGAACTGAAAGGCAAGATTGCCGTACCGGACGTGGCCTACGAGAAGCGCCCCGCCGGCTCGCTGGATATCGGCGTGGCGACGCAGGGCGACCGTCTCGGCATGACGATCGCCGGCACATTTCGCGGCACCGGTTTGCGCGGCTCGGGCGAATGGAAGCTGGAGGGAGACTGCCCGGGCGGCGCGCGCGTCGAGTTCGAACCCCTCAAGTTCTCCGCCCTCCAAGACCTGGCCATTCCGGGACGGAACCCTCCGTTCGAGGCCGTTGTCCAGGGGCAGGCGTCGCTGAACGGCCCCCTTCGCAAGCCCGAAAAACTGCTGGGCGAGGTGCGGCTTCAGACCCTCGAACTGCGGCCGCGCGCGCGGGAGAAGAACATCCCCAACGCGGCCAAGGACCTGTTCCTTCGCAATGCCGAGCCGGTGGTGGTGGTCCTCAACTCGAAAGTCGCCGAGATTCGCAGCGCGCGTTTCACGGGCAGGAATACGAGCCTGGAGGCAACCGGTTCCTTCAGCTTCGGTTCGAGGAATCCGTGGAACATCGTGGTGCGCGGCGAGCTTGAGTTGTCCCTGTTCTCGATCCTCTATCCGGAGATCGTCACCAGCGGGCGCGCGTCGCTGAACGCCACGGTCCGCGGACCGCTCGATCAGCCGCTGTTCGGCGGCCGCATGGAATTGCAGAACGCTTCGATCTTCCTTGCGGAAGTGCCCAGCGGAATCGAAAACGCCAACGGGGTTCTGTTCTTCGACCGCAACCGCGCCACCATCGAGCGTCTCACCGCCCAGGCGGGCGGAGGTCAACTGCGCCTTTCCGGCTTCGTCGGCATCGGCGGTCCGGAGTTGCTGTACAGGATTCAGGCGGAAGCCGAGAAAGTGCGCGTGCGATACCCGGAAGGCGTCAGCACGACCCTGAGCGGGTCGGTCAGTTTCACCGGCACCTCGACCCGCAGCCTGCTGGCCGGGACCGCCATCGTCGAGCGAGCCGCCTTCAATCCGCGCACCGACCTGGGCAGCCTGCTGGCCGGGATCGTCAGGCCGGTTACGACGCCGGTGCGGGTCAACCCGGTTCTGGCCGGCATGCAGTTCGATGTCCGCGTGACCTCCTCGCCGTCGCTGGAGCTTCAGACTTCGCTGGCCAAGGACATTCAAGCCGAGGGCGATGTCCGTCTGCGCGGTTCGGCGGCGAAGCCCATCGTGCTCGGGCGGGTGACCGTCAATCAGGGCGAAATCCAGTTCTTCGGCAACAAGTACACCATTACGCGGGGCGACGTCTCCTTCTACAACCCGGCGCGCATCGAACCGGTGCTGGATCTGGACCTGGAAACCCGCGTGCGCGGCATCACGGTGAACCTGACATTTTCCGGACCGATGAGCAAGCTCAACATGACCTACCGCTCCGACCCCCCGCTGCAATCGCAGGAGATCATCGCGTTGCTGGCGGTGGGGCGCGCGCCGGGCTCGAATCCGACCCAGGCCGGAACGCAAGGCTCGGCGGCGCAAGGCGGGTTGCCGTCGGGCGCCGATTCGCTCCTCGGCGCGGCGATCTCGACGCCGATTTCAAACCGCCTGCAACGTTTCTTCGGCGTCAGCCGCTTGAAAATCGATCCGCACCTGACGGGCACGGAAATCACGGCGCAAGCGCGCCTGACCGTCGAGCAGCAGATCTCGCGCGACATCACGCTGACCTATGTGACCAACCTTTCGGAAACCAAGGAGCAAATGGTGCGCGTGGATTGGGACCTGAGCCGCCAGTGGTCGGTGGTGGCGGTGCGAGACGAGAACGGCGTCTTTGGAATTGATTTTCTTTACAAGAAACGGTTTCGATAAGGACTTGTCGGGAAATAACCGTTTCGGAAGGAATGTACCGCTTGCTGACGCGCGCGGCTCTGTAGAAGTTTCCGAGCCGCGACCGGGGCGCCCTCTGGGCGGGAGCGGTTATTTCATGAGCGTGGATTGGGCCGCCAAACGGAACGCGATGGTGGAACGGCAGTTGCGCCGGCGCGGCATTTTCGACGAGCGCGTGCTGGAGGCGATGGCCGGGATTGCGCGCGAGCTGTTCATAGCCGGGGAGATGCGCATCTGCGCTTACGACGACGGCCCGGTCTCGATCGGCCACGGGCAGACCATCTCGCAGCCGTATATGACGGCGCTGATGGCGCAGAGCCTGGAATTGCGCGGGTCCGAGACGGTGCTCGAGGTCGGCGCCGGGTCGGGTTATCACGCCGCGGTGCTGGCGGCGCTGGCCGCTCGCGTGATCGCCATCGAGCTGATTCCGGAACTGGCCGAACAGGCGCGCTCGAATCTCGAAGCTGCTGGGTGCGGCGCCAATATTCGGGTTATCTGCGGCGACGGCTCGCTCGGGTTCCCCGCCGGGGCGCCCTACGACGCGATCTCGGTGGCGGCCGGCGCCCCGAAGGTTCCGCCGGCGTTGCTGGAACAACTGAACGACCCGGGCCGCCTGGTGATTCCCGTCGGCGATCTCGACGAGCAGCAGTTGCGCGTGATCGTCAAGAACGCCGGGGAGCTTACAACTCAAATGTCCGCCGTCTGCCGTTTCGTTCCCCTGCGCGGCGGCGCGGGCTGGAGGTAGGATTTGAAACTTCGAACCGCGCAAGGAAAGCTCAAAATCGAGCATTCCATCATCGACGGAGTGCGCCCGATGCTGGAGCGCCTGCTCGAAAGCACGCCCCAGATCCGCTCGGTGATCCCCGGCCGCATCGGCCGCGTGCGCGACGCGCGCGGTCCGGTGGAGGTGCACGTCACAGTCCCCACGCAAAACGGCTGGAAGGCCATTGCGCTGAGCGCCGGGGCGCGCCAGGAGTTGTTCGTGAGCACGCCGCTCGGAAAGGAAGAACTGGAGCGCGCGCTCAAAAGCGCCGCCCAGCGGTAAAGCCATGCTCGAACTGACCCGCGACCAGATGCGCGCGCTCGGCCACACGATGGTCGAGATGATGATCGAGCACTTCGCCGGCTTGCGCGACAAACCGGTCAACGTCACGGGTTCGCGCGCCGCGCTGGCTTCGCTCATCGACGCGCCGCCGCCGGAGCGGGGGCGGCCGGCCGGTGACGTCTTGGACTTGCTCGACAAGGCCGTGTTTTCGAGCATCGGGCACGTCGATCATCCCCGCTTCTTCGCCTTCGTCCCCAGTCCGAACAACTTCGTTTCCGCGATGGCGGAGGCGCTGGCCGCCGCGCACAACGTGTTTGCCGGAAGCTGGCTGGAGGGCTCGGGCCCCGCGCAACTGGAACTGACCACCATCGACTGGCTGCGGCAATTCTGCGGTTTACCGGAAGGCGCGGCCGGGTTGTTCGTCAGCGGCGGATCGATGGCCAACCTGACCGCGCTGGTGGTGGCGCGCGCGGCGAAACTCGCGGACCGTCCCGAGGGCGCGACGATCTATTGTTCCGACCAGGTCCATTCGTCGGTCGAACGCGGTTTGCGCGTGCTGGGCTTTGCCCGCGGGCAGGTCCGCAAGCTCGCCTCCGACGAGAACTTCCGCCTGAGCGTGGACGCGCTGGCGCGCCAGATCGCCGCCGACCGCGCGGCGGGCTTGCGGCCATTCTGCGTGGTGGCCAATGCGGGCACGACGAACACCGGCGCCGTCGATCCGCTCGGCGAGTTGGCGGACCTGTGCCGCCGCCAGGATCTCTGGTTGCACGCCGACGGGGCCTACGGCGCCGCCGCCGTGCTGTGCGGCCGCGGGCGCGCATTGCTTCAGGGCATCGGGCGAGTGGATTCGCTCGCGCTCGATCCGCACAAGTGGCTGTTCCAGCCCTACGAGTGCGGCTGCCTGCTGGTGCGCGACGGCGCGCTGCTCGAGCGGACGTTCCGCATTTTGCCGGATTACCTGAAGGACATCCACGAGGGCGAGGACGAGGTGAATTTTTGCGACCGCGGGATTCAACTGACACGCAACTTCCGCGCACTGAAGCTCTGGCTTTCAATTCAGATCTTCGGTTTGGAGGCGTTCCGCCGCGCGGTGGAACGGGGCTTCGAAGTCGCCGAGGCGGTCGAGCGATTGCTGCGCGCGCGGGAACGCTTCGAGATCGTCACGCCCGCGCAATTGGGCATTCTCACGTTCCGCTACCAGCCGGAAACCGGCGACACGGACCTGTTCAACGCCGCGCTGGCGCGCCGCATCGCCGAAGACGGCTACCTGATGCTGAGCACCACCATGCTGCGCGGCCGGACGGTGCTGCGCATGTGCACCATCAACCCGCGCACCACGGACGAAGAAATCGCGGGCGTGGTGGAGCGAATCGAAGCGCTGGCCGCCGGGCTGGCGAGTGAGTGAAACGGTCCTCGCCTAAGGAGCTTCTTCGAGCGAGGTCCACCGCTTGCTCTCGGCAGCATGATCGAACAGGGCCCAGAAGCGGCTGTTGCTGGAAAGCAGGAGCGTCTCAAGGTCCGTTTCCTCATCCACGGGAAGCAGAACAGCGCTGGCTTTACCGTTCTTCGTGATCAGAACCGCGGACCGGTTTGCGGCAGCCCTTGAATCACTCGGCTCAGGTTATTCTTGACCTCCCGAAGGCTCTCGACTTTCATAAGACAAACTCCTCTCCTGAGATGAGCAACTGGTTGACCCGCTGCTTTCCGAGAAGCGCGACTTCGACCAGGTTCCCGCGCACACGGTAGAACACCCGCCACGGCTCCAGGCGCAATTCATATTCGGCGTGGCAATGCCAGGCAAAGGCTTAAATAAACAAGTGATGTGTTATCAATTGGTTAACTAGCATTCGCCGGATACCAGAAGCTTACCCCTAAGATGAGATCATGCCCAGAACGGCAGGTACCGAGCATACTTCCGCGATGTACCGACCTTCTCGTCCAACTTGATCAAGCCGACCTCGATGGTAGCGGCGATTACCTGCGACACCACGGCACTCTTGCCTTCCGGCAGGTGAAACCGCTCGCGCAACGACTGGTTGGTCATTCTCTCCGACATCACCCACTTCAGAGCGCAATGCTGGTAGGAAGCGCGGACGCGGTCCTCCCGATCCATTTTCTCAAAATCCTTCGGACCGTGGATTGTGACGAAAGTGCGCCGGTGGCCAGCCCGAAAATCGGGTGCGGGCAACTGGTACATCTCCGCTGCCTGAACCACCCGGTCAATGCCGCTGCTCTTTTCCTCGCAAATGCCCATCCGCCGCATCAGTCCCGCCAGGCGCTCATTGCGGGATTGGTAGCCGTCGATGAATCGCTCCACAGGCACCAGCGGCTCGCCCGGGTTCGAGATCTCGACGCGGTTGCTGTAGATTTCTATCATCACGGAGGCCCCGCCCATCGTGAGATCCTGGTGGATCAAGGCGTTGGCAACCAGTTCGCGGACGACAACATCCGGAACCAGCTTCATCTCCTTGCGGAGCGCGTCCTCAATAATCTCGTTCTGCGGCAACTGGGCCATCACGAAGCGGACCAGCCCTTGAAAACCGACCGCATAGCCCTTTATCCCGGTCTGGTCCAGCCGGGTCTCCAATTTCGAAATGCCGCTGTAGACCACCACCCGTGGCGCCTTCCGTTCCAGATCGGTAAATCCGTCCAGCCGCTTCGCCAGCAGAAGAGCACCCAGCCGTCGGATGGCATATGCGCCGCCCGCTTCGTCGATCAAGCGCTCCTGCAGCAGGCGCTCGATGACACCGCCCCGCTCGGTTGGGTACGGCAGTTTGAGCAACTCGAAAAAAGTCTGCGTATCAAGTGACTCGATGACCTGTTGGGAGTCCAATCCAGTCTTCGAGTGCTCCTCCAGCCAATCCGGTTCACCCTCCGCGAAGATCCGGCGAAGCTGGTCTTCACTCATTGGCACCAACGCCTCGCCGGACCGCATCAGATACTTCCCGTCGAGATGACGGGCGGTACCGCGGGGCCGCGATGGGATGTGAAAGACCAGAACGCGGCCGTCGGGATGTGCAACTTCGTCAATGTCGACTCGAAATCCGAGCGTCCGGAAGAGCTTTCCCGCCAAGGCGACCGGATCGCTATAGGCCTGTGTCGCGACCACCGGGCGGGGTGGTTTGTCGGCGATTCCAAGCAGCAGGTTTCCTCCACCCTCGTTGGCCAGCGCCACGCAGTATTCGCGAAGCTTGCGCTCGTCAAACTGGGTTTTCGCCTCCTTGAATTCCAGTCGTTGGTGCTCGGACGGCGACTTTCGCCAAAGATCGATCTGTTCGGCTGTGACACCCATGACTACACCGATTGTAGTAGTTCATCCGTGATCGGATGCAACTCGCTCCGATCGGCGCCCGCGCCGTCACCACCAGTGCCGGCACATCAGAGCAAACTGCGATCTCCCACGCAACGCTCTTTACCACACGAAACGCGATTCAATCCCCCACAGCATCCATCCGGCCGCATTTGGCCAAATTGCCGGAGAAGTGGATGCGAGTTTTCAACTCGGGCTATGCGCTGTGGAAGGCCGTCGGTTCGGGCGACATTCCCGCCGTGAAATCCCTATCCCGCCACAGCCTGACGACCGGTCAGTTCCGTAGGTTAACGCCTGTGCCCGCTACGCCGGTGTGCAGCGCGACGATGCCGAAGCTCATGCGTTCGAAGCCGACCTCGGCGAACCCGGCGGCGCGCATTTCGGCGGCCAGGCGCTCGGCGCCGGGGAACTTGCGAACCGATTCGGGCAGATAGGCGTAGGCGTCGCGGGAGCCGGACACCAGGCCGCCGACGGCCGGCAGCAGGCGGCGCGAGTAGAAACCGTAGAGCGCCGCCAGCAGCGGGTTGGGAGGTTGGGAGAATTCGAGGATCGCCGCCACGCCGCCCGGCTTCAGTACGCGCCGCATCTCCACCAGGCCGGCGCGATAGTTGGCCAGGTTGCGGAAGCCGAAAGCGGCCGTGATGCAATCCAGCGATCCGGCGGCCACCGGCAGCGCCAGCGCGTCGGCTTCAAACAGCGTCGAGCGGCAACCCCGGCGCGCAAATTTCGCCGCCGCCGCGGCGAGCATTGGATGGCAAAAATCGCTGGCCATCACGCCCGCGCCGCGCGCGCGCTCGAGCGCCAGCGCCAGATCGCCCGTGCCGCAGCAGATGTCGAGCACACGCGCGTCGGGCCGGCGCAGCACGTCGCGCAGGCGCGACGCGGTGCGGGCGCGCCAGTAGCGGTCCACGTTAAGGGACAGCAGATGGTTGAGCAGGTCGTAGCGGCGGGCGACGCGCGCGAACATGCCGTGCACCCAGCGCGCGGCTTCCTGTTCGCCGGCGGTCCCGGCCGGGGTGGATCCTTTCATGCGAGCGCGGCCCGAATCGCCTCGAGCACCATGGTCTCGTCAAGGCCGGAAACGATGCGTACAGCGCCAATCTCGACGGGCAGCACGAAGTGCATCTTGCCGTGAACGGTCTTCTTATCGCCGCGCAATCGCGCCGCCAGGTTGCCGGCGGCGATGCCATCCAGCGGCGGCAGCGGACCGTAGAGCGCGACGGCGTCGAGGATGGCCTGGCAGGTGGCGGCGTTGCAGACCCCCGCCAGGCGTCCCAGATGGGCGGCGGCGCACATGCCGAAGGCCACCGCCTCGCCGTGCAGATAGCGGGTGTAATCGGTCTCGGCTTCCAGCGCGTGCCCCACGGTGTGGCCGAAATTGAGGATGCGCCGCAGGTCGCCTTCGCGCTCGTCGGCCGAGACTACTTGGGCCTTGATGCGCACCGATTCGGCAATCATCCGGTCCACCGCCTCCGGCGCGCGCGCCCGCACGGCCTCCGGTTGCCCGGCCATCAGGCGGAACAGTTCCGGACTGCGAATGACGCCGTGCTTCAACACTTCGAACAGCCCGGCGGTGTATTCGCGCTCGGCGAGCGTCGAGAGCACGCCGGGGTCGATCAGCACGGCCGCCGGCTGGTGGAAGGTTCCGACCAGGTTCTTTCCCTCGCGCAGGTTCACGCCGGTCTTGCCGCCGATTCCGGCGTCCACCTGCGCCAGCAGCGTGGTGGGGATCTGCAAGACCGGGACGCCGCGCATGAAGACCGAGGCCAGGAAGCCGCCAACGTCGGTGACGATGCCGCCGCCGAAGGCGACGACCATGCTCGATCGCTCGCCGCCGCGCGCGGCCATTTCGGCCGCCAGTCTCTCGACCTCATCGAGGCGCTTGCGCTCCTCGCCGCCGGCGAAGAACAGGACTTCGTGCTTGCGGGAGCCCAGCGCGCGTTCCAGACGCTGGCCGTACAACTGCCAGACGTCGGCGGTGGTGACCACAAACACCGTCCCGGCGCGCTCGGGAACGTACGCTCCGGCGCGGTCCAGAATGCCTCGTTCGACGATCGCTTCGTACCGGCGCGCCACGGTCTCCACCAGAAAGGAGGGCATACAGCCGTTGTACCATGGTTACATTACGTCAACCCCGGAGACACACTACGACTTCCTAGTTGTCGGTGCAGGCGTCGCCGGTCTGCGCGCGGCCATCGAGCTGGCCGAGGCGGGCCGCGTCCTGGTGGTTGCCAAGGACAGCTTGCAGGAGTCCTCCTCCGAGTACGCGCAGGGCGGAATTGCCGTCGCCCTGAGCGACGACGACGAGGTGGCGCTGCACGAGCGCGACACGCTGGCCGCCGGCGACGGACTGTGCGACCCGGACGCCGTCCGCGCGCTGGTGGGCGAAGGTCCGGCGGCGATCGAGCAGTTGATCGAATGGGGCGCCGAGTTCGACCGCGAAGGCGCGCGGCTGGTTTTCGCGCGCGAGGGGGCGCACAGCCGCAACCGCGTGCTGCACGCGCGCGGCGACTCGACCGGCAGTGAGATCGCGCGCGCGCTCTACCACAAGGCGGCGTCCCTGGAGCGCATCCAATTCCGGAGCTTCGCCGCCGTCACGGATCTTCTGGTGGCGGACGGCGAAGTGGCGGGCGCGGTGGCCTGCGACGCCTCGGCGCGGCACGCGGTGGCCATCGGCGCCAGCGCCGTGTTGCTGGCCACCGGAGGGCTGGGGTGCGTGTACCTGGAGACCACCAATCCGGACGTCGCCACCGGCGACGGCGTGGCCTCCGGCTGGCGCGCCGGCGCCGAGATCTCGGATATCGAATTCGTGCAGTTCCACCCGACCGCGCTGTTTCTGGAAGGCGCCCCGCGGTTTCTGCTTTCCGAAGCGCTGCGCGGCGAAGGGGCTTATCTGCGCAACGCCCAGGGCGAGCGCTTCATGAAGCGCTACCATGCGCTGGAGGAGTTGGCCCCGCGCGACGTGGTTTCGCGCGCCATCGTCGGCGAGATGCGGCGCACCGGCGCGCCCTGCATGTACCTGGACCTCACGCATTTCGCGCCCGGCTTCCTGGCCCGCCGTTTTCCGCGTATTTACGAGACGTGCTGCAAATATGGCCTGGACCTGGCCGCGCAGCCGGCGCCGGTTCATCCGGCGGCGCACTACGCGATGGGCGGGGTGCGGACCGATCTGGACTGCCGCACCAACGTGGCGCGGCTGTTCGCCGCCGGCGAAGTGGCCTCCACGGGAGTGCACGGAGCCAACCGTCTGGCCAGCAACTCGCTGCTGGAAGGGGTGGTCTTCGGCGCGCGCGCCGGCCGTGCGATGCGCGAATGGAGCGGGAAGGCGCCATCCAGCGGGGCCTCGCCGCCGGATCTGCTGTTTCCCGAGGCGGATGGAACACAACTGCGGCGGCTGGCTTGGGAGAAGTGCGGCATTCTGCGCGAGGGCGTCGAACTCGAAGGCTTGTGCCAGCGGCTGGCGGCGACGCGCTGGGTGCAGGCCACTCCCGGCCGCGAGTTGCACGAACTCCGCAGCCGTCACATTGTCCTCGAACTGATCGCCCGTTGCGCGCTGGTGCGCCGGGAGAGCCGCGGCGCGCACTACCGCGCCGATTATCCCGAAAAACGGCCCGAATTCCAGAAACACTCGGTAATCTCACTCACACATGACGAAGTCTCCTTTTGCTGACCCGACATCCTCGCGCTCGATCCGCGTCGCGAGCGTGACGCCTCCCCTGATCGCGCTGTTTGCCGCCATCCCGATCATCGAGGTCGGCCCGGGCGCGGCATTGTGGGCCGCCCCCGCAATTTTGATAGCCGCGATGCTCATCGCCTGGGCGGCCGAATCGGCGCAGTTTTTTGTCGCCCAGGGCTTCGCGCTCGCCATCCTGGCCTGGCTTCAGACGCTGCCCGAGTTTGCCGTCGAGGCCGTGCTGGCCTGGAAGCAGCAGGTGCCGTTGCTGATAGCGAATCTGACAGGTTCGCTACGCCTGCTGACGGGGCTGGGCTGGCCCATGATCTACTTCACCGCCGCCATGTTCTACCGGGTGCGGACGAAGAAGCGGCTGGGCCGGATCAGTCTGCATGAATCGCACTCGGTGGAGGTAGTCGGGTTGGGCGTTCCGTTGCTTTATGCCGCGTTCATCTGGTGGAAGGGGTCGCTGGATGTGATCGACGCCGGAGCGCTCATCGCGATTTACGCGGCGTATCTGTTTGTGCTCGGCAAAATGCCGCCGGAAGAAGCCGAGGGGATTGAAGATCTCGAACTCATTCCCCGGACCATCGTCCAGGCGCGGAGGCCGGTGCGCATCTTTGTCATCGGGGCGCTGTTCGTTACCGGCGGATTGCTGATCTACTTCATGGCCGAGCCGTTCCTGGGCAGCCTGCTGGCGGTATCGGCCGCGCTCGGCGTGCCGAGCTTCGTGTTCGTGCAATGGGTCGCGCCGTTCGTGAGCGAGTTTCCCGAGAAAGTTTCGGCGTTCTACTGGGCCCGCACCGTGAACAAAGCCCCGATGGCGCTGATGAACATGGTCTCCAGCAACATCAACCAGTGGACCCTGCTGGCGGCCATGCTGCCCATCGTTTACTCGATCAGCCGCGGCGCGCCTTCGGCTATCGTATTCGACGATCAACAAGAGCTCGAACTGCTCATGACGCTGGGCCAGTCGCTGGTTGCCATGCTGTTCCTGATGAACATGGAACTGGTCTGGTGGGAGGCCGCGGCACTGTTCGCGCTGTGGGGCCTCCAGTTCGCGTTGTCGCCGGTACCGCCCGGCCCGGGCTTCTGGGGATATGTCGCCACCCACATCCACCGCTGGGTGACCGTAGGCTATTTCGTCTGGTTCGGGGCGGGCGTGATCTCGTGTCTGGTGGGCCGCCGCAAGCCGCTGGCCTTCACCCAGTTCGCCGAAATGTGGCGCAGGCACGTGCGCGGCAAGAGCTAGCATCATGACAGCACCGGCTGCGATGCTATGATGGCAATATGCGGACTACCGTCACCCTCGATCCCGATGTCGAGCGGATGCTGCGAACGGCTGTGCGCGAACGCGGCGTTCCGTTCAAGGAAGCGCTGAACCAGGCTATCCGTGCAGGGTTGTCCACGGGCGCAAAGCGCCCCCAACGGCGGTTCGTGCAGAGGACATTCGCCTTGGGCGCCGAGCAGCATTTCCGCTGGGAAAAAGCGCTGGCGGCGGCCGATGCGATCGAGGACGAGGAGCTGGCCCGCAAGCTGTCGATTCGAAAATGATACTCATCGACGCCAACCTGCTCTTATACGCGGTCAACCCGGACGCACCGTTGCACCGGAAAGCGAAACGCTGGCTGGAAGACACCCTGTCGGGCGGCCAGACTGTCGCCTTCTCCTGGAGCGTGATCCTCGCGTTTGTCAGGCTGACCACCCGGTCCGGTCTTTTCCAGCACCCGCTTCCGCTGGAAGTCGCCTTTGAGTTGGTCGCCGAGTGGCTGGCACAGCCGGCGGCCACGGTGGTTCACCCCGGCCCCAGGCACCTTGCCATGCTGCGCGAACTGCTTCAACCCCTAGGCACGGGCGGGAATCTGACCACGGATGCGCACCTGGCCGCGCTGGCCCTGGAGCACGGCGCGGAACTGTGCTCGTGCGATGGAGATTTCGCCCGCTTCCCCGGATTGCGCTGGATGAATCCGCTGGCCTGAGTGCCGCGCCAAACAGGCAGCCCGGACGGATGCGGGGCAAGCACGCGCGGGGCGGGGTATACTCAAAATAGTCAGACTAGTCTGACTATAAAGCAAGTGAGATGAGTCCCCCGGCTTGACCAGGCGAGGGGCGGAAGGAGATCGAGATGCCCAGACGACCCAACGAATGGCAGTTGCAGGACGCAAAGGCCCGGTTCAGCGAAGTCTTCCGCCGGGCGCGGTCGGAAGGCCCCCAGCGCGTGACCAGACACGGAAAAGAGGCCGTGGTGGTGGTGCCGGCCGAGGAGTTCGAGCGCCTGTCGGGCCGGCCGCGCCGGCCGAAAAGTCTGGTTGAATTCTTCGCGAAGTCGCCGCTGGCAGGTTCCGGCATCGATCTGGAGCGCACGCGCGACTACGGGCGGACGGTGGATTTATGATCGGCTTCCTGCTCGACACCAACGTGGTTTCCGAGCTTGTGAAATCACGGCCGGAGCCGAGGGTGGCCGGATGGATCGAAAGAGCGGATGAGGGCCGCCTGTTCCTGAGTGTCTTGACACTCGGCGAAATCCGCAAGGGCATTGCTCTGTTGAGCGACGCTGCCCGCCGAGGCACTCTCGAGCGCTGGCTCGAAACCGGGTTGCGCGCCCGATTCGCGGGTCGCGTATTGCCGATCGACGAAGCCGTCGCAGACACTTGGGGCGTCGTCGCGGCGGCAGCCGCCAGGGCGGGCACTCCTGTTCCCGCAATCGACGGCCTCCTGGCCGCCACCGCGCTTTGTTACAACCTGACGCTGGTGACACGCAACACCGCCGACGTGGCCGGCACGGGGGTCCGGGTGCTCAACCCATGGGCTTGAAAGAAGATCCCTCGTTGTCGCGGGGTTTCCGGCCCGGCGATGCGATCCCCGGGGCTGTAAAATATCTTGCAACTGCTCCCCCGTGAGAACGGCTTGAGATAGCCGTGGTCGGAACGCCATCGGCGCGGGTTGAGTACAGTTGGAATGGTGGGGTGCAATTCCCGGCCCTGTTCATTAAGCTGGAGGCTTGCATATGTCCATCAACGCCGATAAGCCGCACCTCTGGAAAGCTGACATCGCCGCGTCCGTCGATCTCTTCAATACATGGTTTCTGGAGTTCGCCCCGAGAGCGTACCGCGAAACCCGCTTGCAGACCACGAAGCAGGTTGAAGAGTTGCTGTTGCTCACACACGACCTCACCGCGATTACGCCCGAGGTCTTGAAAGAGCATCCCGGCATCCTTCCGATGCTCCGCATGGCGACCTGTCCACCGCTTGCTCGTGATCGGCTCATCGGACTGGCCAACGCAAACAAGAGTCTCGTGTTAACCATGGAAAGCGGGAGAATAGCGATCAGGATGCCTGCCACCGCTCTGAACGAGAACCTGGAGCGCGTTTGCGGCACGATCACGAAGATGCTTGACGTTGATATTTTCCCTTGGCTGGAGGGAAACAGGAGCCCCAGCACGGAAGAACGATACCGCGCCTCGACCATTGTTGCCGACCGACGGTGTGGCGCGGCCTCCGATCCGATTATTCGCAATGCTCAGGAGAAGCGACAACTGGCATTGATCGGAGACTACCTACAGAAGAAGGGCTACAGACCGAAGCCGCACCCGGTCACCGAACCGCTGCGCGATATGACACCGGGCACATATGCCTTTCGGATGGTGGTGGTAGCCGGCGAACCTTATAGGGTCAACATCCTGTCGATGTTGTCATCCAGCCGAAGAAGCCTTCTGCCGATAAGATACCTGTGCTCATCGAGGCGAAGTCCGCTGGTGACTTCGCCAACGTCAACAAGCGCCGCAAAGAGGAAGCCACGAAGATCCGGCAGATTCGCGGCGCCTATGGCGAAAAGGTACGATTCGTACTGTTCCTGTGCGGCTACTTCGACAGCGGCTATCTCGGCTATGAGGCCGCCGAAGGGATCGACTGGATTTGGGAACACCGGATTGAAGACCTGGAGAAGCTTCGGCTCTGAATGACAGACCTGACAGCCAGCGAGAAACGACGGTTGGGCGAGCAGCAACGTCTCGACAGCGTGAAAAGCGCCGCGGAGCGCAACGAGTGGGGTCAGTTTGCGACTCCGCCTGCCCTAGCAGAAGAAATCCTGCGCTACGCCCACACTCTGACCGGGCGCGTCCGGTTCCTTGACCCGGCCATCGGTACGGGGTCATTCTACTCGGCGCTGCGAAAGGTATTCGAGAGCGATCGCATCGAGGCGGCGGCGGGCATTGAGTTGGACCCCGGCTTCGCTGAAGCGGCCCGGCGGGTTTGGGCCGATAGCGGCCTGCACGTAATGGAAGCCGACTTCACTACACTCGAGCCGGAAGCTCGGTTCAACCTCATCGTCTCGAATCCGCCCTACGTGCGTCATCATCACCTTGATGCGGCGGCCAAGCAGCGCCTTCAGCACTGCGTCCAACTTCGACACCGAATCCGCATCAGCGGACTTGCCGGGTTGTACTGTTACTTCCTGCTGTTGTCCGACGCGTGGCTGGAAGAGGAGGGCCTGTCGATATGGCTGATCCCGTCCGAGTTCATGGACGTAAACTATGGCCACGCCATCAAACAGTACCTTACCGAACGAGTTGAACTGCTCCACATTCATCGCTTCTGTCCGGCTGACGTGCAGTTCACCGACGCTCTCGTTTCCTCGGCAATTGTAGTCTTCAGGAAGAAGAGCCCGGCCCGGGATCACGAAGTGAGGATGTCGTTTGGTGGTTCGCTACTGTCGCCGAATCGAGTTCTCCTCGTGCCGGTTGAGGTCCTTCGACAGGCGCGCAAGTGGACCGCGTATCCTGCTAATGAAGTGAATGCCTCTCCGAACGGTCACCATCCAGTTCTGGGAGACCTCTTCACTATCAGGCGTGGCATTGCGACCGGCGCCAATAGTTTCTTCATTTTGCCCGAGGAAGAGGCTGTACGGGAGGGCATCCCGGAGAAGTTCAGGCGTCCCATCCTTCCGAATCCGCGTCACATCACGAATGAGGTTATCGAAGCCGATCAGCGGGGTTACCCTTCCAACACGCTAAAGTTAGCTCTGATCGACTGCGATCTGCAGGAAGAGGAGATTAAGACGCGCTTCCCGCAATTCTGGCGGTACCTCCAGCGGGGCAGGGCGCAAGAAATCCACGCCGCATATCTCGCCAGCCATCGAAGCCCTTGGTACTCACAGGAGAAGCGCGAGCCTGCGCCCTTCCTCTTCACCTATATGGGCCGGTCCGGACCGGGGCGCAAGCCTTTTCGCGTGATCTGGAACAGATCGGCTGCCACGGCTCACAACGTATATCTGTTGCTCTATCCAAGGGGCGCTCTCAAACGCATGCTGGAAGACCGGCCCGAGTTGAATCGGGTTGTCTTTGAGTGCCTGCGCTCAATCGACACCATCCAGCTTCTCGGTGAAGGCCGCGTTTATGGAGGCGGTCTCCACAAAATGGAGCCCGGCGAGTTGGCGCGGGTCTCCGCGGTAGCGCTCTGGGAAACCGTGGCCGGAACATCCGCCCCATCCCCGACATTCAAGCCGGAACAGCTTGCACTCGCCTGGTAGCGCACTTCTCCGTCAGCAGCGCATCCCTGACCTTCGGTCAGCTCTGGCCGACCGGAAACGGCGCCGGCGGCCCTTCGAAATCGCAGGCGAAATGGGGATTTGAGTATACTGTCCCGGGTTCCGCTAGAATGGAGTTTAGCCCATATGCGCAATAAGATACGGTCAACCACGATTCTTGTCGTGCGTCGCAACGGGAAGGTCGTGATGGCCGGGGACGGGCAGGTCACGATCGGCCACGAAGTGCTGAAAGCCTCGGCGCGGAAGCTGCGGCGGCTTTACAAAGACAAGATCCTGGCGGGCTTTGCGGGCTCGACTGCGGACGCCTTCGCGCTGTTCGCGCGATTCGAGGCGAAGCTGGAACAGTACAGCGGCAACCTGCCGCGATCGGTGGTCGAACTGGCCAAGGAGTGGCGGACGGACCGGGTGCTGCGGCACCTGGACGCGCTGCTGTTGGTGGCCGACGCGGAGTCGATGTACCTGGTCAGCGGCAACGGCGACGTGGTGGAGCCCGACGATCAGATGGCGGCCATCGGCTCGGGGGGGCCGTTCGCCAAGGCGGCGGCCACGGCGCTGTACGAGAACACCACGCTGGAGGCGCGCGCGATCGCCGAAAAGGCCATGTTCATCGCGGGCCAGATCTGCATCTTCACCAACCAGAACATCACCTACGAGGAGCTGGGCTAACGGATGGTAATTTACCTTGCCAGCCAGTCGATGGACGAAGCGCCGTTGCTGGACGAGCTGACGCCGCGCGAAATCGTCCACGAGCTGGACAAGTACGTCATCGGCCAGGCCGACGCCAAGAAGGCCGTGGCCATTGCGTTGCGCAACCGCATCCGGCGCCAGAAGCTGGAGCCCGAAATGGCCGACGAGGTGATGCCGAAGAACATCCTCATGATCGGCCCGACGGGCGTCGGCAAGACGGAACTGGCGCGGCGGCTGGCGCGGCTGTCGAATTCGCCGTTTCTCAAGGTGGAGGCCAGCAAGTTCACCGAGGTCGGCTACGTGGGCCGCGACGTGGATTCGATGATCCGCGACCTGGTCGAGATCGCCATCGACATGGTGCGCGAGGAGCGGCTGGACGAGGTGGCCGAGCGCGCCGAGCGCGCCGCCGAGGAGCGCCTGCTGGACCTGCTCATGCCGGCGCAGCCGGAGGCGACCGAAAGCGCCGAACGCACGCGCGACAAACTGCGCGAGCGGCTGCGAGCCGGCAAGCTCGACGACCGCATGGTCGAGATCGACGTCAAGGAGCGCGGCCCGACCTTCGAGATCGCCACCAATATGGGCATCGAGGAGATGGACGTCAGCGTCCGCGACATGCTGCCGGGGCTGTTCGGGCAGCGCTCGCGCAAGCGCAACATGCGCGTCAGCGAGGCCCTGGATTACCTGGTGCAGGAGGAAGAGCAGAAGCTGATCGACATGGACCAGGTGACCCGGGTGGCCATCGAGCGCGTCGAGCGCAACGGCATTATCTTCCTGGACGAGATCGACAAAATCGCCGGACGCGAATCCGGCCATGGCCCCGACGTCAGCCGCGAGGGCGTGCAGCGCGACATCCTGCCCATCGTCGAAGGCACCACCGTCAACACGCGCTACGGCTTCGTTCGCACGGACCATATCCTGTTCGTGGCCGCCGGCGCCTTCCACGTGTCCAAGCCCTCGGACCTGATTCCCGAACTCCAGGGCCGCTTCCCAATTCGCGTCGAGCTGAAATCGCTCACCGAGGGGGATTTCATCCGCATCCTGCGGGAGCCCAAGAACGCCCTGGTCAAGCAGTACACGGCGCTGATGGATACCGAGGGCATCAAGCTGACCTTCACCGACGACGCGGTGGAAGAGGTGGCGCGCATGGCCGCCCGGGTCAATGAGCAGTCCGAAAACATCGGCGCGCGCCGTTTGCACACCATCATGGAGAAAGTGCTGGAGGAGATCAGCTTCGCCGGGCCCGACCTGAGAAAGAAGAACGTCCGGATCGACCGCGGCTACGTGCAGAAAGCCCTGTCCGAGATCGTCAAGGACCAGGACTTGAGCCGCTACATCCTCTGACGCGATGACACGCTTCGCGCTCGCGCCCTTGGCCCTGCTGCTGGCCGGATGCGGCTACGTGGGAGATCCGCAGCCGCCGGCTCTCAAGATGCCGGTGGCGGTGCATGACCTGAAAGCCTGGCAGCGGGGCGCCCGGGTGATCCTCGAATTCACCATTCCGGACCGCACCACCGAGGGCTTGCCGCTGGCGAGAATCGGTGAGGTCGAGCTGAGGGCTGGCGTATCGCCCGCGGGCGTTTTCAACACCGGCGCCTGGGCTTCGGCGGCGCGCCGCGTCGAGGCGCGGGCAACCGCCCCCGGAGCGGTTCACGTCGAAACATCCGCCGCCGAGTGGGCCGGGCGCGAGACGATCTTCGGCGTACGCGTGGCCAATACGAACGGGCGATTTTCGGATTGGAGCAACCTGGTGGCACTGCCGGTAGCGGAGCCTCTGGCGCGCCCCGAGGCGCTGGAGGCGGAAGCCGTGCCCGAAGGCGTGCGCTTGCGCTGGCGCGCGCCGGACCGGCCGGGCCAGACCTTTCGCGTCTGGCGCCGCGCCGGGAAGGAAGGGCAGGCGGCGATCGCCGCGCGCGTGGATGCGCGGGAATGGATCGACACGGCAACCGAGTACGGAACCAGTTACGAGTACTCGGTGCAAACCGCGCTCAAGGCCGGCGCGGTGGAGGCCGAAAGCGAGGTTTCCGAGCGGGCATCCATCGTGCCCCGCGACGTTTTCCCGCCCGCCGCGCCCAAGGACCTGACGGGGGTCGCCGCCACGGGCACGGTGGAACTCGGCTGGGAGCCAAACATCGAAGCCGACCTGGCCGGGTATTGCGTCTACCGCTCGAAAGACGGCGGCGCGTTCGAGCGCATCGCCGGCGGGATCGAAGCGCCCAGCTTTTCCGACCGCAACGTCGAAGCCGGCGCAAAGTACGTCTACGCGGTCACGGCCGTCGATCGGACCGGCAATCAGAGCCCGCGTTCGGCGCCGGCGGAAATCGAAATTCGCTGAAGCGAGCGGCCCCTACTTGGTTTCGATGATGAAGGTGGGCGCCAGGCCCGAGAGCGTCGAGAAACCGGGTGTGTCGGCGGCGCTTACCCAACTCGAGCAGCCTTGCACTTTGCCGAGGAAAGCATGGGGGTGCAGGTCGATGTTCAGGTCGCGCATCTGGACCTCGCCCCATTGATAGACCGGGAACGAGGCCACCGGCGGCGCGATCCGTTCCTGGACCACGTACGGCGCGCGAAGCGCGGTCTTCAACGCCCGTTCCCAGGCGGTGTCGTCGAGTTCCCACCCGTGGAAGGAATGCTGGTCGCCCGAATCGTCGTTGGGCTTGAGCGCCAGCTTCCCGCGGTTCTTCTGGATGAAGTCGATCAGGTCCACCTGCTCGCCCTGCCGGGTGACCTTGGCCGCGGCCACCACGCGGGTCCATGGAATGTGATCGCGGATCACTTTGCGCTCGGCCGCGGGAAAACCGGCGGTCACCGTCTCATCCGTCAGCAGGTCGAAAATCGCCTTCTTATGCGCCAACTCGGAGCGGAAGCTATTGACCATGCAGATGGCGCCCTCGCGGTAGGCGCGCACTAGCGGATGGTTCAGGTCGAAGCGAACCAGAAACTCCTGCACCTTGACGCGGCGGTAGACCAGATCGATCGCGAAATCGGCGCGGCGCAACACGCCGCCCCGATATTCCAACTGATCCGGCGAGGCGATTTCCGTCTGGTAGCCGGCCTTGCGGAAAGACTCGCGGAGCAAAACCAGCTCGTCCGAATCGAAGCTCTGAAACGGCTGGCGAAACTCGACGATCGCGATGCGCGGCGATTGCTTCTTTCCGAACTCCTTGTAGGTCTTCAGCAACGCCTGCAATAACTGCTTAGTCCCCCCCGACTTGATCAGGCCGTAACGCTTGCGGAACTCCTTGACCGGCGAGCACTCATAAAAAAGGTCGCTCAACGCCTCGGCGTAAGCCACGCCGGTGGGCGTGTCGGCGTTGTAATCGACAAACCGCAGGTTTCCGTTATCGAGGTGGGTGGACAAACGCGACGTAACCGATAGAAACGGATAGCCCGGATCGACGGCGGCCAGCATCTTCTCGGCAGGTAGTAACTCCAGGCGCGCCAGTAGCGCCGGAGTAGCTAGCGCCAACTGCTTGATGCGGTCGATGGCGGAGAACAGCAACTCAGCCGCCTTCACCAATGCCGTATATTGCCGTTGCATGATGAAATGCGGACGCAAGACCGGAGAAATCGGGCGGCCGCCCGCCGTGAGATTGCGGGCGCGCATCTCAGCGTGCAAAGCTTCGGCCCAGATGAGGTCTTTGTGCGCTTCGCTGTCCAGAATTCTGTGATACCGGGCTATCGCCTCGTCCAACAGTGTCATTTAGGCTTTGAAATCAGACTGATTGGTTTAGAGATCTAATTGTCAGTATCGCACACGGGACGCCGAAAATGAAGCCGAAAATGGTCGCGAAGCGTTGATAACTATATTATAATCAATCTTTTAAGGGAATTTTTGGGGAGCTCTGGACAAGTTATCCCATTGCCGGCTTCCAGCCTGAGACGCATGCGGATTCGAAAGACACTCAAGGGCTTCCACAAGGGCTCTGACGTCACCCTGTTGTTCATTTGCGGCTCGCCGCGGGAGGCCCGGGGCAAGTACCTGGTCGGGTTCCACGGCGCCGAAAAGGACCACCTGGTCATCGTTTTCGATGAGTCGGCCTCGTTTCACAAGGACATTGCGCTCCGCCACCGGTTGCGGGCGCGCGGCGGCGGCTGGCTCGAACTGAACTCGTCCAAGAGACGCATCCGGCTCTGGGGCCGCAGTCTGGCCTACGGCCGCGAGCCGGACCGCGACCTGACACGCCGTGTGCTCGCAATTGCATTTCCAGATTTTTCTTGCACTTGCGAATCATGATCGATTGGGATGGCTTGCAATCCCACGATCCAGGGTCTACAGTTGTTTGAGCGTCGTTCTACTGCGACGACTGGAGGAGAAGATGGCGTTTTGTCCAAGCTGCGGATCTAACATGCAGGGGAGTTACTGCGCCAAGTGCGGGATTCCGGCGCAGGGGGGCCAACCGGCGGCAGCCGGCGGATTGGCGGAAAACGCGGCCTGCGCGCTGTGCTACCTGCTGGGTTTCATCACCGGAATCCTGTTCCTGGTGCTGGCCCCGTATAACCAAAACAAGACGGTCCGCTTTCACGCGTTCCAGTCGATCTTCCTTCACATCGCGTTCATCGTTTTCTGGATTCTGTTGGGCATGATTATGCCCTTTAGCGTGTCGCTGATCCTGAGCCCGCTGGTCGGCTTGGCCGGGTTGGTAGGCTGGATCTTACTGATGTGGAAAGCCTATCAGGGCCAGAAGGTCAAACTGCCGGTGATCGGCGACCTGGCCGAGAAACAGGCGTAGCCAAACGGGGGCCGCATGCGTCGAACAGGTTTGCGGCTCCTGATTCCATTCCTTCTTTCAGCGGCGCTGGCTTCGGCCCAGGTGCCGCGCATCGGCACGATCGACTTTTACGGTCTGCGCAAGATCTCCGCCGACCGGGTGCGAAAGGCTCTCCCCTTCAAGGAGGGCGATTTGCTGCCGCCGTCAAAAGCCGAAGTCGAGGAGCACCTGGAAGAAGTGCCCGGCATCGTTCGGGCCAACCTGGAAGCCGTCTGCTGCGAAGACGGCAAGGCGGTGCTTTACATCGGGGTCGAGGAAAAGGGCGCGCCCCGCTTCGAGTTCCACGCCGAGCCGCAAGGCCAGGCCGAGCTTCCGGTGGACGTGGTGGTGGCGTTCCGCAGTTTCTTCACCGCCTTTGAGCGAGCGGTCGCCCGCGGCGAAGCCGGCGAGGACCTGAGCCGGGGTCACTCCCTGATGGTCGATCCCGACACCCGCGCTTTCCAGTTGCAGTTCGTCGGGTTGGCCGAAAAGTACATGGCGGAGCTACGCGAGGTGCTCAAGAACTCCTCCGACCCCGAGCAACGCGCCATGGCCGCGTTGGTGATCGGATACGCCGAAAAGAAGCGTACGGTGGTGGACGACCTGCAATGGGCCATGCGGGATTCGGATTCCGGCGTGCGCAACAACGCCATGCGCTCGCTGGGCGCGATCGCCGTGCTGGGGGCGAGCGATCCCGAGTACGGCATTCACTTCACCCCCACGTGGTTTGTCGAGATGCTCAATTCCCTGCTCTGGTCGGATCGCAATAAGGCGGCCTTCGCGCTGGTCAACATGAGTGAAAAGCGCGACCCGCGCATCCTCGACCACATGCGCGAGGCGGCCCTTCCGGCGCTTGTCGACATGGCGCGCTGGAAACACCTGCCGCACGCGCTGCCGGGAGTCATCCTGCTGGGCCGCATCGCCGGCATGCCGGAGCCGGAGATCCAGGACGCCTGGTCCAAGGGCAACCGCGAAGCGGTGATTAAGAAAGCTCTGGCGACCCCAAAGAAGTAACCGGGGAACCGCACCGAAAATGCGTCAGCCTGGTATGGTCCATTTATTCCGGGACGTTCTCGAGAATCGCACCTTGGGCCCTGGGGCCGTGAGACGCGGTTGTTGGCAGTGTCGCGAAATAAATGGACCATACCAGGCTGACGCATTTTTCTAGCGTAGGTGCGCGATAAGGGCCGCCGGGTCGTCGGTGATGATGGCGTCCACTCCGGCGGCGATCAGGCGGTCCCAGTCGGCCGGATCGTTTGGCGTCCAGGGCACGACCTCGAGGCCCGCCTGGTGCGCCGCGCGGACTTGTTCGGGCGTCACCAGGCCGAACTGCGGCGAGACGATCCCGGCGCCGGCTTCGCGCGCGATCAAAACGAAGTCGCGCGGGCCGGAATTCCAGAGCGCCGCCAGTTTCAGCTCCGGCGCGATCTTCTTCATCGCTACCAGCGTGCGGAAGTCGAACGACTGCACGATGACGCGCCACTCGAGCTTGTGACGCCGCACGGCGCCGGCGAGCATCCGCGCGAACTCCTCCGGCGCGGGCGTTAATTGCGGCCGATCCGGAAAACTCTTGGTCTCGATATTGAAGCCGAACGAGCCGCCGCGCCCGAGCGCGAGCACTTCATCGAGCGTGGGGATGCGGGCGCCGGGCGCGGGCTGTTGCCTGGGGAACGCCGGGTTCACCTTCGCGCCGCAATCCCAGCGCCGCAGTTGAGCGAGCGTCATCTCGCGGATGGGGCGCGCCGGGCCGGGACCGGAGCAGATGTCGGCGTTCGGCGCCGGGTCGTGGGAGACCACCAACACGTTGTCGCGCGTCACGGCGACATCGAGTTCCAGAACGTCCGCGCCCGCTTCAATCGCGTATTGGAAAGCCGCGAGCGTGTTCTCCGGGCGCGCGGCGCGCGCGCCGCGGTGGCCGTGCACCAGGATGCGGGGAGCCGCGCCGGAGGTCATCGCCATCGCCAGCAACCAGAGTATAAGTTTCCGTTCCACTGCAAACTAGGATATAAAAGAATAGTCAACTCCAGATTGTGAGGGATTTTCATGGACTCGATCTCCCGACGTGATTTCGCGCGCACGGCGTCGCTGGCGACGGCGGCAAGCTACTCGCGCATTCTCGGCGCCAACGACCGCGTGCGCATGGGCTTTATCGGCCTCGGCAACCGCGGCGACCAGGTCCACGACGGATTTCTCGAGCACGGCGATTCGCAGACGATGGCCGTGTGCGACCTGCGCGAGGACTACCTGGATTTCGCGGTGAAGAAGTCCCGCGGCACGCCAACCCGGTACAAGGACTACAAGAAGGTGCTGGACGACAAGAACGTGGATGCCGTCGCCATCGCCACTCCGGATCACTGGCACGCGCTGATGTTTGTCGACGCCTGCCACGCCGGCAAGGACGTTTACGTCGAGAAGCCGCTCTCGCTGACGGTGTCCGAAGGCCGGCGCATGGTGGAAGTGGCCGAGCAGACCAAGCGCGTGACGCAGGTCGGCATCCATCGCCGCTCGGGGAAGTTCCTCATGGAGGCGGTGGATTATGTCCGCTCGGGCGCGCTGGGCACTATCAGCCTTGCCAAGAGCTTCCACATCCAGAACGAGTGGCCGAACGGGCTCGGCGCGGCGCCCGACGGCCCGCTGCCGTCCGACTTCGACTGGGACCAGTGGCTGGGCCCGGCGCCGAAAGTCCCATACAATCGGAACCGCGCGTTCTACAACTTTCGCTGGTTCTACAACCACTCGGGCGGCCAGCTTACCAACTTCGGCGTGCACTACATGGACATGCTGCGCTGGGCGCTGGGCAAGGAATCGCCCAAAGCCGTGGTGGCCATGGGCGGCCGCTACGCCGGCATCAAGGACAACCGCGAGATCCCGGACACACTCGAGGTGATGTGGGACTTCGGCGGCATGATGATGATTTTCTGCTGCTACGACGCCAACGCCGCCAAGGGCTGCGCGACCGGCGCCGAGATGGAGATTCGCGGCACCAAGGGCACGCTGTACCTGTACGGCAACCGCTGGGAAGTGGTTCCCGAGAGCATCACCGAAAGGACGTTCGGCGCGCGAACGCCGCTGGACCGGGTGACGGAGCGCTCCTACGGCGGGTCCAAGAAGACGGTGATCGAGCCCAAGAGCGCCAAGGGCAGCGCCGACACGGCCTTCCACGCGCGCAACTTCCTGGATTGCATCAAGAGCCGCAAGAAGTGCAACTGCGACATCCTGATCGGCCACATCTCGACGTCCAACACCCTGATCGGCAACATCGCCCACAAGACCAAGAGCTACCTCGAGTGGGACGGCAAGACCGAGCGGTTCACCAACAACGCGGCGGCGAACAAATTCCTGCAATACCAGTACCGCGCGCCCTACAAGCTGGGCTGATCGGGGCCCGGCGCGCCCGGCGCGTGCGCATCCAGCGGCACTTCGCACTCGCAGCAGTCGCTGCAACGCAGGCACCTTCGGCAGATGTGGTTCTGGCAGGCGTCCTTGGTGCAGTACACGCAGATGTCGCGCGAGGACTCGGCGCAGATGCTGCACGTGAATACGCGGGGTTCGTTCACTTCTCCTCCCCCTTCGGCTGACTCTTCCTGGGAGCCGCGGCGGGCTGCCGGGAGATCATCGCCCGGCAGCGCTGCGCCTCCTGGTCCATGATCGCAAACTCCTGCTCTTTGATTGCCGCCAGTTCGACCACGTAGTGGCGAAGCCGGTCGCGGCTGGCCAGGGTCTCCCCCATCAGCCCGTTCAGCAGGTCGGCCAGGGCCGGGTTCTGATAGCGCCGGATGCCTTCGCCCAGCGACCGCAGGAACGCTTCCACCGCCTGCATCCGGAACAGCGCTTCCAGCGCCAAGGCCAGCTTCTCGGGCCGCTCAGCCAGCGCTTTGGTGGTGGTTATGAGGTAGTCGACTTCGTTCCGGGTCGACTTCAACTGGGTCACGTAGGTTTCCGGAGCGCCCGCGGCTACCCACGCCTTGGGATCCACCTGGTCGAGAATCGGCTTGAAGCGCTGCGTCTCGGTGGCCAGGTCGGCCAGCATCTTGCGGGCCTCCCATTCGGGCGGGAGACCGCCGGTTTGCGCCGCCGCCGGCAGCCAGGCCAGCAGGAAAAGCCCACATGCGAAACGCCGCATCATCCATCCCGTCCCAAGTCCCCAGTGTCGCACGGAATGGGACAGCCGGAAGGGCGAGGCTAAAGCCCGGCGCTACGCCGCCGCGAAAGTTTAGCTTGTAGCGCCGAACCGCCTCTGCTATAGTGGGGGCGGATGTGGATGGGTGCTCCGCACGAGCGGACTTCACGGTCGATACTCCCCCCCGTTGTGCCACCTGCTGTCGTGACCAGAAGCTTGAGAACGATCCTTTCCATGGAGGCAATCACGCTTAGCGCGGCATGAAACTCAGTGTGCAGATCAGCCGGGGGATCGAATCCCTGTTCGGGACGCGCGATGAGAATATCCGGGTGCTGGAGACGGGTCTGAATGTTTCCACGCGCCTTTTGAACGACTCGCTGGAAATCGAGGGCGACGAATCCAACGCGATGCGCGCGGCCGGGATTCTGGAGGACTATTTCGCATTGATCCGCGAAGGGCACAGCTTCAACAACGGCGACCTGAACAGCTATTTCCGCGTGGTCGCCGGCGACGCCGAGGTGAGCCTGCGCAGCCTGATCGAGAGCGGCCGGCAGCGCAATTTCGGCAAGAAAACGCTGGCGCCCAAGACGGTCAACCAGCGGCGCTACGTCGACGCCATCGAGCGCAGCGACCTGGTGCTGGGCATCGGCCCGGCCGGGACCGGGAAGACGTACCTGGCGGTGGCGATGGCCATCTCCGCTTACCTGGGCAAGAAGGTGAGCCGCATTATCCTGACGCGGCCCGCCGTCGAGGCCGGCGAGCGGTTGGGCTTCCTGCCCGGGACCCTCCAGGAGAAGGTCGATCCGTACCTGCGCCCGCTCTACGACGCGCTCTACGACATGCTCGAGGCCGAGAAGGTCGAAAAACTCATCGAGCGCGAGACCATCGAGATCGCGCCCATCGCCTTCATGCGCGGCCGCACCTTGAACGACAGCTTCATCATTCTCGACGAAGCCCAGAACGCGACGGCCGAGCAGATGAAGATGGTCCTCACGCGCCAGGGCTTCAACTCCAAAATGGTGGTCACCGGCGACATCACCCAGATCGACCTGCCGGCGGGGCGGCGCAGCGGCCTGCTGGAGGTGATCGACGTGCTGCGCGGCGTCGAAGGCATCAGCTTCGTCTATTTCGACGAGCGCGACGTGGTGCGCCACACGCTCGTCCAGCGCATCGTCAAGGCGTACGAGCGCTATTCCGAGTTGACCACCGGCCGGCAGCTTTCGCTGAAGCTGGGCGAGCCGCCGGCCGAAAAGCAGGGCGAGGACGCGGCGGCTCAGACGCCGGCCCAGCCCGAAGTTCAGGGCGCCTGAGCGCGCTCACAATGCCGTCCCAGGAAAGACTCCTGCTGTATCGACGCGCCCCGGCCAGCTTGAACCGGCCGGCGTTGCTGGAGTTCGCCAAGCGGCTGTGCCAGGAGGTTGCCGAGGGCCGCCGCTTCACCTGCCTGGTCACCGGCGACCGCGAACTGCGGCGGCTGAACCTCCAGTTTCTAGGTAACGACTGCCCGACCGACGTCCTTTCCTTCCCCAGCGGCGAGCCGGGCGGGGACCTGGGCGAGATCGCCATTTCGGCCGACCGCGCCGCCGCGCAGGCGTGCCAGTTCTCTCATCCGGTGGAGCAGGAAATCGCCATCCTCATGCTCCACGGCCTGCTGCATCTTCTGGGCATGGACCATGCGCGCGACCGCGGCCGCATGGCGCGCGCCGAGGCCGGATGGCGCAAGACGCTGGGCCTGGGGGCCGGACTGATTGAACGGGTGCGGCGGTGACGCTGCTGCTGGTTGCCGCCGCCGCCGCGCTCACCCTGGTGCTGGGCCTGTCCACCTTCGTGCAACTGCTGTATCTGGAATCGATGCGGCTGCGCGCCCGCGAACTGCCCGCGCTGGAGTTTTTTCGCGATACGCTGGAAGACCGCATCGGGCTCAAAGGCGAGCGCGGCGCGCTGGCCTTTTCGCTGATCAAGCACTCCTCGCTGCTTTTGCTCGGCCTGGCGACGTTTGGAATCTCGGCCGAGCGCGCGGCGCCGTTCCGGATGGCGCTGGTGGAAGCCGCCTTGTTCGCCTGGGCAACCATGCTGGCGGCCGCCTACATCATCCCCCAACTGATCTACCGCAAAGCCGGCTCGCGCTGGCTGCTTCCGATGCTTCCGCTGCTGCGCGCAATGACCTTCGCGGTTCGGCCGCTGACGTCGGTGCTAGCCTTCCTGCAGTCGCTTTCCGACCTGAGCGAGCCGGCCGGGCAACAGAGCCAGGCGCCTTCGCCCGAAGAGAACGTCGAAGCGCTGATCACGGCCGGCGCCGAAGAGGGATTGATCGAAGAGGACGACCGCAAGCTGATTCAGTCGGTGGTGGCTTTCGGCGACACCACCGTGCGCGAGGTGATGACGGCGCGGCCCAAGATCGTCGCCATCGGCGAGGACCGTTCACTGGACGATCTCCGCGAGCTGGTCATCCATGAGCAGTACTCGCGCATTCCGGTTTTCGAGGAGTCGATCGACAACATCGTCGGCTTCGTCCACGTGCGCGACATGTTCGAACTGGAAGAGGACGAGCGGGCGCGCAAGACGATACGCGAACTGATGCGCCCCATTCGCCTGGCGCCGGAGACCAAGAAAGTTGCCGATCTGTTGCGCGAGATGCAGGCCGACGGCACGCACATGGTGGTGGTGGTCGACGAATACGGGAACACGGCCGGACTGGCGACGCTGGAGGACCTGGTCGAAGAGGTCTTCGGCGAAATTCGCGACGAGCACGAACCGGCGCACGACGTCACACCCGACCCGGACGGGGGCTTCGTCGTGTCGGGCAGTTTCGGCCTCGATCATCTGCGCGACCTGGTCGATTTCCGGCCGGACCAGGAGCCGGAGTCGATTACCGTTGGCGGCCTGGTGTCGGAGTGGCTTGGGCGCGTGCCGAAGATCGGCGAGGCCGTTGAACGCGAGGGAATAAGGATCGAGGTGCTGGCCGCAAGCGAGCTGCGCGTCGATCAGGTCCGGATTTCGAAATTGGAGAAACCGTCGAATGAGTGACACCGAAAGGCCCGGCTTTGTCTCCGGGTTCGTATCCCTCCTGGGCCTGCCGAACGCCGGCAAGTCCACGCTCATGAACGCCCTGGTCGGGGCCAAGCTGGCGATTGTCGCCCGCAAGCCGCAAACCACGCGGACGACGATTCAGGGCGTGCTGACGCTGGATAACGCGCAGATCGTTTTTGTGGACACCCCCGGCATCCACAAATCGGATACGACCTTCAACCGGCGCATGATGCAAACGGTTCGCGCGGCGCTGGACGGCCGCGATGTGCTGGTCTTCGTCGGCGACGCGAGTGTGCCGTTTACCGGGGCCGACGCGCAGGCGATCGACCTGGTCCGCAAGAGCCAGACCCCCTGCATCCTGGCGCTCAACAAGATCGACCGGCTGGAGGACAAGGCGGTTCTGCTGCCGCTGATCGAGAAGTACAAGGCGGCCCACGATTTCGCCGACTATGTCCCGGTTTCGGCAAGAAGCGGGGAAGGGTTGGAGGAGCTGAAAAAAGCGATCCTCGGGCGCTTGCCGGAAGGCCCGGCCCACTTCCCCGCCGACTACATCACCGATCAGCCGGAGCGGTTCCTGGCGGGCGAAATGATCCGCGAAAAGATTCTCGCCGAGACGCAGCGGGAGGTGCCGCATTCGGTGGCGATCCTCATCGACCAGTGGGACGACACGCCCCGCCTGCTGCGCGTGCTGGCGACCATCTATGTCGAGAAGGAAGGCCAGAAGGCCATCGTCATCGGCGCCAAGGGCGCGATGCTCAAGCGCGTGGGCACGTTCGCGCGGCTGGACATGGAGAAGTTCTTCGGCCGCAAGGTCTACCTGGAGTTGTTCGTCAAGGTGAAACCGAAGTGGCGGGAAAATCCGGCGTTTCTGAACCAGATCGACTGGCGTTCGATGACCGGCGAAGGGTGAGCGCCTAATTCGGGGACAGGCTACGAAATCCCGAAACTCAATTCGGGGACAGGGTCGAAAAACCCTCCCCCCTTCAGGCCCGGTTGGCGACTGGAAGCGGTCCGCCTTCCACGCGATAGCCGAGCTTCTGGAGTTCCCTGATCATCCGCGCGGCGCGCGTGCGCTTGGACTTGGCACTCACCTCCAGGCCCCGTTCCTGGTAGCGGACCCCCTGATGGAGAATCAGCCAAAGCACGCGGCAAAGCCGATGAGCGATAGCCCAGATGGCCTGCTTGTATCCCAAGCGCGGCAGCAACCGGCGAAACGTTACGTCAAATATGCTTCCTTTGACCTTTATGGCCGCATGCGCAGCTTGATTGAGAAGCCGCCGCATCGGGCGGTTGCCCTTGGGCGATCGCGTACTTTGAGACTCGCCGGCGCTCTCTTCGTTTCCCGGACACACTCCCACCCACGAAGCCAGGGCCTTTTCCGACCGGAAAGCCGCTGCCTCGGGGCCCACTTCGGCGATCATCTGTAGCGCCGAATCCACCCCAAAACCGGGCACTTCCGCCACTCGTAGCACCGCCTCCTGATACTGCTGGAGTAGACCCATGGCCTCCCGATCCAGTTGCTCGATCTGCTCCTCCATTAGTTTCAACTCCTCCAGCGCCATCTTCAGCAGCCGGCGGTAAACTCCAGGGAGTTGCTGGCAGGCCCCCAGCGCATCGGCCAATTGTTCCGGCGTGGCCTGTAGCCGGCAATCGGCCAGAGTCGCCAGAGCGGCCGGATCGGTTTCCCCTTCCGCCACCGCCTGCAACATGCGCCGCGCACTGACGCCCAGAATATCCGACACCAAACTCGACAGCTTGATGTGCGCCTGTTCCAATAGACTCTCGAGTTGATTCGTAAAGCGCACCTTCGCGCGGGTCAATTGGAGCTTGCGCCTCGTCACCGTTCGCCAGAGCCGCTGCTCCGGATCCGGCACGAAGCTCAAAATCAGTTCCTGCGCCACCAGCCGCTTGACCATCCGTTCGCCGTCGGCGAAATCGTTCTTTCGCCCGCGCGGCCCGCGGTTGGATTTAGCCTGCGCCAGGTGCAGCGTACCCGACATCTTGGTGGCCCCCTCGCGTTGCTGACGCGCAGGCTTCCAGTACCGCTCCAGCGATCCCCACACCGGCTTCCAGTACTGCGCGGTCGATTCCATGACTATTTCTTCGACCTCCTGCTGGATCAGCCATTCGGCCATCCGATGCAATTCGTCGGGGGTAGCGCCAAACTTCCGCCGCTCAAACTCATACTCGCCTTCCACGGCCACGTCAGCCACCACCACCGCCAACATCTTCTTGTGAATGTCAACTGCTGCGACTCGATAAGCCATCCCGTCTCTCCTTGGCGGAGTGGAGAGCATGCCAAAAGGTAATCCCAGGCAGGGTCACGTGCTATCGCCGCTCCCGGCGGGAGACGAACGACGCCCAATCATTCGCGCAGAGCGCGCATGCTCCGGATCAAACAGGCTAACAGTCTCAACTTCTCCACTGTCCCCTCGACCTCACCAACTCCCGCCTCTGTCAGGATGCCACCATGCCGGTTTTTCATGAAGTTTCGCGGGCCGAAGGCCCATTCCAACAGGCTACGAAATCCCGAAATTCAATTCGGGGACAGGCTACGAAATCCCGAAACTCGGACGCCAGTGCCGGCGTCGCAGGCGCGGAGTTTCGGGATTTCGTAGCCTGTCCCCGAATTAGGTGTTCTATGCTGGGGGAGGAAGGCGAATGACGATGCGCGTTCTTTCAATCTGCCTGGTGCTTTCGCTGCTTGTCGCGGCCGCCGGCGCGCTGCTGGCGCAGAAGCAGGTTTCCGACGACGTGATTTACGATCAGGTGCGGCGCAAACTGGCCAACGACCCCGACGTAAAGGGCGGCACGTTCGACGTGAAGGTGGAAAGCGGAGTGGTCACGATTCGAGGGGTGGTGGAAAAAGAGAGGGGCAGGGCCAAAGCCGAACGCTTGGCCAAGAAGGTGCACGGCGTGCGGCAGGTGGTGCTCCAGATTCAGATCAAGCAGAAGTCGTAACGGCGTGCCGCATGGGATAGAATCGTTGTCGTGACCTACAGAACCACTCGTCGCAAATTTCTTGCCGCTGCCTCCGCCGCGGCGGCGTTCCCGGCAGCCTCCGCCGGACGGCCGATCCGTCTGGGCGGGCCGGTCTTTATCAAGTCCGACGATCCGCGCGAGATCGCCCGCGAGCACCGGCGTCTGGGCTACGGCGCCGGAACCTGCCCGCGCGCCAGCGTGGACGATCCGGCGCGCGTGCGCGAGATCGAAAAGGCGTTTGCCGCCGAGAACGTGGTCATCGCCGAAGTCGGCGCGTGGAAGAATCTGCTGGATCCGAACCTCGAGGAGCGCAAGAAGAACTTCCGCTACGTGGCCGAGCGTTTCGCGCTGGCCGACATGGTTGGCGCGCGTTGCTGCGTCGACATAGCCGGATCGTACCATCCCAAGATCTGGTACGCAGCCCATCCGAAGAACTTTTCGCGCGAGTTTTTCGACGCGACGGTCGAAAATGTCCGGCGGCTGATAGACGAGGTCAAGCCCAAGCGCGCCAAGTACACGGTGGAGATGATGGGCTGGGCCATACCCGACGGCCCCGATTCGTACCTGAAGCTGATCCGCGCCGTCGACCGCAAGCAGTTCGGCGTACACCTGGACCCCTGCAACGGCATCAACAGCCCGGAGCGTTTCTACAACAACGCGGCCTTCATCGAGGAGTGTTACCGCAAGCTGGGGCAGTGGATCGTCTCGGTGCATGCCAAGGACCTGGCCTGGCTCCCGGAGATGAACGTGCATTTCGTGGAAGTGATTCCTGGGCGCGGCGAGATCGAGTACCGGCCTTTTCTGCGCGGGATCGCCTCGCTGGGGCATGAGGCGACGCTGATCATGGAGCATTTGAAAACCGCCGCGGAGTACGAAGAAGGCCAGCGCTACATCCGGAAGGTTGGAGCGGAACTCGGACTGAGCTTTGTGTAAAGGGAGGAAACTATGAACCGACGTGATTTCGTGGCCGCATCGGCGGCTTTGGCGGGGGCGGGCAACCTGGCCGCGGCGCGGCTTCCGATCCGCAAGGGCGTCTACGTCGAAATGCTGCCCAAGGGATCTTGGGAGGAACGTTTCCGGCTGGCTCGCGCCGTGGGCTTCGAGGATGTCGAACTGGCGACGACGCCAGATATGAAGGAAGCCGAGGCGGCGAAGAAGGCCGCCGAAGCCACGGGCATCCGCATCCACTCGGTGATGAACCAGGCGCATTGGAAGTTTCCGCTGTCGTCGCCGGACCCGGCTGTCGTGGCCCAGAGCATCCAGGGCATGGAGACCAGCCTCCGGAACGCGAAATTCTGGGGCGCCGACACGGTGCTGCTGGTGCCGGCGGTGGTCAGCAAGGAGGTCGGCTACAAGGACGCCTGGGACCGGTCGGTGCAGGCCGTCCGCAAGTTGCTGCCGCTGGCCGAGAAGCTGAAAGTGGTCATCGGCATCGAGAACGTCTGGAACAAGTTTCTGCTGAGCCCGATCGAATTCGCCAGCTACGTCGACCAGTTCAAGAGTCCGTGGGTGAAGGCCTACTTCGACGTCGGCAACATCGTGCTGTATGGGTTCCCACAGGACTGGATCCGCACGCTGGGCAAGCGCATCGTGAAGCTCCACTTCAAGGATTTCTCTTTGCGCCGCGATCCGGCCATCAAGAAATCGGTGGCCGACTTCTGCGCGCTGCGCGAAGGCGACGTCGATTGGAAGGCGGTTCACCAGGCGCTGGCTGGGATCGGGTTCCAGGGGACGGCAACCGTCGAACTGCCGGGCGGCGACGAAGCCTATTTGCGCGAAGTCAGCAAGCGCGTCGATCTGATCCTGGAAGGAGCCTAGCCGTATTTCGGGGCGATGAGAAATGGGGGACACGCCTGTGGGGTGGTTGAAGCGGTGGTTTGCGTGAAGGTAGCCCGGAGTGTCCCCAGGTCTCTGCGATTTTCGAGAGTGTCCCCGAAATAGGCCTGCGTTGCCATGAAAAAATTCTTGCTTGGGATGGTGGTCGGGCTGGTGCTGGCTGGCATGAGCCTGGTCATTCTGGTCTTCGCGCTGGCGCGGTTGGGCGACCGGCACCCTACGGTGGCCGACGGTTCGACGCTGGTTCTTCGTCTGGAAGGTCCGGTGCCGGAGCAACCGCCGGTCGACTTCCTGCCCCCGTTCTGGGAGTCGCAGTCGCCGCTGACGGTTCGCGACACGTGGGAGATCCTGCATCGGGCCGCCGAGGATAAGCGGATCAAGGCGCTGGTGCTCGCGCCGCAGGGAGTGGAGGCCGGATGGGCGAGACTCCAGGAGATTCGCGACGGCCTCCTGGCATTCCGGAAGTCCGGCAAGCCGGTGATCGCCTGGCTGCGAAATCCCGGCACGCGGGAGTACTACCTGGCGACGGCGGCCGACCGGGTCTACATGGCGCCCGAGGACGTGCTCGACGTCAAAGGGCTGCGCGCGGAGCTGATGTTCGTCCGCAAGACCTTGGACAAGCTCGGCGTCCAGATGGAAGTCGAGCACATCGGGAAGTACAAGGACGCCGCCGACATGTTCACCCGCACTTCGATGAGCGAGGAAACGCGCGAGGTGCTGAACGCGGTGCTCGACCAACTCTACGGCCGACTGGTCGGCGTGATTGCCTCCAGCCGGAAGAGAAGCCCGGACGAGGTGCGGGCGCTGATCGACCAGGGTCCGTTCCTGGCGCCACAGGCGAAAGCCGGCGGGCTGGTCGACGACCTGCTCTACGAAGACCAGGTTTTCGACGAAGTGATGAAGCGGCTGGGCCAGAAGGAGATTAAGAAGGTCTCCCATCGGGACTATCTGCGGGCGCTTTTGCCTTTACCCGAGAAGACCCGGCGCATCGCTTACGTGGTGGGCCAAGGTACGATTCTGCGCGGGCGCGCCGAAGGCCCCGGCTCGGACGGCGTGATCGCCTCCGAGTCCTTCATCAAGTTGCTGCGGCAAGCCGGCAACGACGCCGGGATCAAGGGCGTGATCGTTCGCATCGATTCTCCCGGCGGCGACGCGATCGCTTCCGACGACATCCTGCGCGAGATGAAACTGCTCGGCAAGAAGAAGCCCCTGGTGATTTCGATGGCCGACGTCGCGGCCTCGGGCGGCTACTACATCTCAATGACCGGCGACCCGATCGTCGCCTATCCGGACACCATTACCGGCTCGATCGGGGTGATCTACGGCAAGATAAATCTGCGGGGACTCTACGACAAATTGGGGATTCAGAAGGAAACGCTGAAACGCGGGCGGTTCGCGGACATCGATTCCGATTACCAGCCTTTGAGCGATGCGGGAAGGGAAAAGCTCCGGGAGTCGATCGGGAGCGTCTATCGGGGTTTTCTGGTTCGGGTGGCCGAAGCGCGCAAACGCAAACCGGAGGAGATCGACGCTCTGGGGCAAGGGCGCGTGTGGATGGGCGCCCAAGCTCGGGAGCGCGGACTGGTGGACGAATTGGGCGGACTGGATCGCGCCATTGCGCTGGTGCGCGCCAAAGCGAAAATTCCAGCGGCGGAAAGGATCCGGCTGGCGCCGTATCCGCCCAAGCGCTGGCTGATCGACATGTTGCTGGCGCGCTCGGCCGAATCGGTCATCGACGCCCGCTTGCGTGAACTGCTCGGAGGCTTTGACCTGCGCCTCTGGTCGCGCGGCGGGATCCTGCGCGTAATGCCCTACTCGATCACGGTCAACTGAGTCTCCGGTTCGCTTTCAGGTGGCAAGTACCGCTTGCTGACGCGCGCGGCTCAGTAGCAGTATCCGAGCCGCGACCGGGGTGCCCGGCCCGCGGATTCAGTCCGCGAAGGCGTGGCTGGAGTGGATTCCGGCCAGTTGCAGAACGGTAGCCATCTTCTCGAGCGCGGCTTTGTGGATCTGCGAGACCCGGCTTTCGTTGATTCCCAGCACGCCGCCGATTTCCTTCATCGTCATTTCATTCGTGTAATAGAGCACGACGACTTTCTGATAGCGTTCCGGCAGAGTTTGCATGGCGGTCGAGAGGACTTCCCGAAGCTGTTCGCGCTCACACATGCGGTCGGGCTGCGTTTCCGGCTTGCTCGGGAAATCGGGGGCCGGGAGATCGTCGTTGTCGCCCGCGCGCGTCGACGCCGAGACCATGCCGGCGCTGCGGAGATCGACCATCATCTGCCGCCAGCGGGTTTGTTCGACGCCGAGTTTCTCGGCGACTTCGGTTTCGGTGGGATTGCGTTGCAGTTCCGAAGCCAGATCGCGGGTGGCGGCTTCCACCTGCTTGTGGCGGCGCCGCAAATCGCGGGAAGCCCAGTCCAGTTGACGCAAGCTGTCGAGGATCGCACCCTTGATCCGGTGTTTTGCGTAACTGGAAAACGCGACCTTCTTGTCGGGGTTGTACTTGGTCGCGGCGTCGAACAGACCCAGGATGCCCGCATGCACCAGGTCATCGAGATCCACGTGCACGGGCAGATTCTCGTGCACGCGCACCGCGATCGCCTTGACCAGCGCTAGATGCTCGAGCACGACCCGATCGCGCCTGCTGTTGTTGTTCTCCGACGAACTCGCTTTTTTGGCTCGCATGTGCTTTGGCCTTTCCGCCCTCTATCTATGCACCCGCATCGCCAACCCCGAGCCGGGACTCAATGGCCACCCTCGCGGGGAAACATCCCCCGTCGATTCAACGAATTCAATAGGGACCCAATGCCGACACCGGAAGCGCCGCGCTAAGTCTCGTAATACACCCGCGGTTCCGATGTGGAACACGCATCGGTGCCAGCAGTTCCAATTTGGAACCCGTGTTCCAAAATGGAACACGCGGAACTGCTTGCGGTGTTCGCTCTCAGTCTCTTATCGACAGTTTTACCGCTTTCCCAGGCCTTTGTCTTTCGAAGGGTTACCTTAAGAGGCAGGGGGGAATTGCCTTACGGCTCCGGCGGGCGAATGCCTTACTCCTCGGACCGTTTCTTGTGAAGCCAGGTTTTCATGGCAAGCCCGGCCAACAGGATCCACAACGCATTGCGCAGGGTGCCGCTCAACTGAAACCAGGCCGCCAGCGCGAACAACGCATAGCATCCCATGGCGGTGTAATATCGTTTCTTCACACGGCGACTCCAAAACGAAAATCGGGGACGGTCACTTCCGCCCCCATGGGAGACCGTGGCGAAAGTCCCGGCAGGCCAAACCGCCTGCCCAACGGGATCCGCGAGGATCGAAGCGACCGGCCCCGGCCTTCATGGTCCACTCCGCGGCTGGTTGTAAAGGAAGGTGAACTGGAGCCGGACCTGCTCGCCGCGGAACTCGGCCGGAAGCGGCGGAAACGGATTCGAGGCGCTGATGCCGGCCACCGCGGCGCGGTCCAGCGCCTCGGCGCCCGAAGGCGAGGCGATCACCAGTTTAGGGACGCGCCCGTCGCGGCTGATGGCGAACTGAATCTGCACCCGGCCGCCGCGGCCCAACTTCGCGCTCTCGGGAATCACGGCGAACCAGTTCCGCCGCACCGAGGCCAGGATTCGCGTCAGGTAGGGGCGGAAGTCGACGCCCAGCGGATCGCTCAACAACTCGACGGCGGACCCCTGACGGCCCTGTGTTCCGGGCAGGTTCACGGCTTCGCCGATGCCGCCCGGTCCATCTCCGAAATCGCCCACCACGATCCCGCCCGCCGTCGCCTGCCGCGCCGCGGCGCGAATCGCCTCTTGCACGGAAGACGTGGGCGGGGCCAGCTTGCCCAAACCTCTGGCTGTTCCGGCCATTGCCGCGGGCGTCTCGAACATCAACTTGGGCTTCTCGTCCGTCTGAATCCGCGGAGGCGGCGGAGGGGACGCCTCCGCCACCTCGGCCTTGGGCGGCTCAGGCAGCGGGACTTGAGGCTTGTCGGCCTCGACGGGCGGGGGAGGCGGGGGTGGCGCCTGGATCCCGCTGCCGGGGATGGAACGCGGCGTGGGCGGCACCGTCAGGTGCGGCCGCGGCAGCAGGCTCTGGTAGTCGATCTCTTTGACGACCTTTCCCCGGTTCGGCTCCTTCTGGGTGAGTTCGAAGGGAGGCGCCACCAACGGCGTCACGCGCCGAAGTTCCGCCAATCGATGAGGGGTCACCGC
>JAUYBU010000593.1 GCA_030693045.1 Bryobacterales bacterium | reverse complement strand
GTGGGGTGCGGAGATGGGGTAAGTTGTTGCTTTTCCTATTCTTCCACTCTGTCCGGGCAGACATCCCAGGCGGGCCTTGCCGGGAGGTTGGCGGCGGTCCGCGGGGCGCGGAAAAGGGGTTATTTGTTACTGTCCCCATTTCCGGGGGGCGGGATGCGGTACAATCTGCGTTGGCCGCTTACTTGCGTCCGACCCTAATCTCAAGATCTCGAAACCGGTAATCGTGGCAACTGACTTGATCGTAGTCGATCCCGAGCAACCTCGGCCGGAAGCCATCCAGCGGGCTGCCGACGCCATCCGCCGCGGCGAGGTCGTGGCCATCCCAACCGATGCCTTGTATACCCTGGTCGCCGATCCCTTCAATCTGCGAGCGGTCGGGCGAGTGTTCGCCGCCAAGGGCCGCGAGGAGCACCGGTCGCTGCCGATTCTTGTCTCGGATTTCCTTATGGCCGAGGATCTTGCGAGTGAACTCCCGAGCCGCTTCTACCTGCTGGCACGCCGCTTCTGGCCCGGCCCCCTGGCCATCATCGTTCCCGCTTCGGCCAGGATTCCCCTGAAAGTCACCGGGAACACCGGCCGCCTGGCCCTGCGGCAATCGCGAGCCACGGTTGTCGGCGCGTTGCTCGAGCACCTCGGCCAGCCGCTGATCGCCACCAGCGCCAACATCTCGGGCCAGCCGACCTGCCGCAGCGGAATCGAGACCTTCGTCGTCCTGGATGGGCGCATCGACCTGGTGCTGGACGGCGGAACGCTGGCCGGCACCTGGGCCACCACCGTCGATATCACCGAACCGTCCTGGCGCCTGGTCCGCGAGGGCGCGATCCCGGAAAAAGAGATCGCCGAATGCCTGAAGTAGAGCTAATCCGGTCGGCCGATCCGTTATACTGAGTCGAGGAGCGCATCTCGAAAGCAGGTGCGACGCCCTAAATAATTGATCCAACACTCAATTTCTCGGGGCCCGGCTCGGTTTTGCGCCGGTGAGCAAGCTCCGGCGGCCTCAAACCGCCATGGAGAAGCCTAAAGGCGCTCGGAGGGCTCCCCCCTGTCTGAAAGGGGTCAAGGAGAAGGGCTGACACGGCCAAGCGGCGCGCTCCTTTCCTCACTCGGTGGGGAGTTCTCCGGCATCCTTCCGAACCAGGCATCCCGGCAAGCTAAGCGCGATGAACATACTCTTCATTGGGGACATATTCGCTTCCTCCGGCCGAGGCATCGTCGGCGAACATCTGCAAGAGATCATCTCGCAAGAGAAGATCGACCTCGCCATAGCCAACGCCGAGAATGCCGCCGGTGGATTTGGAATCACGCCCCTGGTCGCCGAAGAACTGCTGTCTTTCGGCCTCGACGTTCTGACCACCGGCAACCACATCTGGGACAAGCGGGAGATCTACGACTACTTCGCCCGGCAACCCCGCCTGCTTCGACCGGCAAACTATCTCGCCGAGTTGCCCGGTCAAGGCGTCGCGGTTGTCCGAGCCCGCAATGGCGTCGATTGCGCCGTCATCAACCTTCAGGGCCGCGTTCACATGCCCGCCACCGAATGCCCTTTCCGGAAGGCCGACCAGATTCTGGCCGAATTGGATTCGGTCAGGGTTCGGATTGTCGACTTCCATGCCGAAATGACCAGCGAAAAGATGGCCATGGGCTGGCATCTGGACGGCCGCGTGTCGGGAGTCTTCGGAACCCACACACACATCCCGACCGCCGATACCCGGGTGCTGCCCGGCGGCACCGCCTATCAGACCGATACGGGTATGACCGGGCCCTACGACTCGATCATCGGCGTCGAAAAGGCCGGCGTGCTCCGCCGCTTCCTCACTTCGATGCCCATCCGCATGGAGGCGGCCCGTAAGGGCGTGGAATTACACTCGGTTATCGTTGACGTGGATGAGGCGACCGGCAAGGCTCGAGCGGCCCGCCGGTACACCATCCGCCGTTTGGAATAGGCCGGTCGTAAGGTTTTCTTACCTCCTTCCCTGGAGAATCCGGCCGCACAGGCCGATAGAGGTGTGTGCCAATTGCAGGCTCCACTTCGAGCCCGAGTCCTGCCGCGACACCAGACGGTGCGAGCCTCCGTCGATTCCCCGTCCCGTTGGCGGTCCGGCCGTGGTCCTGGGTCATGGTCGGCCTGGCACTTCTGTCAATTCTGTCCAGCATCTCGGTGATCGATTCGATCAACATGGACCGCCAGGAACTGGCCCGAAACCTGGCCTGTATCGACCGTCTTCAGGAGATCCGCAAGACCGCCCGAGATCTTCATCGCGCACTCACCAAAACGCCGGCCGTTTCCGCCGAGGCGCGGGAGCGCCACCTGAGAGCGTACCGTGAAGCGGTCGCGGCGCTTCCCCGGGCCGGTGGCGCCGCCGAAGACGCGAAGGTCTATGTGGACCGGGTGAAGGAACTCGTGGCGCCGCTGTTAGCCTTCCCGCCACAAGCGGGGGCGGCGGATGTGGTGGGCCGCGTGGGCACCGAGATCCAGGCCGCCATCGGGACCGTCTGGAAGCATCAGGATCAGGTCGGCCGGGAATTGGCGGAGCGTTGGCGGTACCTGAATCTGCTGGCGCTGGTCTCCTGCATGCTCACGCTGTTTCCGGCCCTGTTGCTGCGCATGTACCGGCGGGACATCCTGGCGCGAGAGAAAGTGCAGGCGGCGATCGCGGAAAGCGAAGCCCGCTACCGGGGACTCTTCGAAAACGTGCCGGACGGGGTCTACCGGACCAGCCCCGAAGGTAGAATCCTGGCTGCCAATCCGGCGCTGGTTCGCATGCTCGGCTATGGGTCGGAAGAGGAACTGAAGCGGGTGGACGTCGCCCGGGATCTCTATGTCTACCCTGGCAACCGGCGGGAGATCCTGGACCAACTGAACCAGAAGGGCGTCCTGCAGAATGTCGAGTTGTTGTTGCGGCACAAGGACGGCAGCTACATCACCGTGCTGGAGAACTCCCG
Source organism: Bryobacterales bacterium (assembly GCA_030693045.1). GTDB lineage: Bacteria > Acidobacteriota > Terriglobia > Bryobacterales > Bryobacteraceae > JACQZT01. The sequence continues at coordinate 8,069 of JAUYBU010000593.1, read as the reverse complement.
GCAGGTCGCCGACCAACGGGCAAATGCGCTCTACTATGAAGGCACGCTGAGCGACATTACCGACCGCAAGCGCGCCGAACACGAACTGATGGAATACACGCGGCGGCTGGAAGAGGCCGGCCAACGCCTGGCCGCGCAATCGGTCGAGCTGAGGCAGGCGCGCGACGCGGCGCTCGAGGCCTCCCGGATGAAGTCCGAGTTCCTGGCCAACGTCAGCCATGAGATCCGCACGCCAATGAACGGCATTATCGGCATGAACGGATTGCTGCTGGAGACCGAACTCACTCGAGAGCAGCGGGAACACGCTGAAGCCGTGCGCCATTCGGCCAGCTACCTGCTCGTAATTCTGAACGACATCCTGGACTTCTCCAAGATCGAAGCCGGGCAGCTTGCGCTGGAGTCGATCGAATTCGACGTCCGATCGACGGTGGAAGACGTTATGGAACTGGCGGCCGCACGCGCCGAAGGCAAGGGGTTGGAGTTGATCTCGGACATCCACCCGTCCGTTCCGGCCGCGGTTCGAGGAGATCCGGGCCGGCTGGGACAGGTTCTCACGAACCTGGTGGACAACGCGATCAAGTTCACTCCAGCCGGAGAGGTGCTGGTACGGGTCGAGCCGGTCGAGGGATCCCCGGAAGACGTTGAGTTGCGTTTTGAAGTGTCGGACTCGGGCATCGGGATCGCCCCGGAGGCTCGCTCCCGGCTGTTCCAGCCGTTCTCGCAGGCGGACGGATCGACGACGCGCCGTTTTGGCGGCACGGGGCTTGGGTTGGCGATTTCCAAGCAGCTTGTAGAGATGATGCGGGGCGAAATCGGCGTCGAAAGCGCGCCCGAACACGGGTCCAGGTTCTGGTTCATGGTGCGCTTTGAAACGCAGGCCGGCGTTGCTCCGCCTCAGCCGGGGTCCAATCCGCTGGCGGGCCTGCGCGTGCTGGTTGCCATCACTCATCCGGTCACCCGGCGGTGGGTCGAGGCGCGGATGGCAATGTGGTGCGCCCAGTGCGTCTCGACAGCGGATTCGGCGGCCGTGCTGGCGGCGCTGGGCGAAGCGGCTGAATCGGACGCCCCTTTCCACACCGTGATCCTGGACTCGACATTGAGCGGCGTGGATGGCCTCGAACTGGCCCGCCAGATCCGCCTGCGTCCGGAGCTAAAGCGAGTCCGGACAATCCTGCTGACGCCGCTGAGCGAGCCTGGAATGCGTCTGGCGGCGATCGAGGCCGGGGTGGCCGCCTGCGTCGCCAAGCCCGTGCGCCCCTCGCGACTGAGGGACGCTCTGATCGAGGCGCTGTCGCCGGAGCCGGAAACCGCGATGTCGCTCGCCAGCCTGCACGCCAGGACCGGCGCGGCGAGCGCCCCGGCGCCGGTCCCAGACCGCGGCTGCGTTCTGATCGCCGAGGACAATGCAGTCAACCAGCGGCTGGCCGCGCGATTGGTCGAGCGGCTCGGGTTCCGTGCCGATGTGGCGCGAAACGGCCGCGAGGCCGTCGACGCACTCACGCGTTTCGATTATTCGGCCGTCCTGATGGATTGCCAGATGCCCGAAATGGACGGCTTCGAAGCGACCGCAGAGATCCGCCGCCGCCAGCTCCCGGACCGCCGGACCCCGATCATCGCCGTGACCGCCCACGCCATGCCGGGCGACCGCCAGAGATGCCTCGACGCCGGCATGGACGACTACCTCAGCAAGCCCATCCGCCCCCAGGACCTCGCTCAAACGCTCGAGCGCTGGACCTCGGCGCGCGCCTCGGCGGCCAGCGCCGCCGACTGAATCGCCCCCCCGTCCCTGCACCGGCCGCCTCCACAACGGTACACTTTCCTCAAATGGGAACGACGCCGCCGGACAACCCACGCAAACTGCGCAGCCAGGACTGGTTCCGCGAACCGACCTACTACGGATTCGCCCGCCGCGCCTGGCTGCGGTCGGAAGGATTCAACGCCGACGTCTTCGACGGCAAGCCGGTCATCGGAATCGCCAACTCCTGGAGCGAACTCAATAACTGCAACGCCCACCTGCGCCAGGTGGCCGAAGCGGTCAAGCGCGGCGTGTGGGCCGCGGGCGGCTTTCCGCTCGAGTTCCCCACCATTTCGCTCGGCGAGATGCTGATGCGCCCCACCGCCATGCTGTTCCGCAACCTGATGGCCATGGACGTCGAGGAATCCATCCGGGCGAATCCGCTGGACGGAGTGGTGCTGCTGTGCGGCTGCGACAAAACCACGCCGGCCATGCTGATGGGCGCGGCCAGCGCGGACGTTCCCTCCATCCTCGTGCCCGGTGGGCCGATGCTCTCCGGCCAGTGGCGCGACCGGCAGCTTGGGGCCGGCACCGACGGACGCAAGCTGTTCGACCTGTTCCGCACCGGACGATTGACCGAAGAGGAGTGGTGCGAAATCGAAGGCTCGATCGCGCGCAGCGCCGGCCACTGCACGGTCATGGGCACGGCCTCGACCATGACCAACCTGGCCGAAGCGCTGGGCATGACCCTGCCCGGTTGCGCCGCCATTCCCGCCCCCGACTCGCGCCGGCTGGCCACCGCCGAATCCAGCGGCCGCCGCATCGTCGAGATGGTCCGCGAAGATCTGCGCCCGTCTCGCATCATGACCGCGCGGGCCTTTGAAAACGCCATCACCGTGGACATGGCCCTGGGCGGCTCGACCAATGCCGTGGTCCACCTGGTGGCCATCGCGGGACGCCTGGGCATTCCGCTCCCGCTGGAGGACTTCGACCGCATCTCGCGCCGCACGCCCTATCTGGCCAACATCAAGCCCTCGGGCCAATACCTGATGGAGGACTTCTTCCGCGCCGGCGCGCTGCCCGCCCTGATGCGCGAGATCCTCGATTTGCTGGCCGGCGAGGCGATCACCGTGAACGGCCGCACGGTGGCCGAGAATTCCGCCCAAGCCCCCTGTTGGGACCGCGACGTGATCCGCGCGCGGGACAATCCGCTGCATCCGGAGGGCGGCACGGTGATCCTCGGCGGCAACCTCGCGCCCGACGGAGCGGTGCTCAAGCAGACCGCCGCCTCCCCGCACCTGCTCTCGCACCGCGGGCCGGCGCTGGTCTTCGAGAACATCCGCGAGATGCGCGCCCGCATCGACGACCCGGACCTCCCCGTCACTCCCGCCTCCGTGCTGGTGATGAAGAACTGCGGGCCCAAGGGCGCGCCCGGCTTCCCCGAGTGGGGCCACATCCCGATGCCGCGCGTGCTGCTCGATCGGGGCGTCGACGACATGGTGCGCATCTCGGATGCGCGCATGAGCGGCACCAGCTTCGGCACGGTGGTGCTGCACGTGGCGCCCGAATCCGCCGCCGGCGGCCCTCTGGCGATCGTGCGGACCGGCGACGAGATTGTTCTGGACGTTCCCAACCGCCGCGTCGAACTCAACATCACCGCCGAAGAGATGGCGCGCCGCCTGGGCCAGTTCGCGCCGCCGCCACCGGCCTACGATCGCGGCTACGGAAAGCTGTTCCTGGACCACGTCACGCAGGCCAACCTGGGCTGCGACTTCGACTTCCTGCGCGCGGTGGGGAAACCCTGATGAAACGCCGGGCGGCCGGCCTGGCCGCGTTTTGCGCGCTGGCGCTGCTGTTCCTGGTCGCCAACCGCGGCGCCTACCAGGGCTACTTTCAGGACGACGAATTCGACAACATCGGCTGGACCCGCGAGATTCCGCTTCAAGACTACCTCCCCGGCTTGCTCACCCTCCGCTACTCCAGTTTGAACTTCCGTCCGGTGGGGCACGGTTTTTTCAGCCTGATGGGGCGCTGGGCGGATCTGCGGTTTCCGCCCTATGTCGCGGCCATCCACGCGCTGCACCTGCTCAATGTGTTGCTGGTCTGGTTGCTGCTGCGGCGGCTGAAGCTGCCGGCGCTCGCCGCCGGAGCGGGCACCGTGTTTTTTGCGTTCCACATGGGCGTATTCGATGCTCTCTGGAAACCGATGTACGTCTTCGACCTGCTCTGCGCGCTGTTCTCGCTCACCGCGCTGCTGGCCTGGACGCACCGGCGCTGGGTGGTGAGCTTCGCGGCGTTCTGGCTGGCCTACAAGTCCAAGGAACTGGCCGTGATGCTGCCCTTGGCGCTGGCCGCTTACGAACTCTGGCTGAGCGATGAAACCGGCCGCCGCCGCTGGCTAAGGCTCGCGCCGTTCTTTGCCGTCTCGGTGGCCTTCGGACTACAGGCGATTGTCGGCCGCCACGACCCAACCAACGCCTACCGCATGGAACTGTCGCTGGCGGGGCTGGCGAAAACCATCCCGTTTTACTCTTCGCGGATTCTCCTCATCCCCTACGCCGGGCTCGCACTGCTGGCGCTGCCGCTGGTGGCGCGCGAGCGGCGGGTATGGTTCGGCCTGGCTTTTCTGGCGCTGTTTCTGACGCCGCTCGTGATCCTGCCGGGGCGCTTGTTCGGAGCCTACCTGTACCTGCCGCTGGCGGGCCTGGCCGTCGCCGTCGCCGCGATTTCGGCCCGCGCGCCGGCCTGGTCCGTGGCGGCGTTCTTCCTGATCTGGCTGCCCTGGAACTATCATCACTTGCGAATCCAGCGGCGTGCCGCGCTGACCATCGCGCAGGAGAACCGGGCCTATGCCGGCGAGTTGTTCCGCGTCGCGGCCACGCTCGCCGATTCGCGCGTGTTCCTCTATGACGGGGCGCCGCAAGCCATGGCCCGATGGGGCGTGCAAGGCGCACTGCAATGTTTCTACCGCCAGCAGGTCGAGGTCTTCGCCATCGAAGACCGGGATCTGGCTCGGGCGACCGCGGGCAAGGACATCACGCTCTTGAGTTGGGATCCAATAGCGCGGAAGATCCTACCGGTGCGCCGGCGCGCCGATGAGCCGCCGGCCAGCTTTATCCGGATGGAACGCCAGACGCCGTCCTGGCAGTTGCTCGAGGGCTGGTTTCCTCGCTCGGGCTTTTTCCGCTGGACCCGGCCCACGGCGCGGGCGACGCTCCTGCGGCCGGCCGGCGCCCGCCGCTTCGAGTTGATCGTCAACGCCGGCCCGCCTTACATCGCGGCAGTCAAGCGAGGCGAGGTCGAAGTGTTTCTGAACGGAGTTCTCGTCGGCCGCGCCGAGTTCACGCGCGAAGGCTGGCAGACCGTAGGTTTCGATCTCGCGCCCGCCCCGGCTGCCGTCGTCGAGGTCACCTTCCGCGCCAAGCCCGAGCTGCGCGCCCCGCCCAGCAACCCCGTGGCGCTGGGCCTGCCCATCGGCGGCTTTGGCTTCCCGCCGCCCGAAAGCGATAACGCCAAATGAAGATTCCGAAACTCCGCTGGGTCATCGCCGCCATGTTGTGCCTGGCGACCATGATCAACTACGCCGATCGTCTGACCCTTTCGGTGGTCTCGGTGGATCTGCGGCGTGAGTTCGCGCTCACCGAGCAGGACTACTCGCACATCGTCACGCTATTCATGCTCGCCTATGCCATCATGTACGCGGGCTCCGGCTACATCGTCGACCGTCTGGGCACCCGCCGCGGATTCGCGGTTTTCATTTTCACCTGGTCGGTGGCGCAGATGCTGCACGCGGTTTCCTGGGGCAAGTGGTCGCTGGCCAGTTTCCGCTTCCTGCTCGGCCTCACCGAGCCGGGCAACTTCCCGGCGGCGGCCAAAGCGGTTGCCGAATGGTTTCCGGCCGAGCAGCGCGCGCTGGGCGTCGGCATCTTCAACGCCGGTTCCTCGCTTGGTTCGGCCATCGCGCCCCCCATGGTGGCGCTGCTGACGTTGCGCTACGGCTGGCGAACGGCTTTTCTGTTCACCGGGTCGCTCGGCTTGATGTGGCTGGTCGGCTGGCTGATCCTGTATCAGCCGCCGCACCGCAACCGCTGGCTGCGGACCGCCGAGTACGCGGACATCAAGGACCGTGTCCGCCCGCCCGCCGAGGCCGCTCCGGCGACCCGCTCGACGCTCGATTGGCGCCGCGTTATTCGCATGCGCGGCTGCTGGACGCTGATCCTGGCGCGCTTCTTCACCGACCCGGTGATCTACTTCGTGATCTTCTGGCTGCCCGAGTATCTGCGCAAGGAGCGGGGTTTCGACCTGGCCATGGTCGGCAAGTACGCCTGGGTGCCGTTCATCTTTGGCGACGTCGGATACATCCTGGGCGGCTGGCTTTCCGGGCGGCTGATTCGCTCCGGCTGGAGCGTGATGAGCGCCCGGAAGTTCGTCATGGCGCTGGGCGCGGCGGTCCTGCCCGCCGCCATTCTCGCGCCGCTGGTGCCGTCGGCCTGGATGGCCATCGCCGCCACCTGTTTCGTTACTTTCGGACACGCCCTCTGGGTGGCGAATCTACAGAGCCTGCCGATCGATCTGTTCCGGGGCCCGGAGGTGGGCACGGCGACCGGCTTTTCCGGCATGGGCGGCGCCATCGGCGGAATACTGGCCAACCTCGGCACGGGCTACATCGTGATGCACTTTTCCTATTCGCCAATATTCCTCATCGCCGGGCTGATGCACCCGCTCTCGGCCGTGCTCATCTACTGGCTGCTGCCCGGAGATGGGCGTCCCCTCCCCGGAAACGGGCGTCCCCTCCCCGGAAATGGGGACAGTAACAAATAACCCCTTTTCCGGAAAAAGGGGTTTCCGGAGACATTCTCGAGAGTCGCGCCTCACGGCCCAGGGCAGCCGGGGGCGTTTGTTTTCATCGCCTTCAGAGGGGTTCGCGGGGACAGACGGGGCGTTCTCCGCGCTCGGGAAAAGGGGTTATTTGTTACTGTCCCCATTTAGGGGCGGGGGGCGTCGACAAGCAGGCGGGCGGCGTCCAGGCCGCCGGCGCGCTGAATGCCGGGAACGAAGAAGTCGCGGATGAAGTCGTCGTCCGTGCCACGGAAGTTGCCCAGCGGCGCCTCCAGCTTGAGCGGCGTGGTCGTCAGCGCCGCGGCGAAGGTGGCCCACACGGCCGCCTTGCCTATTCCCACCAGGCGCACATCGGTCGCGCCCTGCTGCTTCAGAAACGCGAGCGCGGTGAGGATGTCCTGCACGCGGTTGGCGTCTTCGGTGCGGTTGAAGGTCAGGAAGTGCCGCGCCGAGCTGTCGCGCGGCGCCACCGCGCTGCCGGTCTGGAACGCGTCGATGGCGAGCACGCTGCGATCCCCGCCCGCCACCGCCTTCCGCCCGGCCTCGGCTCCCTCCGGATGCACGATGAGCGTGGCCGCGGTCTTGGACTTGGACAGCCAAAGCCCGGGCACGCGGTCGCCTTCGCCGGGGCGCGTCATCGCGATGCCCGATCCCGTGATCTCGAACTCGACCTTCTCCGGCCACACCGCGCCAATCGACAACGCCAGCCGCTCGCGCAGCGCCCCACGGTCCTTGGTCCCGGCGTTCTGCTTCTTCGCCGCGGCGATCCAGCGCTCGACAAACTGGTCGTAAGTCACGGCATTGGATGGCAGCGCGCGTCCATGGAACACCATCAGGTCCTGGAGCTTCTCCTGCCGGATCGAGCGCTCACTGTAGCTCGCCCACTTCGGATCGTTCAGCACCCGTTTGGCGAAGAACTTGTACACCGCCTCGCGGCTGTCCTTGTTGTAGTTGTGCGGGGCGTCGAACTGCACGGTCTCGACCTGGTCGCCCTTGCCGTAGAGGTCGTAGACCGCCTTCACCGCCGGGTACTCTTCTTTCGGCGTGTTCTTGGTCCAGTCGCCGGTGGCCGCCACCATCAGCATCGGCCGCGGCCCCATCAGCGACGCGATCTCGACGTTGTTGGCCCCGACGCGCAGGTTCGGCGCATTCTCGCACGGCGAGCCGCCCTGCATGATCAGCGAGATCATGTTCACGGGCGAGGAGATCCTGGGCCGGTCGTCGACCGCGCAGAGCATGAAGGTCTGCGTGCCCCCGCCGGATTCGCCGGTCACGCCGACGTTCTCGGGATCGATGTCCGGCAGAGACTGCAGAAAATCCAGCGCGCGGATCGAGTTCCAGGTCTGAAGCCCCAGCGGCCCCAGGCTCCACAGTTGCTCGCGCTGGCCGCCGAAGGCGTGCGGGATCTGCATCGTGTCGTTGTAGCCGTTCATGTCGTAGCCGAACACGACGTAGCCCTGCCGCGCCATGTTGGTGCCGCGCGCCGGCACCGAGA
>JAUYBU010000565.1 GCA_030693045.1 Bryobacterales bacterium | reverse complement strand
CGAAGTTCATTGAGGAAGCCGTCCGCTGGCGCATCTTTCATCAGACCGTCGGCGAAGCCCGCGAAGCTTTCGCCGACGTTTCCCCGGACGAGCTCCAGAAGATGATTGACGAGGCCGTCGAAGAAGTCCGCGCGAAACACTACCGTGAGCGCGCCACTCGCTCCTGATGCGCCTCATCCTCGATACCAACATCCTGCTCTCCGCCCTTCTCTCGCACCTGGGCGCGCCGGCAAAGCTTCTCGACGCCTGGGAGCGCACTACGTTCACGCTCGTCGCCTGTGACGCGCTGATAGCTGAACTCCGCGAGGTAGCCGGCCGGCCGTTTTTCCAGGCGAGACTTCGCGCCAGCGCGGCCGAGTTGCTCGCGGCGGGCCTTCGGGACTTCTCCTTGTTTTGCCGCGACCTGCCCTCCGGCCCCGTCGCGCCGGACCCCAAGGACAGTTACCTGCTCGCGATGGCCGAAGCCAGCCAGGCCGAGTTCCTCGTAACCGGCGACAAGGAACTCCTCTCCCTGAAACAGCACAAATCCACCCGGATTATTACTCCCGCCGCGATGATCGAAATCCTGAAGAAAGCTGACAACGCCGGACAACGGCGGCCCAACTCTTAAGCGACGCGCCTCCGGCTTGCCGGCTTTGGCCTTGGATCGTCTCCGGCAATGCCGGACAGCACAACCGGCGCACGGTCGGGAAATTCGGCCACAAGAGACAGATTCCCGCCCATGGCCTCGACGGTCTTTCGGAGCGTGGACAGCAAGAGATCACTCCGCTTTTCGAGGCGCGAAACACTGTCCTGGGTGATACCGAGCTTCTTGGCCATCCTGACCTGCGTGAGCTGGCGTGCGTGCCGCAGTTCACGCAAGGTCATCTCCTCGGCGATCAGCTCGGCGGCGCGAGCCTCGACCTTCTTGCGTTGGGCGGCGCTCAGCTTCTTGATGATGTCGTCTACGTTCGTGGCCATGACTACTTCCTTTCCTTCTTCAGCCTGTCCAGGTGGGCGTCGAAACGCTCATCTGCTGAAGGAGGCGCGTCAACGCCAGAATCTCCGTCCGCACGTCCTCGTGCGGATCGTCGAACTCCGGCCCAAACTCGTCGCCAATCTCAACGATCCAGTTCACCTTTACACTATGACATGCAGTCCATATGCTGTCAACTCCATATCCGGCATCGGCACTTCCCTGCGCAGTCTCGATGCGGGCGCCTATCGTGCCAGTGTCCCCGAATCTTTTCACGCCTTCGGGCTACAATGTAGGTTCACCGATGCGAACCGTCATCACCGAGGGCGACATTCCGATGGCCGGGGAACTGCGCGTGATCCTGGGGTCCATCATCACCCCCTCGGCGCGCGATGCGGCCCGCGAGCGCGGGGTGCGCATCCTCGAACTGCCCGCCGATCAGGTTAGCGGCATCGCGCCTCCCGAGAAGACCGTCGCGCTGGGCGCAGACCATGGCGGCTTTCGCATGAAGGAGATCCTCAAGCCGGTGTTCGCCGAACTCGGTTTCGAGGTGCGCGACGTCGGGGTGTACGAAGAGGCGGCGGCCGACTATCCGGACATCGCCGAGCGGGTCGGAGTGCTGGTGGCGGAGGGGAAAGCCGCGCGGGGCGTGATCGTGGACGGGGCCGGAATCGGCTCGGCGATGGCCGCCAACAAGATCCCGGGAGTTCGCGCGGCCCTATGCTATGATAGGGCTTCCGCGCGGAACAGCCGTGAGCACAACGACGCCAACGTGCTTACCCTGGGCGGCCGGATGTTGACTCCCACGCAGGCCGAAGACGTGTTGCGGACATGGCTTGCGACGCCCTTCGGCGGCGGCCGGCACGCCGCGCGCGTCGAAAAGATCTCCCAACTCGAACGGCGATACAGGAATTGGACCCCAGGGAACTCGAACAACTCGTAGCGCAGATCGGCGAGGAGATTCTGGCCCGCGCCGGCTCGCAACCGGCCCGCCCCGTGAAAGGGGAGGGGCTCAACCTGCCCGGCCAGGTGTGCCCGAACTGTGTCCAACGCTGCGCGCAGACTTGCACGAAGAACACTAAGCGGATACTCGCCGCCGGCGCGGACCGCGTGTCGTGCAGCCCGTGCCTGACGCGCGTCGATCCCGAGATCGCTTCGCTCATCGATCATACTCTGCTCAAACCCGAGGCCACGCGCGACGACATCCTCCGCCTGTGCGCCGAAGCCCGGAAGTATTCCTTCGCCAGCGTCTGCGTCAATCCGTACTGGGCGCCGGTGGCGGCGGCCCAACTCCAGGGCTCGCCGGTGAAGGTGTGTACGGTGGCGGGCTTCCCGCTGGGCGCCAACTCGACCGCCGTCAAGCGGGCCGAAGCCGAAACGTCGGCGCGCGCCGGAGCCCGGGAAATCGACATGGTGATCAACGTCGGCGCGCTACGCTCGGGCGACTACGACACGGTCATGCAGGATATCGAAGCCGTGGTCGAGGCTTCCCACAACTTTGGGGCGATTGTGAAAGTCATCATCGAAGCGGCGCTGTTGGACGACAATCAGAAAGCCGTCGCCTGCACGCTGGCGAAACTGGCGGGCGCGGACTTCGTCAAAACCTCGACCGGGTTCGGCCCTGGAGGCGCGACGGCCGGGGACGTCGCACTGATGCGCCGCATCGTGGGGCCCGAGATGGGCGTGAAGGCCGCCGGGGGAATCCGGACGCTGGAGGATCTTCGCGCCATGGCCGCCGCCGGCGCCACCCGCATCGGCGCCAGCGCCAGCGTCAAAATCGTCGAGGGCGCTTCCGGCACGGCCCGCCCGAAGGCCGCCGCGCAATCCTGATGGCCGCTTCCCGCAAATCGACGGTGCGCTTCCGCGAGCGCGCGGAACTGCTCGATTTCATGCTCGAGGTCGCGGCGGCGACTTCGGAAACGCTGGACCTGGACCGGGTCATGGCGCGCGTGGCCGAAGTGGTCAAACAGGTCATCCATTACGACCTGTTCGCCATCCTGCTCTACAGCGAGAAACGGCGCGGCCTCGGCATCCGTTACGCCATCGGCCACCGCAAGGAGCTCATCGACAACCTCTTCATCCCGCTCGGTGAAGGCATCACCGGCGCGGCGGCGGCGGCGCGCGAACCCATCCTGGTGAACGACGTCCGCGCCGACGTCCGTTACCTGAGCGCCATGGACGCGGTGCGCTCGGAACTGGCCGTTCCGATGCTGGCGCGGGGACGGCTGGTGGGCGTCATCGATCTGCAGTCGACGCGTGTGGACGCCTTCAGCGAGCACGACCGCTCGCTGGCGCGCCTGCTCGCTTCGCGCATCGCCGTCTCCATCGACAACGCGCGTCTTCACCGCCGCATCGTGCGGCAGAACCGCACCCTGCGCACCCTGACGCACGTTTCGCAGGAGTTCTCCTCCATTCTCGACCTGGACGAATTGCTGCGTCACATTGCCGAGGCGGTCCGCGCGCTGATCGCCTACGACGCCTTCAGCATCCTGCTGGTGGATTGGGACAAGAAGGTGCTCCGCCACCGCTTCAGCGTGCGCTACGACCAGCGCGTCGAGGTGGACAACATTCCGCTCGGCTCCGGCATCACCGGCGCTTCGGTCGCGCTGCGGGAAGCCGTGAGCGTCGCCGACACGCTGGCGGACCCGCGCTACATCGCTTCCCATCCCGACATCCGTTCCGAAGTCGCCGTGCCCCTGGTGGTTCACGACCGCGCGATCGGCGTGATGGACCTCGAGTCCAGCCACATGGCCTACTTCACCGAAGATCACGTGCGGATGCTCTCTTTGCTGGCGCCGCAGGTGGCCAGTTCGGTCGAGAACGCCCGGCTGTACGAGGAACTCGCCACTCGCGAGCGCGCCATGCAGCAGGACCTTTCGGCGGCCAGCAAACTCCAATCGGTCCTGCTGCCGCGCGAGGCGCCCCAGATTCAGGGGCTCGAAATCGGGGTCGCGGCCCGCCCGGCGCGGCAGGTCAGCGGCGATCTGTTCGACTTCTTCGAGCAGGGCGAACACGCGCTCATCGCCATCGGGGACTCCAGCGGCAAGGGGGCCGCCGCGGCGCTCTACGGCGCCATGGTCAGCGGGCTGTTGCGTTCGATGGCCCCGCGGCGGCGCGGCCCGGCGCTGCTCATGCAGGCGTTGAACGAGGCGCTGGTCGAGCGGCGCGTCGACGCCCAGTTCGTTACCCTGCTGTTGCTGTGGTGGGACGCGCGCGCCGGTCAGTTCACCATGGCCAATGCGGGCTCGGAACCGCCCCTGGTGTGCCGCGGCGGCGAAGTCCGGAAAATCAAGGTGGAAGGCGTGCCGCTGGGCCTGCTGGACGGGCGCGAGTACGACGAAGCCAGCTTCCCGGCGCAGCCGGGCGACGTGATTTTGCTATACTCCGACGGGGTCGAGGATCAGCAGAATCCGGCCGGCGAGCCCTACGGCCGCGGCCGGGTCAAGCAACTGCTCAAGGCCACCCACACCGGCCGGGCGCAGGCCGTGGTCGAAGCCTTGCTGTCCGACCTGGATGGCTTCGCCGAGGGCGGCGGCCTCACCGACGACCAGACTCTGATTGCTTTGAAGGTACTGTGACCACCGACTTTTTCAACTACCAGGGCGACACGCTGTATTGCGACCAGGTTCCGCTGGCCGAAATCGCCGCGCGCGCCGGAACGCCGTGCTACGTTTATTCCGCGGAAGCGATTCTGGCCCGGCTGCGCGCCTACGACGAAGCCCTGGCGGGCTTGGATCACCGCATCTGTTACGCCGTCAAGGCCAACTCTAACCTGGCCGTTCTGGCGCTGGTGGCCCGGGCCGGCGCGGGGTTCGACATCGTCTCCGGCGGCGAGTTGTTCCGCGTGCTGAAAGCCGGCGGAGACCCCGCCGGCATCGTTTTCTCCGGGGTAGGGAAGACCGCCGCCGAGATCGAGTACGCCCTGGACCAGCGCATCCACGGCTTCAACTGCGAATCGGAAGCCGAACTGGCGTTGCTCGACGCGCTGGCGGCGCGCCGCGGCGTGAAGGCGCGCGTGGCTCTGCGCGTCAACCCGGACGTCGACGCCGCCACCCACCCCCACATCTCCACCGGCCTGCGCGAGCACAAGTTCGGCATCGACATGGCCGAAGTCGAGGGCGTGTACCAGCGCGCCTCGGCGCTGGGGAATCTGAAACTGGAGGGCGTCAGTTGCCACATCGGTTCGCAGATTCTCGATCTGGACGCGCTGATGGAGGCGGTCGGGAAGATGCTGGCGCTGGCCGGGCGGCTGCGCGCGGCGGGCCTTCCGATCCGGCATCTGGATCTCGGCGGCGGGCTCGGCGTGGCTTACACGCCGGACGCCCGGACGCCCGACCCGCGCGCTTTCGCCGCCGCGATTCGCGCCCAGGTCGAGGGACACGGCCTCACCCTGATGCTCGAGCCGGGCCGCTCGATCGTGGCCGAGGCGGGCGTGCTGGTCACCCGCGTGCTCTATCGCAAGCGCAGCCCGCGCAAGGAATTCATCGTCGTCGACGCGGCCATGACCGACCTGATCCGGCCGGTGCTCTACAACGCCCACCACGAGATCGTCCCGCTGCGCCGGACCGCGCTCGGCACGGTGCGCGCCGATGTCGTGGGACCGGTCTGCGAAACCGGCGATTTTCTGGCCCGCGACCGCGACGTCGCCAATGTTCTGCCGGGCGACTACCTGGCCGTGTGCACCGCCGGCGCCTACGGCTTCGTCGCGGCGTCCAACTACAACTCCCGCCCGCGGCCGCCCGAGGTGCTGGTGGAAGGCGCCGCCTGGCGCGTAGTGCGCGCCCGCGAAACCTTCGACGACCTGGTGCGCGGCGAAACCCCGTAAAACCCGCTCCCTGACGGTCGCGGCTCAGTTACAGCTTGCGTGCCGCGTCTGTAACTGAGC
>JAUYBU010000436.1 GCA_030693045.1 Bryobacterales bacterium | reverse complement strand
AAAGGGTTCGCGCCCAACGGCATAACCCCCACTCGATCGCGACGCTGCGAATCCAGATCGCCCGATTCCTAGTGCAGCGGCTTCCGTGCTGCCCCTTATGCTGTCGCCTGCGCGTATAGTTTATGACACAGTAGAATTAAGCGCATCAAGAACCAGTACGACTCGGCGCTAAATCGGGAGAGGCTGGAAGCCGCCGCCTATTCGGCGCAGGCCGGCCTGGTAGCCGCGCAAGCCGCCAAGTCGGTCCACTACAAGAGCCTTAAGCAGGAGGCCGACTCCAACCGCCAGCTCTACGAAACGATGCTCCAGAAGGTTAAGGAAGCCGGCATCGCCACCGCCGTGCGCGCCACCAACGTGCAACTGCTGAACGCGGCGGCCGTACCCGAATCGCCGGCGAAGCCGAATCTGGCGCTCTACGGCGGCGCGGGACTGATGCTGGGCCTGTTTCTGGGGACAGCGCTGGCTTTCGTGCAGGGAAGCGGGGGCCGCCGGATTCGGACTCCCGGAGAGGCTGGTTCCCACCTGGGATGCCCGGAACTGGGCGCGGTTCCGTACGCCTACGGTGGCCGCGGCGGGTGGCTGGCCCTGGGCGATTCGCGGCAGTTGGGTGCGGGCGAGAACGGACGCGGCGACCGCCAGGCACATCCGGATTCCGAGTTGAGCCCGGAGCTGGCGAGCTGGTCGGGCAGCCGGTCGCCGATGGCCGAGTCCATCCAGGCGGCTTTGGCCGGTGTGCTGTTTTCCCCGCCCCGGGGGCAGCAGCCCCGGGTGCTGGTGGTAACCAGCGCCGCGGAAGGCGAGGGCAAGACCACCATCGCCTGCAATTTCGCGCTGGCGCTGGCGCAGATGAACCAGCGGGTGCTGCTGATTGACGGACACCTGCGCAAGCCCCGGCTGCATGACGTGTTCGGCATTCCCAACCGGCGAGGTTTTAGCGACCTGCTGGAAGGTCTGGGTTCCCGCGCAAGTCAGGGCGTTCCGGAGATGTGCGCGCCGGTGGACATGGCCGAGCTGGATATGAACGGGCTGCACGTGCTGCCCTCCGGCGCTCGGAGCGCAAGATTGGTGAATCACCTCTGTTCCCCCGAACTACCGCGTTTGTTCGAGTCCTGGCGGGGCGAATACGACTTTATCGTGATCGACGCCGCGCCTCTCACGCTGTTGGAGTCGCGGCCCCTGGCTCTGGCCGCCGAGGGTGTGGTCCTGGTGATCGGGGCGGGCCGGACCTCCCAAGACACGGCGTTGGCTTCATTGCGCCGGCTCGAGGCGGACGGAGCTAACGTGCTCGGAATAGTGCTCAACGACCGCGGAACGGGAAGGACGCCGGCGCGAAGTCCTCGCGCGCTGGTCTCCCCCGCCCCGGTCAGTTCGTTTCAAACCACTTGAGAGACGAGGCAATTGGAAGAACGCATATGGCCACAGCGGTTGAACAACATCTAGTCCAGACGATGTCTTTGCCGAAGGTTGAATCGGGTTGCCGAACCTGGCTCTCGGCGGCCCTGATCATGCTGGCCGATATCGGCGCGATCGGTCTGGTCATCGCTTTGAGCGTGGTGGTGCGGCACAGCTTCGGCGGACAGTTCGTTTTCGCGCTGTACGGGCGTCTCTGGCCGGTGCTGGGGCTGTTCGTGTCCACCTATTGGCTGTTCGGGCTGTACCCCGGAATCGTCTTCAACGCGGTCACGGAAATTCGCCGGATCGCGGCGGCCACGACGGTTGTCTTCCTGATGCTTTCGGTGCTGGCGTTCCTGCTGCGAGTGATCGACGAGTACTCGCGCCTGGTGTTCTTCTCGGCCTGGGTATTGTCGATGTTCCTGGTCCCGCTGGCCCGGACCTTCGTGCGCCAGCGGTTCGCCCGAAAGGACTGGTGGGGTTACCCGACGCTGGTCATCGGCGCCGGCGAGTCCGGGAGGATGCTGGTGCATACGCTCCAAACCCAACCCGAACTCGGATTTCGCGTGAAGGCTCTGATGGATGCGGGCATGCCCAGAATCGCCGCGCCTAGCGGCGTGCGCACCGTTCGCAGCATGGACGACGCCGCCGCCATCGCGCGGCAGGCCGCCATCTCCCATGCCATCATCGCGCTGCCGGACGTGTCTCGCCCCAAACTGCTGGCGCTGCTCGAATCCGACACCGCGACTTTTCCGCACCTGTTCATCGTTCCGAACCTGGGCGCGGTTTCCAGTCTCGGAATCGAAGCCCAGGATCTGTGCCACCAGCTCGCCCTCGAGGTGCGCCGGAACCTGTTGATGCCGGGCGCGCAGATTACCAAGCGGCTAATCGACATCAGCCTGGTCACCCTGGCGGGTGTGATGCTGCTGCCGGTTCTTCTGGCCGTCGCTCTGGCGCTGAAACTGGAGTCGCGCGGCCCGGTGTTCTACCGGCAGTACCGCCTGGGCCGCGGAGGGCGCGTGTTCGGGCTCTGGAAGTTCCGATCGATGGCCACGGACGCCGATCGCATCCTCCAGGAACACCTCGAGCGCCACCCCGAGTGTGCGCGTGAGTGGGAGGCGGACCACAAGCTGAAAAACGATCCGAGAGTCACCCGCGTCGGGCGGTTTCTGCGCAAGACCAGCCTGGATGAGCTGCCGCAACTCTGGAATGTGGCCCGAGGCGAGATGAGCCTGGTGGGACCGAGGCCGATCGTGCGCGACGAAGTGCCGAAATACGGAGAGGGGTTCACGCTCTACAAACAGGTGCTTCCCGGAATCACGGGCCTGTGGCAGGTTTCGGGACGGAACGACACCAGCTACATCGACCGCGTGGCGCTGGACTCATACTACGTCCGCAACTGGTCTCCGTGGTTCGATGTGTACGTGCTCGGGAGAACGGTCCGGGCCGTGCTCGCCGGCGCGGGCGCTTACTGAGGAGCCGAAATGTCGGGGAATCAAAGGAAATTGCCGGCGGCCGACAAAGCGGCGCTGATCGTCTCGCTGGATCTGGAGATGTACTGGGGGTGGCGGGACGTTTACAGCCTCGTGGACGTCAAAGACCGTCTGCTGCGGGTGCGCTCAGCCGTTGCCGGAATCCTGGAGATGTTCGAACGTTATCAGATCCACGCCACCTGGGCGACCGTGGGCCTGCTGTTCTTCCGCACCCGGGAGGAGCTGCTGGCGAACCTGCCCGCGGTGAAGCCGGAGTACCAGCGTCGAGAGCTTTCGCCGTACCCGGACATCGGCGACATCGGCGCGAACGAGGAGGAGGATCCGTTCCACTTCGGACGGTCGCTCATCGAGGCGATCCGCAAGACCCCGCACCAGGAGATCGGCACGCACACGTTTTCCCACTACTACTGCCTGGAAGAAGGCCAGACCGAAACCGCATTTCGGGAGGACTTGGGCGCGGCCGTCCGGACGGCGGCGCAATGCGATCTGAAGCTCCGCAGCCTGGTGTTCCCGCGCAACCAAACCAGTCCGGAATACCTGAGGGCCGCGCGCGACGCCGGCATCCAGTCGTTCCGGGGCGCCGGATCGCACTGGATCTACAGAGAGCGAAGTCGCGCCCGGGAGTCTTGGCTTCGAAGAGCCGTGCGTCTTCTGGACGCCTATGTAAACGTCTCCGGACACCATACGGTGGGGTTCGACGCGGCCGGGATCGAGCCTCCGTTCGACTTCCCCGCCAGCCGTCTTCTGCGCCCCTATTGGCGCGCTCTCGGGCTGCTGGAACGGTTGCGGCTGGCGCGCGTGTGTTCGGGCCTGGAGTACGCGGCGAGGAAGCGGCGCATCTACCATCTCTGGTTTCACCCGGAGGAACTGGCGATGGATCAGGACCGGAATCTCGCGGCACTGGAAACCGTGCTCGCCCACTTTGCCATGCTTCGCGAGCGGGGCGAGATGGAAAGCGTCCACATGGGAGAACTCGCCGCCCGCCTCGTGGCGCGGGAGCCTGCAGCGGAGCTTGAGCCGGAAGAGGCCGCCGGCATTCTGGCCGCAAGCGGTGCGCGATGCTGAGCCGGACTGCGCGAACACCGGAAGGCGCAATCGTGCTGGGGGGAGCCCAGGGCAGCCTCGGCGTGGTCAGGAGTCTTGGCCGCCGGGGCATCCCGGTCTGGCTTCTCACCAACGATAACCTGCTGGCGCGATTCTCGCGATACGTGCGGCGCGCGCCGGCGTGGCCAAGGCTCTCCAGCCCGTCGCTGGAAGCCGAATACCTGCTCGGCCTGGCGAAAAAACACGAACTCAACGGATGGGCATTGTTCCCGGGCAGCGACCTGGAGGCGGAGATGATCGCGCGGAACCACGCGCGGCTGGCCGAGAGGTATCTGCTCACCACGGCCCCCTGGGACGTTTTGCAGTGGGCCTGCGACAAGCGCCTCATCTGCCGGCGGGCGGCGGAACTGGGCGTCGATCAGCCCCCCAGCTACAATCCGCGCACCCTGGATGAGGCCGCCGCGCTGGACTGCCGATTCCCCATGGTCCTGAAGCCGGCGGTGAAGAAAACGGAGAGCTCCCTGCGTGCCGCGAAAGCCTGGAGAGTGGACAACCGCGAACAGTTGCTGGCGCGTTACGCGGAGGCCTGCGCACAGATGGACTGCGAGGAGATTCTGCTTCAGGAACTGGTGCCTGCATCGACCAAAGAGCAGTGTTCGTACGGGGGATTGTGGATTGACGGCCGCCCGGTCGCCTCGGTGACCGCCCGCTGCCTGCGCCAGTTACCGCTCGACTTCGGATGCGCGACCTACGTGCTCACGGTGGAGGAACCGGAGGTGGAAGAGATCGCCGGCCGCTTCCTGGCAGGCATCGGCTACACGGGTTTGGTGGAGATCGAATTCAAGCGCGACCGCCGCGACGGGCGCTACAAAATGCTGGACGTGAATCCGCGCATCTGGGCCTGGCACTCGCTGACCCGGCGCGCGGGCGTCGACTTCCCGGCCCTGATGTGGCGCCACCTCTCGGGCGAAACGGTAGCGCCAGTCCGCGCCCGGGCCGGCGTCGCATGGATCCACATGGCCAGAGACGTTATCGCGGCATTTCAGGAGATCCGCCGCGGCGCACTTGCCCCGGTTGAGTATTTCAATTCCCTGCGCGGCCCGCTGGAGTTCGCCGCCATGACCAGCGACGATCCATTGCCGGGGTGCGCGGACTTTCCGCTGCTGGCCGGGCGCGCGCTGAAGAGGGCTATGTGATCCGGAAACTGCGCGAGTTGGCCGGCCACGGCCTGATCCGGAACGCCCTGTCGCTGTGGGTGGTTCAATTCTTTCGGAAGGCCCTTCCGCTGATCACGATCCCTTTCCTAACCCATGAGCTGGGCCCGGACGGCTGGGGCCGGGTGGCCATCTTCCAGAGTCTGGCGGCCTGTGTCGCGCTGTTGATCGAATTCGGTTTCGAGCTTAGCGCGACGCGCCAGGTAGCGCGCTGCCGGCACTCGCGCGAGGATGTCGCCGGCGTGGTGGCCGGCGTGGTGGGCGCACAAGCGGTGTTGGCCGTCGGCGCGGTGGCTTTGGCTGTTGCAGTGCGCGGTTGGGTGCCGGTTCTGCGGGACCATCCGGCGCTGCTGGTCTTCTGTCTGATGCTGGCGGTCGCCGACGGCTGCAATCCGGTCTGGTATTTCGTCGGGATCGAACGCATAGGCGTGGTCGCCGCGCTCGAGATCTGCTGCAAGAGTTTGACCGCGATCGCGATCTTCGCCCTGGTACGTTCCCCGGATGGCGCGGTTACGGTGCTGGCGCTTCAGGCGCTGGCGTCACTGCTGTCGATGGTGGCCGCGATGGGGATCATGTACCGCGGCATTCCCTTTCGCCGGCCCTCCCGCGGGCTGATTTCGGAAGCTCTCGGCGGGAGCTGGCCGATGTTTCTCATTCGCGGCGCGGAAAGCCTCTATACCCTGGGCAACGCATTCATCCTGGGGCTGTTCGTGGGCCCCGCGATGGTAGGCTATTTCGCCGCGCCCGAGAAGATCACCCGGGCCCTGGCCGGTCTTCTCAACCCCATCCGGCAGGCACTCTACCCCCGTCTCAGCAAACTCATGCACACGGAGCCGGACCAGGCCATGCACTTGGCCCGGATCGGAATCAGCGTGACCGGACTGGGCGGCCTGGCTATAGGGCTGGTTGTGTACGTGTTCGCGCCGGCTCTAATCCGGATCGCGTTCGGCGCTCAGTTCGCGCCGGCCGTGACGGTGCTTCGCCTGCTCGCGGTGCTGCCCCCGCTGGTTTCGCTCACCCAGTCGGTCGCCATGCAGTGGCTGTTGCCGCTGGGAAGGGAACGAGTGGTCACGCGAACGGTGGTTGCGGCGGGAGCGCTCAACCTGCTGCTGGCGCTCTTCCTGGTTCCACGGCTGGCGCACCTGGGCATGGCCTGGGCGGTGATCTGTTCCGAGGCCTTCGTGTGTGTGACGATCACCTGCGCGGCCCTGGCCGATTCCAAGCACAAGCTGTTGTGGTTTCGCCGCCCGCGGGCGTTTCCCGAGGCCGGCGCGGCGCGCGAGTGCGAGTCCGAGTCCGCCGTCGTACCCCGGATGGCCGCGGAGCTGAAGTCCGCGTTATGACCGCCCCGGCGCTGATGGACGCAGCCCCTCCCCGCCCGGCGGCCCTGCCAGGCATGCCGCGGGGGTATCTGTGGCTGAGCGGGCTGGCCATGGCTTCCGGCTCGGTGGTTCTGCTGGAGCCGGCGCCGTATGACATCGCGCTGGCCCTGTTGCTGGTTGCGGGCGTGCTGCTGCACAGACTCCGGTTTCACGCCTCGCACCGGCTGCCAATTCTGCTTCTCGCCGGTTTCCTGGCGGCGGACGCGACTTCGCTCCTGCACGCCTCCGATCTCCGGCGGGCGCTGACCTACTCGGCCATCGACTTCTACATGATCGCCTCCTGGATGTTCTTTGTGGGCTTCACCTCGGCCTACGGCTACAGGGCGATTTCCGTGCTGATGCGGGGCTACGCGTTCGCGGGTTCGCTGGCGGTGGTCCTTTCGACGCTGGCATTCTTCGGACTCATCCGGAATCACGCTCTCCTTTTGGGCAACGGACGAGCACAGGGCCTGTTCAAAGACCCGAACGTCTATGGACCCTACCTGGTCCCCATGTTTCTCTACGCATTGGCGCGGTTGCAGAGGAACGGGCCGCGCGGCCGCGGGTTTCCGATGGGGCTGGCGGTTTGCGCGATCTCCGCGCTGGGCGTGTTTCTCAGTTTCTCGCGCGCGGCCTGGATCAACTGCGGAGTGGCAGTCGTCTGCTTCATTGGTTTTCAGACTGTTTCCGGCATCCGCGCACGGAAGCTTTCGGCGGGCCCGTTGTACTCGATCCTGCTGGTGGTCCTGGTGGCCGGGGGAGTCTGGGTTGCCGGCGCTTTGGGCAGCGCTCCCGTGGAACGGATGCTGGCCATGCGAGTGAGTTCCAACGGGCTCCAGGACTACGATGCCACGCGATTCTACACTCAGCGGCGGGCGCTGGAAACGGCGATGGCGCAACCCCTCGGGATTGGTCCCGGGCAGTCGGAAGTGGTGTTCGACATTTCGACGCACAACATGTACCTGCGGGTCCTCGCGGAAACCGGCGTTTTGGGGTTCGCCGCCCTGTATGGGTTCATCGCCCTGTCATTGCTGCGTGCCGCGAATGGGGCGGTGACGCTGGCCGATGGATGGCGCCGCGATCTGTTTGCGGTGGTGGGCGCGTGCCTGATTGGAACGCTGGTTAACGGTCTGGTGATAGACACGATCCACTGGCGCCACCTCTGGTTTCTGCTGGGCCTGGCCTGGTGGGTCCCCCAGTCGGCGGGCGGTCCGGAGGCGGTGGAAGAATGAGGATTGCCTTTGTCATTACGCGCGCCGACGACATCGGCGGTGCGCAGGTGCACGTCCGCGACCTCGCCGAAGCTTTCCTGGCACAGGGGCACGAGGCCGTTGTTCTGGCCGGTGGGACGGGAAGATTCCTGGAGGAATTGGCTGCGCGGGGGATACCCTCGATCTCCATCCGGCACCTGGCCCGGCCAATAGCGCCCGTCAAGGACCTGCTGGCGCTCGTGGCAATCGTGCGCGCGCTTGGCAGGATCAAGCCGGATGTCGTGTCGACGCATACGGCGAAAGCCGGCCTGCTGGGCCGCATCGCCGGAGCGGCGCTGGGGTTGCCGACGGTGTTCACTCCGCATGGCTGGTCCATGCTGGACCGGGACTCGACCGGCCGGGGCGCGATGTTCCGCCGCATCGAAAGACTGAGTTCCATGGTTTCCACGCGCATCGTGAATGTGTGCGAGTTCGAAAAGGAGTTTGCGATGCAGTGCCGTGTGGCGCCGCTCGCCAAACTCGCGGTGGTGCACAACGGGCTGGCGGATGCCGGCGGGGATCTCCGCGCGGTTGTCACGGCGCAGCCGCCGCGACTGGCGATGACCGCGCGGATGGCCGAACCGAAAGATCACTCTACGCTGCTGGCCGCTCTGTCCGGCCTGAAGCACCTGGAATGGAACCTGGACCTGATTGGCGACGGGCCTCTGGAAGGCCGGCTGCGGCGGCAGGCAGCGCGTTTGGGAATCGCGGACCGCGTCCGCTTCCTGGGTTTCCGTGACGACCCGGCGGCTCAAATTGCCGAAGCGCAGATCTTCGTGCTGGCGACTCGATCCGAAGCTTTCCCCTATGCCATTCTCGAAGCCATGAGAGCCGGACTGCCGGTGGTGGCGTCCGACGTCGGAGGCATTCCCGAGGCGGTGGCTCCGGGCCGGACCGGCTTGCTCGCCCCCGTCGGCGACGTGGACGCTCTTCGCGAGCGCCTCGCCAGACTGATCGTCGATCCCCAATTGCGCAAGCGCCTCGGCGACGGCGGCCGCGAGCGTTTTCTGGAGCGCTTCACTCTCGACAGGATGTTTGCGAAAACCTTGGACCTTTACCGGGAACTACTGTCGGCCGGCCGGCATCAACCCGTTCACGGCAGCGGTCCCAAGCTTGAACCGGCTGCCGAGTTAGCCTGGCTGCCTGCGGGCGAGTGGGACAGACCTCCGAGCCTGTCCACTTCGGGAGTCCGTGGCGATTTTCGTACTCACCGCGGGGGCTCCGCGCAGGCGACACCGCGCTGATTCGTAACTGCGAATGGCAGGCCGGCCCCAGGGCATCTCAGAACACCAGCTTCAGGCCGAACTGGATCTGCCTTCCGACCGCGGTACCTTGCGAAAGTTTCCCGAAAGTTGGCTGGCCCACCGCGAGCGACGCGCTGTTTGCCGACGCAAGGAAGAACGTCGGGGTGTTTGTCAGGTTGAAGAACTCAGCTCTGAACTGGAGGCTCTTGGACTCCGTCAGGGCGGTATTCTTGAACAGCGAAAAATCCAGATTCACCGAGCCCGGGCCCCGGCCCACGTGCCTGGCGGAATCGCCGAAACGCTGGATCTGCGCGCCCGTGACGCTGGGAACCGTTCCCGGAACTTTGAACGCCGCCGGATTGAAATACTGATCCACTCCTTTGTTGGCTGCGTACATGGACACGCCGGACACGCGATCGGGAACGTTGAAAGTCGCGAAAGTCGGCGGGACCACAGCCACCCGGATGTCGGTCGGGAAGCCGCCGCGGACGGTGGAGATGCCGTTGACCTGCCAGCCGCTTACGAGCTTGCCGAAAGGCCCGCCGAAATTCAGCCAGCGTTTGCCCTTTCCCCAGGGCAGTTCGTAGCCGAAACTGGCCACCATGCGCTGCGGAATGTCGAGTGGCGCGGGTCCGTTGTCGCGCCGCCGGTCGAAAGCGTACAGAGGCAGCGAAGTGTTGCCGTTCTGGGCATACGAACTGTCGCCCGAGCCGTTGGATTCCAGGTTCTTGGAGACGGTGTAGTTGACCAGGAAGTTGAAGCCCGTCGCGAATCGCTTCTCCGCCCGCAAGTTGAAGGCGTGGTACTTGTTGTTGCCGTCGCTGGCGCTGACGCCACCGGTGCCGTTGATTTTCGGCATTAGCCGGTAGGCCTGGGTATTCCTTCCAGTCAGGGCGTAATCGAACGGCACCTGATTCAAGTTGGTTCGCGTGCCCAGCTTGGTCCCCTTGGCGCCGGCATAGGCGGCCTCGAACAGCCAAGCGCGGCCAAGTTCGTATTGGAGCGTGGTATTCCATTGCTGGACGTAAGGATAGGGCACATTGCCGAAGTCCACCGTTTGAATGGTGAAGGCCGCCGGCCGCGCCGCCGAGAACTCAGTCAGAAGGGGATCGATGACCGAGAGTGTGATGGGGGAGTTCATGGTCACCGGAGGCGCGATCGTGCCGCTGGCCGTAATGGTCGGATTCACCATCGTCGCGACGTTGGGGATGTTGCCGTAAAAGTTCGTGGTCTGGTCGTTCTGGTCCCGCATGCCATAGAAGATTCCATAGGCGCTGCGGACCACGAACTTGGGCGTCACCTGGTAGGCAAAGCCGACGCGCGGCCCCCAGTTGTTGTGGTCCCCTTTGACGATGGCGCGCGAATAGCCATCCTTGCCCGGAACGACAAAGATCTGCTTGTCGAGATTATACAGCCCGCCGCGGTCTCGGGCGTCCACGGGCTGAGTGTACAACTCGTATCGCAGCCCGATGTTGAAGGTGAGCTTTCGGGTAATGCGCCAGTCGTCCTGAACGTAGCCGCCGGCATAGAGTGTCCTCAACCGGCCCCATTCCAGCATCCTCACCCCCGGGTTACGCAACGCCGGGAATCCCATCAGAAAGTCCGCCCAAGGGTCGCCCGAGGCGGCATCGTTCGAACTGGAGCTGAAGATCGAACCGAAAATGTACTCCCCGAATCCGCCTGAAAGCTGGTCCAGGCGGTGACGCCGGACGTCGCCGCCGACCCGGATCGCGTGATTGCCCCGGATCAGCGTGAGATTATCGACCCACTGGAACAGGTTTTCGAAGTTCAGGTTGCTGGCGCCTCCGCCGAAACCGGTGTACAGGATCTGGCCGCTGATCTGGCCAGTGCGGCTGAAGGTCATCGAGGGAAAGCTCTGGACCGGGAACGGAAACATGGTGATGCCCGTCAGGCGGGCGAACGGCGCGCTCTCTTGCCCCTGGCCGATTCTGCTTCCGTTGGAGCGCGTGAAGCCGAAGCGGAACTCGTTGATCAGGTTCGGGCTGAAAACGTGTACGTCGTTCAGCACGAAATGACGCGAGAACTGGAGCTGTGTGTTGCCCGTGCTCAGTTGCCCCGCGAACGACCCCGGGTTGGGCTGCACCATGTTGCCGAACGAGAACCGCCCGAACATCGTGTTCCCCGAGCTCAGCCGGCGATCGATTCGAACGTCGAACTGGTCGTCGTTTCTCCGCTGGGGCGGCTGGCGGAAGTAATTCCGGCCGTTGGAGTTGGCGGGACCGAAGTTCGGCACCGGGATCTCGGTTTCAATCGCCAGGCTGGTCGGGTTCTGCCGGATTTGCGGGATCACGTTCCCAGGGAACGGATCGGCGATGACCGTCCCGGCCGGCCCCAGCCGGCGCGAGGCGGGGTCGTAGATTCTTTGGGACAAGGTCGAGAAGTCTCCCACGCGAAAGGCCATCGGCGCGAGGTCGTAAATGCTGGAGCTGGCCTTTGTGCGGCGGCGCGTGCCTTGATAGTCGATGAAGAAGAACGTCCGGTCGCGGCCATTGTACAGTCCCGGCAGAAACACCGGCCCGCCCAGCGCGAAGCCGAATTGGTTCTGCTTGTACGGCGCCTTGGGCCTGGCGGCGGCATTGGAAAAGAAGTTGTTGGCGTCCAATCTTTGGTTGCGCAGGAAGTGGAATAGCGTGCCGTGAGGGACGTTGGTCCCGGCCTTGATGGTGGCGCTGACCACCGCCCCGGCGGAGTGGCCGAATTCGGCCGTGAAGCTATTGGTCTTGACCTTGAATTCCTCCAACGCGTCCACCGACGGGGTGTACAGAACGCTGTTCCGGCCCGAGGATCCCGCGTTCATGACCGTGCCGTTGGAGATCCCATCGAGCAGGATCTCATTCCCCGAGAACCGCCCGCCGCCGGCGGCGAAGGTCTGGTTGGTGCCCATCCCGAAGACTTCCACGGCGAAGCCGGCCAGCAGGCCGAGTGCGAAGACGTTGCGTCCGTTCAGCGGCAAATCGAGCACCTTCTTGTTCTCGATGACCTGGCCGAGCGAAGACGTTTCAGACTCCAGCAGCGGAGCCGTGCTGACCACCTCGACCGTTTCGGTCACGTTGCCCGGTTCAATCGCGATCGGAAGCGTCACCGTCTGGTCCACGCGCAAGAGAATCCCGGACAGGGACTTCCGCTTGAAGCCCTTGAATTCCGCGGCCACCTCGTATTCGCCGATCGGCAGCATCGGCGCAATGAAGTCGCCCCGCTCATTGGTGTAGACCACCCGGCCCTGCTGGGTGGCGCTGTGCAGGATGGCGATCTTGGCGCCCGGCACGCGAGCGCCGGTGCCGTCCTCCACGTAGCCGCTGATGGTTCCGGTGGCCGTCTGTGCCATTGACATTGAGACACAGAGCACTATCAAGCTCAGGACAGCCACAGCACGTCGCAGTACGGACATAGCTTCCTCCCCTAAAGACCTTGATACCATGGAACACCAAACAGGACAAGAACGTCAAGTATCTTTTTGAAAAATGGCCTGGTGTTCTATGCCAAATTGCTACAAAGTGGCATGGTTCGCCTGCGGGACTCGGTATACTAATGCTGAAAGGCGGGCTCCCCATGTTCATCCAGATCGACCGCACGGCTCATCTGCCGATCTACTTGCAGATCGAAGACTCGCTCCGGAAATTGATCGCGCAAGGGACGCTGCGCCCCGGCGATCGCCTGCCCAGCACCCGCCAACTGGCCGGCCAGGTTGGTGTCAACCGGATCACCGTCGAAGCCGCATTCAACAAGTTGGAGGCCGACGGGTTGATCAACTCGCACGTCGGCCGGGGCACCTTCGTCAATCATCTCTCGTTTCCGGCCGAGATGAGGAGTGCGCCCGCGAGCCCGGATGCGGAATCGCTGGCCCGCTTGTGGGGACCGCTGTTCGTGGATCTGAGGCCCGCTCCCATGTCGCTGCCGGCGCTCAATATGCATCTGGCCGGGAAGGCGATTTCCTTCGTCCATGCCGCGCCGGCCTCCGACCTGTTCCCCGCCGCGGAGTTTCGCCGGTGTGTGGACTATGTTCTGAAGCGGCGCGCGCATGATGTCGCCGGCTTGGGTTCTTCCGACGGCCTGCCTTCGCTCCGCAGCCAACTTGTGCGCTGGTTCGCGCAAAGCGGAATCGAAACCTCCGAGGACGAGGTGATCATTACCACCGGATGCCAGCAATCGATGGACCTGATCCGCAGGATACTGGTCGGCCCGGGCGACGCGCTGATGATGGAGAATCCGACCTATCCTGGAGCGGTCGCCGCGCTGGCGCCCTCTTCCTCCGAGCGCCTGGAACTCCCCGTCAACCAAGGCGGCCCCGATCTGCGGGTTTTTGGCTCGCTCAGCGCCCGCAACACGTGCAGGCTGATTTACGTGGTCCCCAACTTCCACAATCCGACGGGACTGAGCATGCCACTGGAATCGCGCCGGCAACTGCTGACCACCACGGGCGAATTGCGGATTCCGGTGGTCGAGGACGACGTGTTCGGCGAATTGCGCTACACCGGACCGGCCGTGCCGTCCCTCAAGTCCCTTTGCCCGCACCTGGTCATCTATATCGGAAGCTTCTCCAAGATGCTCTCCCCGAGCCTGCGGCTGGGATGGATCATCGCTCCCCGTCCGGTTGCGCGGCGGCTGAACGCAGTCAAGCAGGCTTGCGATCTGCACACGAGCCTGCTGGTGCAGGCGGCCATGGATGAGTTCTGCCGGCGCGACATGCTGCACCGCCACCTCAAGCGTGTGCGCCGCGTGTTCCTCAAGCGGCGCGACGCGATGGCCGAGGCGGTCCATCACGAATTCCCCTCGGACGCGCGGTGGGAACTCCCCAAAGGCGGCCTCTCCTTTTGGGTTTCACTCCATCCGGAATGCGATACCGAGGAGTTGCTGCGTCTGGCCCAGGAGCAGGGTGTTCAGTTCCTGCCAGGCTCGGCGTTCTATTTCCGCTCGCCGCTCTACAATTCGCTCCGGTTGAGCTTCGCGGCGGAAAGCGAAGCGCGCATCCGCGACGGAATCCGGATCCTGGGCCGCTTGCTGGCCAGCCGGAACGCCTGGGCCGAACGCCCGAGGCCTCGTCCGGCCATCATGTAGAACCCGAAAAAATGCGTCAGCCTGGTATGGCCCCTTTTCTGGGACAGACCAGTGTGTCCGGGGGACTGGCTACCAGCCTGTCCCCGCTTCCTACACACCTGTCTGTCCCCAAAATTAAAGGGGCCATACCAGGCTGACGCATTTTTTCAGCGGGCGGCTTCGCGGGCGCGTTCGGCGTACACCTGCTTGGCTTTCTCCATCTGCGGGAAAACCTTGTCCTTTTCAGCCTGCGACCTCCATCCCGGCGCGGCCTCGGCCATCTTGCGCAATTTGTCGATCCAAGCGATGAAATACTCGGCCGATGGGCGGCTGCGAATTTTCCGATCGCCGACGTAAACCCGGACCGCATTGCTCACAGCCTGGGGATAGGACGAGTCGAACGATCCGGCCACCGGTTCGCCTTCCACGGTGAACGAGTACCACCCGCTTTCGGAGACCGTGGCCCGTTCGCGGAACTCGGCGCCGGTCCGGTCGCCGCTGAGTGGAATGGTCTTCCAGACCGATCCATTTCGGTAGATAACGGCCTTGGTCAATGGCAAAGTGGACCAGGCCTTGGCTTCCACCTCGATGACGCCGCCCCCGGCGGTCAGTTGAATCGCCTCACCCGGCATGTGCTGGTTGACGCGGAACTCCACCAGCGGTCCGTTGCTCACGAAACTCCGGCCGGCGCCGACGGCCTCGATCCAGCCTCGCGCGTTCAGCGCGGGACCCAGATAGGCGTACGTGCGCACGCTGCCGAGCATGGTGTGGCGGTGCAGGCTGGTGTTGGCATCCTCGCCGCCAACCGCCGCCACCGGGAAGTCGTTGTTCAGCACGTGGTGCCATACGCGCAGAGTCGCACGCGTGGACGACGACCACTCGACCGCATCGACTGTGCCAAGCGCGACATCCACCGGGAACTCCTTGGCTCCGCCGAGCGATCCTTTCAACGGGTCGCCTTCTCCGCCGAATGCGTGCACATAAGCAGTGATGGCGCCCTGCGCCTTGGCTTTGCGAAAGATGTCGCTGTTGAGCGGATACAGGCTCTCGATCGCGGTGCCTTCGTAACCGGTGGTGAACGGGGAGACCAGGTGGTCGCGCAACCCGATCAGGAAGGTGTGACCCCAGAACGGCGGGCGGTACTCCTCGCCCACGATGACCACCATGCGGGGATCGTCTTTCGAGATCGGATGTCCGGCGCCGCCGGGGACGAAGTG
>JAUYBU010000422.1 GCA_030693045.1 Bryobacterales bacterium | reverse complement strand
ACGGCCGAGGGCTTGCGCTTGATGCGGTAGTGCGAGTAGTCGGTCCCCTCCATCCAATTGGGTTTGGCGATGCCGCACAGACCCAGCGTGGTGGGAGCGATATCGACATGGTTCAGCGGGACCGGAAAGCGTCCGTTGCCCCGGCCGTCGTAGCCGTGCGGCTGCTCGCCGCCGATGAGGAACGGAATGCGGATGGACTCCTCGTGCGGCGTCATCTTGAGGAACTGTCCGTTGGAGCCGTGCATGTCGCCGTGGTCGCTGAAGAACAGGATGTGGGTGTTGAAGGCCAGCCCCGCCTCATCCAGCGCCTTGCGGATGCGGCCGGTGTTCCAGTCCAGGTTCTCGATCATGCCGTAGTAGCCGGCCAGTTCGCGCCGCGCCCGGGCCATGATCGAGGGCACGTTGGGCCGCAACTGGAGTTGCGCGGCGTTGTGCCGCCCCATCCAGCCCTCGGGCGCGACGTAGGGGTTGTGCGGCGGTTGAACCGACATCGCGGCGAAGAACGGCTTGCCCGTGCCGGATTTCAGAGCGTCGGCCTGCTCCTTGATGTAGCGGATCAGCAGGTTGGTCAGCTCGTCGGTTTCGTAACCCGGCAGCCGGTAGTGGAACGCATCCTTGCCTGTGCCGCCGTGGACCCAGCTATCGTATTGGCTGTTGTTGTTGTCGTAGCCGGCCCAGGTCTCGAAACCGCCGCGCTTTTCCACCGGCGTGATATGCATGGCCGCGCGGCCGTCGCGCTCGTGCCAGCCGGACAGATGCCACTTGCCGAACCACGCGGTCCGATAGCCGTTGTCGCGAAAAACGTTGGCGATGGTGGGCTGGCCGTCCGGCAACGGGTATTCGTGCCCAGGGACGCACTTATGCGGATATCGGCCGGAGACCAGCGAGCCGCGGAAGGGACAACACAGCGGAAATCCCGACACGGCGGAGGTGAAGTTCACTCCCTGCGCGGCCATGGCGTCGAGGTTCGGCGTGTTCACGTTGACGTCGCCCATGCAACTCAAAGCCTGCGCGCGGTGCTGGTCGTCGAATATCCAAATCACGTTGGGCCGGGCTTCGCCCTGGCGCGGGCGGAGCTGTGCGAGCGGGGCCGAAGCCCCCAGCGTGCTGGTCATGAAGGTGCGGCGATCCATATCTGGCTCCTATCCCATCGGGCCTTTCAACGTAGTGGCAAATGTGCCGCCGGTGAGCGCCCAGCCCGCCTCGACATGTTCCATCAATTTTGTTCTGAAATCCTTGACCAGCCGCGGCTGCTCCCCCGCCACGTTCTTGAGTTCGTCGGGGTCGCGTTGCACGTCGTACAGCTCGTTGAAAGCCGGCCCCTGGCTCCACCGGCCGATGTAGCACCACTCCGGTGTCCGGATCGCTCCGTGCTCGCCCCATCCGGTGACGATTGTGCCGACCGGCGAGGTCCGCCCGGATTCGATCAGCGGAACCAGGCTTTCGCCGGTCACCCGCGCCGGCCGTTTCACGCGCAGCAGGTCGAGCGCCGTGGGCAGGATGTCGGTGTGCTGCGCGGCGCCCCGGACGCGCCGGCCGGCCCAGCGCCGCCCCGGGCGATAAACAATCAGCGGCACCTGCGTCACCTGGCGCCGGAGGCGGGTCTCGCCCTTGTGCAATTGCCCCTGCTCGCCCATCATGGTGCCGTGATCGGCGGTGAAGACGATCACCGTGTCGTCCATCAGTCCGAGCGACTCGGCCTTGTTCAGCAGCTTGCCGGCGCATTGGTCGGCGAACGTAACGAAGCCCGCGTAGAGCGCGCGCACGTGCTCGACCTCCACCGGGGTCATGTTCGCCGTGATCGGCGGCGGCTGGATGAGCCGCGGCCCGCGGTAGTCGCTCTTCATGTACATCCGGTAGTAACTTTCGGGCGGATCCCAAAACTCGTGGGGCGTGAACGACTCGACGTGCAGGTAGAAAGGCTGGCCGTCGCGGGCGTTGTTATCGAGCCACGTGGACGCCTCGCGGAACACCTGCGCCGCCAGCCAGTCGTCCTCGCTCTTCCATCCGCGGCGATTCAGCAGATACTGCAATGGACCGGCCATCCCGGGCCGCTTCAGCAGGGCGGCTTGCGAGGGATGGAGGTAATCCGCGAGGTTGACTGCCTTGCGCGGACCCGACTCGAGCCGGTCGCCTTCCTGGCCGCGGATGTAGCGCCACGAATCGAAACCGCGGTGAAAGTTCTTGTCCGGTTTGAACTGGTGATAGACGTCGGTGACCAGCCCGCAGCGGTATCCGGAGCCGCGCAGCGCCTCGGCCAGCGTAACGTCCTCGGCGTACAACTGGTGCCAGCCGCGAATGACCACTCCATCGTCGCGCTGCTGGATGAGGGGGGACGGGAAAATGCGCCTGCCGGTGTAGATGGCGCGCCGCGCGGGCAGCGTCGGCAGCGCCTCCGGGTAGGCGTCCATGAGCATCGCGGACTTTGACGCCAGCGCGTCCACATTCGGCGTGCGCACTTGGGAGTGGCCGTAGCAGTTGAGCCATTGCGCTCCCCACGTGTCCATGACGATGACGATCAGATTGAACGGGCCGGCGCTCGGGGCGGCCTCGGCCGCCGTGGCCCCGGGAGCGCGGACAACGCCCGCGCCCGCCGCCCCGGTCAGAATGCTTCTTCGCGACAGATGTTCCATGGTTCGCCCCTCATCAGCCGTTTTCGTGCTGCGTCACCGGGGTGTGCTCGTGGTACTGCCCCCGCTTGTGCAGTTGGTTGTGCAGGTCCCTGTGGGCGGAGGTGAGCTTCAGGCGCAGCCGCTTGTACACCGCGTCTTCGGCCCGCGTGCCCACCGTATCGAGATACGCCAGCGCGCCTTCGATCTGGTCCAGGATGGTCACCGCGTCCGCCGCCGCGAAGAACGCCGAGCCCTCCACCGGGATCATCACCGGCGACGAATGCGCGGCGACAATCTCGGGCCGGTCTGCGTAGTGGCCGCGCACCATTAGCGCGACCCAGGAACTTTTCTCGATGCGCACGGACCAATGGCCGGCGTCCCGGTCCGGCTTGATGGAGCGGCTTTCGCGCACCTCTCCGTTCACCACCAGTTCGACTTTGCTCATCGGCACGGTAACGCTGGCCAGATCCCAGGCCACGTCCAGCGTGCCTCCGCCGGATTTCATTGCGATGCGGCTTCCCGGCCCACGCCCCCCGACGCTGAACTCCATCAGCGGTCCGTAAGTTACAAAAGTGTTGCCCGCCCGCACCGCCTCGATCCAGGCGTCGTAAGTGAATTCCCGGCCGTCCGGAATTCGCGCGTAGGTGCGCACCGTGCCGACGGCGGTGGTCGCGGCCATCTTGTCGGTTCCGCCGACGGCGGCGACGAAGTAGCCGCAGTTGAGATAGCGGTAGTAGTCCGACAGCGAGTAGGGATCGATGCCCGCGTACAGGTTGCCCCAGGCGGTCATCTCGACCGCGTCGATCGATCCAGTGACCAGGTCGGCCGCGCTTTCGCAACGCGGGTTCGGGTAGTGGGGCAGCACCACCAGGCCGCCCTGAGCCTTGCACTGCTGGGCCCACTCCATCAGGAGCACGCCGATCGGGTCGCCCATGGCCGCCTCGTCCGGGCCGCCGGCGCACATCGGCGCGATGATGTTTCCCTTGTAGCCGAGCAGAGAAATGTGGCCCAGCACGTGTTGCCGGTTCTCGGTCCCCACGCGCACCAGCCACTCCCCGTCGCCGCCGCCTTCTTTGGAACCGAACGTGGTCTTCCCGTCGAAGTCGCCCACGTTGGTCATCAACTCGCCCCATTGGCTGGCCAGAAGGTTGACCACGTTCACGCCTTCGGCGGAGCCTTCCAGTTGCGCCGTCGCCGGCGACAGGAAGTGAACGTGAGTGTCCGCCGTGACCCAGCCGCGCTCGCGCCAGGGCAGCAGTTTCTCGATGCTGAGGTCGATGATTTCGGTCGAGCGTTCAACGCGGATGGTCTGGCGGATGGGCCGGATCTCGAAACCCTTGCTGACTTCCAGATAGACGCTGCCCAGAGGCAGATCGACAACCGTCTCGCCATGGATGTAAGTGCAGTAATGTCTTCCCTGGTTCTGAAACTCGGGCGCGTAGTCTTCGAACCAGCCCCCGTTCGGCTGCCGGTGGCGGTCCACCGGAGGCAGGTATTCCCCGCTCTCGCCGTGGATGTGCAACTTCACCGCCGCCGGTTTGCCGGAAGCTTTCTCGCGGATTCGAATGCGCACCCGCTGCGTGGCCGGCCGGACCGGGGTCAGAAAATCGGGGGGCAGAACGCGGGCGCCGTCCTCGGTATAGAACCGCGCATCCGGATGCGCGCAATACTCGATCAGCACTTCGCGCCCGAGAACTTCGGGGACCTTATTGTTGTACGTGCCGGACCACTCGTCGTTGGGATAGACTTTGCGCGGCTCGGCGGAAATCACCTGGCCCATGTCGAGCTGGATCTGTTTCCAGCCGCGTTGGCCATCCACCCGGTAATCGAATGCGACGCCATCCGGCAATCGCAGGATCGCCTTTCGCCGGGTCTGCCAGCGAAGCGGTTCCGATGTCGCGCTGCCCGCGGAAATGGCTGAAATGATCACTGCGCCGGATTTTGGCGCGAACCGGAACGCCGCGATCTCCTTTTCCGGATGCGGGTTCCGCCAGGCCCACAACCAGTTGACCCACGGCCCGCTGTCGGCGGTCCTGACTCGCGTCTCGGCGTTTCCCCAGCGCACGCCGAAGGATTGATCGCGAACCGGGCCCACCGGGTGGGGCTTGCGGTGCGCCACCGCCTGAAAGCAATTCTCGCCCCATATCCGGCGGAACGTGCCGACCTGGTGACGCCTGCGGATCTCGCTCCGGACTTCGGTGCCGTCGGTGTAAACCATCCAATAATCGGCGATGTGCTCGCCCAGGTGGCCTTCGCCGCGCATCGGGCTGATGAATCCGCGCTGGTCCCGCTCCAGCGGTTTCACATCCGTGGTGTGGAGGAAGACCACCCACTCGGCCTTCAAGCCCGCGGCCTGTTCGGTCACCGGAAGGTCTTTCAGCAGGATGGGGCGATCGATGCGGAACGGAATGCCCCAGGCCACCGAAGCCCCTCGGGGCGCTTCCGCAAGTGCGGTGGTCATCGCGCCGGACAGGCCGGCGCGGCTCAACTCCTCAAACGCCGTGGTGCCCTTGAGCGCGACCGGAGAGAAATTCGAGCTGGCTGGTCCATCCTGGATCACGATTCCGCCTTTCGCGGCTGCGCCGAGCGCGGCCACCGCCGCCGTGGTAGATTCCAGAAACTCTCTTCGAGTAGCCGTCATACATGGATTATGCCTCAGAAAACCTTGGCGGCACAGCCTTCAGGGTATGAACCTTACTACTGCTTGGTTTCCAGCGGCCGCCGCGCCTTTTCCTGAAATTCGTTCTGCAGGCGCAGGCTGACACGGTCCGCCTTCACCGAGCGGATCACGCTGGCGATGTTGTCCGCCGACGCTTTCAGATCCAGTTCGCCGATCAGCCGCTGCGCCCCGGATGCGTCCCCGGCGTAGTGTTCGGGAAAGCGCGAGTACCAGAAGATGCCCGTGAAAACGCCTTGCGGCAGGTCCTGCCGCTTCAGGTCCGCGCCGGACTGGCTTTCGGCCCGATCCATGCGGACCAGTTCCGGGCGCGACACCATGACCCGCGAAGTTTCCGACACGCCCGCGTGCCCGTCGGCGGCCGGCGGGGTGCGGGTGCGCTCGGGGGCCGTGCTCCTCACCCCTCCGCTGCACACATAGACCACGTAGTCCCGCTGCCGGTCGAGCTGCGATTGCGCAAAGTAGGGCAGCAGGTGACTGTTGCCTCCGTGGCCATTCACCAGGATGACCTTCTTGCAGCCGTTGCGCGCCATTTCGTCGGCGGTCTCCTGAAGCACTTCCAACTGCAACCGCGCGCTGTAGGCCACGGTGCCGGGCTGGTGCCGGGCTTCGAAGATCTGGCCGAAGTAATACTCGGGGAAAACGATCGCGTATTCCAGTTCGGCGCCGCGGATGGCGGCCTGGCGCACGTTGATCACGTCCGTGCCCAGCGGCAAGTGCGGGCCATGTTTTTCGATTACCCCGATAGGCAGCAGGCAG
This sequence comes from Bryobacterales bacterium, assembly GCA_030693045.1. GTDB lineage: Bacteria > Acidobacteriota > Terriglobia > Bryobacterales > Bryobacteraceae > JACQZT01. The sequence goes on along the minus strand of JAUYBU010000422.1, from coordinate 11,220 downwards.
GTTCCCTGCGCCTTTTGAATAGCGGCCGGAAAATCCGTGGCGAGCAGTTCGTCCCACCTCACCGGGAGCGACGCCTGCGCCCAGGCGGCGCCCGCGGTCGCAAGGCCGAACGCAAGCCGGAGCGCGAGCCGGCTGAAAGGTGCGGTCAAAGGATTCGACATGGCAGTCCATCTTATCACCGCATCTAGCGGCACGGCCTTCGGGCCGTGGAAAGAAATGGGGAAAGAGTACTCCGAGCCACTTGCAAAATTCGCCGCTCCGCTCCCTGACGGTCGCGGCTCGGAAGCGCGCCACTGATTCGCAACAGGTTACTGAGCCGCGACCGTCAGGGAGCGGTCGTTTGGCGAATTTTGCAAGTGGCTCAAGTACTCCGTCCCCGGTTTTGATAGCATCAAACACATGCTCATTCGAATCTCGTTAGTGGCGGTACTGGCGGCCGGCGCGGGTTTGGCGCAGGAGCGCAAGGTCGATCCCACCTTTCTGCGCAAGAATCTGGCCGAGGTGAAAGCGCAGCCGTCCGACCTTACCACCCCGACGTGCCGTTACAAGCCGGTCTTCGGCGCCGGCGACGCCGACGCGCGTCAACTGCGCGGCGTGGCGCGGTTCGGCGAAATGATCGTGGACGCCGGCGGCGCGAGCGCGGTGGTCAGTTATCCGGCCGAGGAACAGGTCTATTTCGTGCTCGATGGCTCGGGCGCCGTTCAGCACGGCGACGACAAGGTCCCGGTGAAGAAGAACGACTTCATGTATTTCGCGCCGGGCGTGAAACACAGTGCCAGCGGCCCGCTGCGCGCGATCGTGATGGGCTGGCGGATTCCTCCCGGCACGAACGTCAAAATCCCGGCGAAGCTTCCCATCGCCAACATCGAGGAAGTCAAGAAGCAGGTGGTCGGCAACCATCCGCCGTCGACGCTGTTCCAATTGCTGATCGGCGACACCACCAGCACGCGCGACCGCCTGGCCACCGCGCACGTGCTGACCAGCCTGTTCATCATGGAATTCGACGCCGGCGGCACCAATTTTCCGCACCACCACGATCGGGAAGAAGAGATCTACCTGGTGCTGGACGGCCATGGCCAGATGGTGGCCGGCGGCGGCATGGACGGCGTCGAGGGGAAATTCCCGGCCAAGGCCATGGACGCTTACTTTTTCCGCCTGAACACGACGGTCGGTTTTTACTCCGAGAATGCGCCGGGAGAGCCGAAAGCCCACATCCTGGCCCTGCGATCAATATACCCGAGAGGACGCTAAGAAATGAAACCAACTAGACTCAGCCGCCGCAACTTACTGCGGGCTTCCGCCGGCATGGCGGCGCTGCCTACTTTTGCCGAGGCCGCCGAACCGGCCGGCGCCATGCGGGGCGTCAACCGGCGGTCGGCGCCCAGCGCGCTCAAGATCACCGACATGCGCGCCTGCACTATCGCGGCCAACTACGATTACCCGATCATCCGCATCGACACCAATCAGGGCGTCTACGGATTGGGCGAGGTCCGCGACGCGGGCGTCAAGGGCATCGCGCTGATCCTGAAAGCGCACCTGCTGGGCAAGGACCCCCTGCAGATCGATACGGTCCTGAGTTCCATCCGCCCGTTCGCCGGGCAAGGGCGCATGGGCGGCGGCTACAGCGCCGTGGACATGGCGCTGCACGACATCGCGGGCAAGGTCTACGGCGTGCCGGCCTGGAAGCTGATCGGATCGAAGTTGCGCGACCGCGTCCGCTGCTACTGCGACACCACCGGCCACAAGGACCCCAAGATCTACGGCCAGCGCATGGTCGAACGCAAGAAGCTGGGATACACGTTCTTCAAGATGGATCTCTACACCACCACGGTGGCCGAACGTCCCGGCGCGGTGCATCAGAACGGCGCCGCGACCGAGAAGGGACTCAAGTACCTTTGCGAGTACATCGCCGCGGTGCGCGACGCCATTGGCTGGGACGCGCCCCTGGGCGCCGACCATTTCGGGCGGCTTTCGGTGAACGATTCGATTCGCTACGCGCGAGCCTTCGAGCCCTACCAGCTCGCCTGGGCCGAGGACTTCATCGATTGGCGCGATTGGCGCGGCTACAAGAAGATTTCCGAGGCCACCACCACGCCGATCCTCACCGGCGAGAACATTTTCGGCCTCGAAGAGGGCTTCCTGCCGCTGATCGAAAACCAGGCCGTCGATATCATCCAGCCCGATCCGGAGACTTCCGGCGCCTTGCGCGAGACCAAACGCATCGGCGATTACGCCGACATGTTCGGCATCCCGACCGTGCTGCACTTCGCCGGTTCCCCGGTGGGTTGCATGGCCAGCGTCCACCTGGCGTGCACGCTCAAGAATTTCATGGTGATGGAGAACCACGCCGTCGACATGCCCTGGTGGAGCGACCTGGTGCTGGGCGCGCCGAAACCGATCGTCGAGAAGGGCTACATCACCGTGCCGGACAAGCCCGGCCTGGGCATCGAGCTGAACGAGTCCGTCATTAAGGAGCACCTGCGCTACCCGGGCTACTTCGAGCCCACGCCGATGTACGACGACTTCATCGTATCCGGCTTCCGCCGCGTCGGGCCGTGGCCGCACTTCGACGAAGACGGCAAGTGGTGCAACTGCGTGACGTACTAGACCGGAGCCTTGGCGCGTCCTGACGAAGACGGGCTCTGTCTAGGTGACGGTCCCGTCCGGGCAAGCACTGAAGCAGCCGGTTGCAGCCCCTAGTCAGGGGAAAGGAACGTGCAAGAAATCCCGGGGACACGCCTGCGAGGCGCTCCAAGCGATGTAGTTCTTCGATGTAGGCGGCGACGTGCACGGCCTGCACGGCGCGGAGCTGGTCGAGAGGCCGCGGGCCTCGCACCAGGCGGCAAGACCGCTGGCCGCCTTCGCGTAGGCGCAAGAGACGAGAAGCGGTGAAAGGAAAGACCAGAAGACACGCCCGTACCGATTTGGCGTTTTTGACAGTCTGGCTGTAAGTGTCCAACCGTCGACTGGAGATTGGGGCCGGTTTATCTACACGGTCGACAACTGGCTTTTGCCACGCCGCCAACAGCGGGAGCTAATTGAGATTTTCCAACCCGTTCCGAACTGCCCGGACGAGTACTGGACGGACAACCTGAGCCGGTGCATTGAGTGGTTTTTGGCCGGAACGGAGAAACGACTTTATGCATAGGCGGTTCACGAGGATCGCTAGGGCCTGCTCGCGGTCAATTTGCCTGAGTTCCGATTTGGCCTGATCCGTCCAGGAAAAGCGGGTCACAGCCCAAACTCACGCCGCGCGTCTTGGTGCGGCGTGCCCGGACCTGGCTCGCGACGAGCGACTTCCACAGCGGCGCGCTCGTCCTCGGTCTCAGGTTCGTCATCGTACGGTGCATTCAGCAGAGACAAGGCAATCGGATCGACCAGCGAGCGGAGGAGCCTGCGCGCGGTGGAGACGTCCGATTCGGGAATGCGGTCCAGCCGCCAGTGGAGTTCTTGACGGATGTGGTTGGGTGGTGCTTCCGGCATCCTGAGGTCAACTCCACCGCTGTAGATGATTCCGTAGCTGCCCGGTGCCTGGGCGCAAAAGGCCGGCGGTTCGAATCCGCCCAAAATGGGGACAGTAACAAATAACCCCTTTTCCGGCCGCCGCGGAAAAGGGGACATTTGTTACTGTCCCCATTTTCGGGTCAGAAGGGCATGTTCAGCGAGAACTGGAAGGTTCGCGGCGGGCCGGCGGTGGCCGTGATCCGCCCGAAGGCGGTGTTGGTCGGCGTCAGGTTCGGCGTCCCGAAATTCGCGTGATTCATCAGGTTGAAGCACTGCGCCCGGAATCGCACCTGATAGCGCTCCGTGATGCGGAACGCCTTCGTGACGGACACGTCCCACTTCGACTGGCCGTCGGCCGTTATGCCGGCGAAGCGCAGGGGGAAGGAGCGAATGTTGCTGGCCAGGCTACCCAGGTTGGTGGTGCGGAAGAACCCTGCATCGGTGTTGAACCAGCGGTCCACGTCGCGCTCCGATTTCGGCAGCGCGATGTCCTTGACGTCGCCCGCGAAGGGGATGTTGCCCCAGGTCAGAGGCGCCCCCGCCTGCCGGATTACGACGGCGCTCAACTGCCAGTTGCCGAACACGCGGTTCAGCCGCCGGGGCAGGTTGGGGAAGAGCCGCTTTCCGCGGCCGACGGGGATCTCCAGAATGCCGTTCACCGTGAGGCGGTGCGGCCGGTGTCCCGCCGAAATCGTCTCGTAGGGCATGGGATCGGTTTCGTTCAGGAACTGGGTCGCCTCCATGGTCTTGGTGAAAGCGTAGCCCAGGTTCGCGGTGAAACCGCGCGTCATGCGGCGGCCGGCGCGCACTTGCAGGGCGTGGTACCAGTTGTATCCCATCGGTTGGGAGTTGGTAATGTTTCCAAAATGCGGATACGGCTTCAACAGGTTTCCGCGGGTAATGGTCCGTGTATAGAACGGGCCGAGCCCGTAAAACGGATTATTGAAGACGTCGCCGAGGAAGCCGATGGTGGTAGCGTCCCGCAACGCCGACGTGCTCAGGTATTGGCGCGGAACGCTGTTGAGCTGCCGGTTGACACCCAGGCGCGTGCCGCGGTTTCCCACGTAGGAAGTATCGATCACGAAGTGCGACGGCAGCAGCCGCTGAAGCTCGAGCGTCCAGCGCTGAGAGTATGCCTGTTTGCGGTTCAGGTCATGGTAGGTGATCGCCTGGCTGAGGTACGTGCGAAGCCCGCCGGAGCGGCCGGGAGGCTCCAGTAAGCCGTTCGGAAACGGATTGGAAACGAACGCGCGGTAGGTCTGGCCGCTGTCGAGCGACGGCTGAATCGGCGTGGCCTGCGAGAAACCGAACTGTTGCGGATCGGTGCCGTTGACGCCGATGGTGCCGTAGTAGATGCCGTAGCCCGATCGGATGGTAGTCTTCGAATTCAACTGGTACGCCAGTCCGAACCGGGGCAGGAGGTTGTTCTTCTCGGTGCGGAACGGGCTGCGCCCGGCCTTCGTCTCTCCGGCGAAGAGGATGCCGCCCATGGCGCGGAATTGATCGTCGGGCAGTTGTGGAATCGGGCTCTTGGCGTAATTCGCGCGCGCTTGGGCGTCGATCGGGTTGGGGGTGTCGAACGCGTACCCGGCCACCAGGCGATCAAAGCGCTCGGTCAGCGGCGTTTCCATTTCGTAGCGCAGGCCCAGGTTCACGGTGAGCCTGGGGGTCAGTTTGATGTCGTCCTGAAAAAACGCGCCGAAGTAGAGATTCTGCATGGCGAAGCTCGTCGGCCGCTCCATCGATCCGGAGGTGGCGATGCCGAGCAGCATCGACGCCAGGTCCTGGCCGATCGGCGACGCGCTGGAGTTGTCCAGCGGGCCTCTGGTGTACGTGGTGCCGAACACCAGGTCCGGCGAGGTCTCCAGCGGATAACGGTTCTCGAACGCGCGATAGACCCGGAAGTCGCCGCCCCACTTCACCGCGTGGCTGCCCCGCTGCGTGTTGAAGCTGAAGTTGGCGTTGTGCGTGAGGCTGGTATTCGTGCCGTCGCCTTTTTCCCACGTCGAGAAGTCGGAAAAATAGTCGGGGTTGACGCGCGGCAGCGTGGCGCGCGCGGGGTCGATGAGCCGGGTCAGTTGACTCGAGAAACCCAGGGCGGCCAGATCCACACCGCGGCTCTCGCGATACTCGGGAAATTCCTGCTGCGTGATGCCATACCGGATATTGAGCACGAGATTCGGGGAGAGCACAACCACATCGTCGAACGCCAGGCCGCGGTTGATCCGGTTCAGCACGATGCCCTGCACCATCGCCGGGGTGTCGAAGCGCCGCAACTTGTGCTCTTCCCAAAAATCGTAGTGAACGCGCACGAACAGGCGGTGAGACTCGCTGAAGGAGTGGTCGAAACGCGCCAGGTGCACCCAATACTGCTCCAGGTTCTTCACCTTGGACGATCCGTTGTAATAGTTGTCGATGCCATCGACACGGCCCGCCGAGCTGGGGAGCGGATACAGGTTGGCCAGCGCATATCCGGCCCGGTCGAACCGGTTCTTCGGGATGATGTTGCCCGGAAAGGGATCGCGTTGGTAACGGGTGGCGCTGCTGGGCCGCGTGGTCATCGGATCGAAAATCTGGTAGCGCGCTCCGGGCAGCGCGGAGAAGTCGCCTTCGCGCTCGGCCGCGGTCGGAACCGTACTGGTGAACGATCCCGGCACGGTGTACGGGTTCATCTCCCAGGTGTAGAAGAAGAACGATTTGTTCCGGCCCTTGTAGAGCTTGGGCAAGACGATGGGACCGCCGATGGAGAACCCGAAACGGTTGTCCTGGTAGACCGGCAGGGTCGTGCCGTTGCGGTTGTTAAAGAAGCTGTTGCAGTCGAAGGCGCGGTTGCGCACAAACCAGTGCACCTCGCCCCGCAGCGTGTTCGTGCCGCCCTTGGTGGACACGTTGAGCACCGCGCCCAGGGTGTTGCCGACCGATGCGTCGAACGGGTTGGTCATGATCTTGAACTGCCCGATGGAGGAGGCGGGCGGATTGAAGGCGACGCGCGCCTGCCCGTTGCCCTCGGCGAAGGTATTGGACACGCCGTCAATCTGGAACTCGTTCTTGAAGGTTCCGCCGCCCATGGCCGACCACTGCGAACTGGCGTTGGTCATGCTGGCGCGGCGTTCGCGCATGTCGGTGTCGTTCATGATCGCCGGATCGAGCAGCGCAAGCTCGACCGGATTGCCGCCCAGCAGCGGCAACTCCATCACCGAACGCTCGTCCACGACAGTGCCCTGCGACGCGTCGGTGGTCGTCAGCAGCGGCGTCTCGGCCGTCACCTCGACGCTCTCGGTGATCGCGCCAAGTTCCATGACGATGCCGACTTCAGCCGACTCCGCCACGCGCACCTCGATGTTGTCCCGCACAAAGCGCTTGAAGCCCGCCATTTCCGCGGAGACGCTGTAATTGCCGGGCAGCAGGAACGGGATATTGAAACTGCCGGCGGAATTGGTCCTGGCGGCGCCGGCCACGCCGGTGTCGCGGTTGACGGCGCGAACCGGGATTTCCGCGATGGCGGCGCCCGTCGCGTCCGTGACGCGTCCGAGAATCGTGCCGCGCGGATCCTGACCGGCGGCCACGGCCGCGAACAGAACAGCGAGAGCAACTGCTCGCATTAACTTACCTCGAACTCCCCTGAGCTCTCTCAGCACTGGCAGTATACTTCAAAAACAGTGGCCGGCAAATCACCTGCACAAAAGGCAGGCGCCGGGCCCCCGCTCCGGATGGATGGGAATGGTCCGTCCAATTTCCGGGAAGCAGGATTGCGGTTGTGGGGACCACAGGACGACTTGTAGCCTTGCCAGGCTCGAATCGCAACAATCCCCCCCGGGGACGTTGTCTCGACCCAATGTTCGATCATATGATCGGCTATGCGGGACAGTCTCATGCAGTCGGACCAACGGGCCTGTGCCGGGACGATCTGGCAGTGAGTCGGGAGTGACAGCCCGGGGGAATCATCAGTGCATCCCAAGAATCGGGAGGAGTTGGAAAGGCGTGTAATTCGAGCGGCGGAGGATGCTCTGCATCAACACCAGTACGTCAGCGCCATCGACGTCCTTTGCGGAATGGAGATGCTGGCGCCCGCCTCCGTGGACGCCTGGCGCAGGGGGCGCGTCGATTTCCTGGAGCGTGTGATGCGAGGGAATCTCCGCAAGATCACGGCCGCGATGACGACATTCCGCCGGTGGGCCCGGGAGAAGGGACTCCGGCCCAGCGAAACCCGCTACGTCCGCAGAACGCGCGGGGGCACCGTGGACTTGCGATTCAGCAAGAGCGGAGATCCGGCCATCGAGAAGAACTACCGTACTCACTATGTATCGCCGGTTCTGTCGGAGCGCAAACAGCAGCGGATCGCCGAAAGACTCGACCGTGCGGCGCAGCCCGTCGTATTCCAGATCCTGCGCGAGGCGCGGTGTTCGGAATGTGGCGCCGACATCGCGCGGGACGGCTTCCTTTTCATGGAAGCTGAGCAGCCACTGTGCCTGCCGTGCGCGCGATTGGACGAGCTCGAGTTCCTTCCCGCCGGCGACGCCGCTCTGACGCGACGCGCTTCGAAGTACAGCGAGCGCACCGCGGTGGTGGTGCGTTTCAGCCGATCGCGGGGGCGTTACGAAAGGCAAGGAACGCTGGTTGGAATCGGGGCGCTGGAAAGGGCGGAGCGGGAGTGCGCACTGGATGCCGATGCGAGGGCCCGCGAGCGGGCGCGGGGCGCCGCCGCCCGCCTGGAGCAGGATCGCGAACTGGTTGTCCGCATGACGGAACAGATAATGATCCTGTTTCCCGGCTGTCCGCCGCAGGAGGCGGCGGCCATCGCCGGCCACACCGCCGTGCGGAGCAGCGGCCGCGTTGGCCGAACCGCGGCGGGCCGGAAGCTGGACGAGCACGCGCTGACCGCCGCCGTCACGGCCGCCGTTCGTCATCGACATACCAAGTACGACTCAATACTCGAATCCGGTGTGGATCGCGCGCTCGCCCGCGAGCAGGTCGCCGATCAGGTGCAGGCAATTCTGGCGGCATGGAGAAATCGAGGCTGAGGCGGACGAGTCGCTTCGGCCGCGCAGCCGGTCGCACTCCCCGCGCGGCGTCCACGCTCCCGCCCGTCGCGGAAATCTTACTTACCCGCGCCGGCGACGTCCTTCCAGCCCACGAGTTGAATGCCCAGATCCCGGATCAGCTTCACGGTTTCCGGGTCCGAGAAGATCCGGTAGTCGAGATCGCGCTGCACCGCCGTGCCGGTGGCGGCCCTGGTTTCGTCGGCGAGCACGGCCGGGTGCAGGATGAGCATGTGGACGCCGGGCTTGAGGTTGCGCAGCGCCTGGTGGTAGCGGGCCTTGCGCTGGGCGGGGTCGGGCGTTCCGAGGGTGGGATCCGGGAGCAGGGAATCCAGGCGGAACCAGCCCTCTTTTCGAAACCGCTCTTCGTTGTTGAGCAGATACTCGATGACCGGTAGCGGAGCGTCGCGGCGCAGATCCTCGGAGGGCTTGATGCGCAGGATCGGCACGCCGTATTCCTGGCCCAGCTTGGCGAGTACTTCGAAGTAATCGGGACGCGCGTAGAGCGTGCCCATGTGGGTATCGAGATGGGTGAAGCGGATGCCCAGCTTCTTCGCCAGCTCGATCTGCGCGCGGACCTCGATTTCGACCTCCCGCGGCGTGGCGCGCGTGGCCACATCCTTCACACCGGCCCACAGGTAGCCGTCGGGATCGAGCAGGCCGGGCACCTTGTCGCGAGGCGCCAGGGGTCCCCAGCGCAGCGTTTTCCACTCGCTGGTGAGAGTGATGTGCACGCCCAGGTCTTTGTCGGTGTTCTTGCGCGCCCAGGCGGCCGCTTCGGCGGCCCACGGGCAGGGCATCATGACCGAGGCGCTGGAAACGTGACCCTTCTCAAGCATCTCGAACGAAGCCAAGTTGGCGGCGTGAGTAAAGCCGAGGTCGTCGGCGTGGAGGATCAGCTTCCTTTCCGCGCCCGGCAGCAGCGCGGCAACCAGCGCCATGAGCATCGCAATCCGCATGGACTTGGTTATACCATTTTCCGCTTCCGGGACCCGGCCGTGTCTGATGCAAACAGATGCATATTCTGATGCTATACTGCATCTATGGAACGGCGACTTCACCGCGGCGTTCGCTCCTCGAAACGCAGGACGACGCTGACTCTTCCCGCCGATGCGCTCAGTGACGCCGAACGAATCGCGCGCTCGCGCAACGTGACTTTGAGCACCGTCATCGCCGAGGCGCTCACCGATGGGCTGCAACTTCGGGCCGCGGCCAGACGCGGCGAACAGGTCTTGCGCGCTTACGAACAGGCCTTTGCCGGCTTCTCCGAAGAAGAGCTGATGGTGCTGGACGGCATCGTGCTTGAGCCGCTCCGCGCCAAGTGAAAATGGTCGATCCGGCCTCCGGTCCGTTCCTATTCGACACCAGCGCCGAAGGCTGGCTGGCGCGCAGCCGGGACGACGCGGCACGAAAGTGGCTGCGCGCGTATCTGGCGCGGCACCAAGTGCACGTTTCATCGATCACCGTGTCGGAGCGAATTCGCGGCTACGCTCTGCTCTGGCGGGCCGCGACGCCGGAAAGACAGATTCACATCGAATCGGCCAGGGTCGCCTACCTGGGTGAACTTGGCCGCGTCTGGGCGGTGGACGCCGGAATCGCGGTGGTCGCGGCGGAGATCATGGCGTTGGTTCCCGAGCCGCCGAGCCCGCCGCGGCGCACGCACCGGCTTGCCGAGTCCAGACAGGAACGCCTGGTCCGCTGGCGCTTGGACGGCATGATCGCATCGACCGCGCTAGTCGCGGGCATGCTCCTCATCCACAACAACCCCGCCGACTTCGAGGCCATCCGCGGTGCCATCGAACGGTCGCCGGGGCGATTTCCCGGCCTGGGGCCGCTCCGCCTTGTCGGCTGCGGACGACTCGTTTGAGTTTCAGCCCTCACCAACTCACGCGCCGGACACCGCCGACCAGATCGAAGTGCTTGTCCCGGCTCAGAACCGGAAGGGCATGTTGCCGGCACAGCGCGGCGATCCAGGCGTCGCGAGTGGGACATGTCTCCGGACTTGTTCCGCCGGCCCGAAGAGATAGCCGGCCTGGCGGCCTGCGAGACAAGACGGGAGTCTGTCCCACTGGCGGCTGATACGTGAATGTAGTTGTGAAGTGGAGTACTAAGCCGGTATTCGCCTAAACCTTCTCGAATTCCTGGTCCATCAGTCGGTTCAAGCGGGCGGTCTCCTTGTGAAGATGCCGGAGGCCTCCCGCCAGCTTCATCCAAGGCTTCTTACTGGACGCCGCGTCCGCGTCGATTCTCTCTTGAACGGCTTCGGTGACGAACTGCCGCAACGGAATGCCTTGTTCAGCCGCTCTCGCCTTAGCTTTGCGGAAGACCGGGTCCGGAATCTCGAGCGTGGTCTTCATCGCTCCACGATCCCATATTTATGGCTGGGATTCAACCCACTCCTCGTGCCAGGCCAATTGGATGGCTTCGAGCTTGGCTTCGTTCGACTGGGCCGCCTCGCCGGCGAAGTCGTCGAGTTCGGTGACCCATTTGTGCAGGTCGGTGAAGCGAACGGTGAGCGGGTCGATCGAGGGGAACTTCTCGTGCAGCGCCAGGCCGATGTCTTCCGCGTTTTCCCAGGTGAGTTGGGGCATCAGATCTTGGTTCCCTTGAGCGCGCCGCGCACGGCGGTGTTCATCATGTTCTCGGCCAGCTTCATGGTGACCGTGTTCAGTCTTTC
>JAUYBU010000306.1 GCA_030693045.1 Bryobacterales bacterium | reverse complement strand
CCGACGCCCTGGCATTCCCACGCGATCACTTCATCGTTCGCGGCGTGAGAGGGCGAGAGGCGGAGTTGATGGCCGGCGCCGGCTACACGCTGGGCGGCAGCCAGGTTATTGCGGAGAATGCTGACGTGGCGGGCGCCCGCGGCAAACATCCGTACCTCACCGTTCGCGAGGTCCCCTCCGGCGGCCGCATCGCATGGCTGGGAGTCGCGCGCTTTTTGAGTCAGTTGCGGAATCAGCTTGTCCGCGACTTACTGAAACGCTGCCTGGTATGGGCGCAGGGCTACGCTCTGTATGCCGAATACGACAAGTCGGTGTCCCTCTTCCTGGACGACATGGGCGCCTCGGACAAGACCATACTCTCCTACTGGCACTACCGGACGTTGAGCGACCAGGAAATCCGCACGGGCCTGATCGAGCCGCTCAAACGCCACAACAGCGTGCTCGACATCAACGTGGTGACCGGCTACGTGGATCGCAAAACGCGCCGCATTCTCAACCCGTGGGTGCAGAGAGTGGTGGACGGCATCGACGGCAAGACGATCCACGACTTCGCTTCGACCAAGCGCGGGTTGGACGCGGGCGTGGCCGCTGGGGTCTTCCAGATCCAGAGCCACGGATGGACGCACATGCTGCCGGACCTGGACTCGGCGCCCGGTCCGTGGTGGGACGCTCCGATGGACGGCGTCGGGAGCCTGGACTGGTACAACGAGTTCGCCGACCGGTTGCGCGACCGCGAGATTCCCGCGGCGATTCAGAAAGAGCATCTGCGGCGTTCACTCGAACACATCCGCGAGGATTTCGGCGTCACGCCGCTGGTGCTGCGTCCGGGCGGCGGCGCGTTCTCCAGTTCGTTCGCCAACGACACCTCGCGAGTCGCGGCCGGCATGGGACTGGGGCTGTTCACCTGGAACTGGGCGGTGTATCTGTCACCGAGCCTGGTGCTTTCGCTCGAATCGCTTTCTTCGCGCACTGCCTGGGGCTATGAGAAGAAGCTGACCGCCGCGCAGGTTCCCTGGAGCGTCGACGCGCCCCACTGGATCAGCTTCCACGACCTCGACGTGGCCCTGGACAACGGCTCGTTCGAACGGCTTCTAACCGATCTGGGACCCGGCGTCCGCTACATGAGCGGCGGCGAATACACGGCCTATCTTCACGCCCGGGTGGAGCGCGCGCGCGAAGACTCGCTGGCGTTGAAGGTGGAATACGACCCGCACTACTGCCGCGCGTTCGCCGCGAAGGAATCCGTCTGGACGCTGCATCTTTCCGACGAAACCCGGCGCGCCATGGGAGACAAAGTTCCGGAGAAGCGCGTCATCCGGTTGCCCAAGGGCGTCGGCACTCACATCATCCGCTGACCGCTGAGCGGCGTTGCAGGATAGGCTTCGGCTTGCACGGTTCACCGCAGCCGGGGTTTGCCGGCCGGGCGCGCCAGGCTGAAGCCGGCCGCGCAGCATTTCTTGTACTTCAGGCCGCGGCCGCAGGGGCACGGGTCGTTGCGTCCCACCTTGGGCGGCGCCGTGCGATCGCCAGCCGCCGGCGGCTGCTCCCGGGACGCCAGTCTCGCCAGCGGCGTCCGGCTGTGAAGGAAAAAACGCTTCAATCCCGCGCACAGGTAGTTGAGCCCCGGCTCGCCGTCCGGCGTCCGGATGAAGCGGTACTTGGGGCATCCGCCGTTGCACATGGCGAGCGTCTCGCATTCCCGGCAGTAGCGCGGGAGGGCGTCGCGCTTGGCATCGCCGAAAGCCCGTTGCGCGGGGCTTTCCAGCAGTTGGCCGAGCGGCGTCTCGCGGATGTTTCCCAGGCGGTGCTCGGGATCGACGAAGTGGTCGCACGGGAAGAAGTCGCCGTTGTGTTCGAGAACCGGAATCTGGCCGCAGGTTTCGCGGAAAACGCACAGCGAGTGTTCCAGTCCGCGCGCCGGCCGGGAGGCCTCCTCGAAAATCTGCACGGCGATCCGGCCAGCGTCCCGCGCCATCCATTCATCGAAAATCTTGCACAGAAACGCTCCGTAGGCCTCCGCCGTCGGCGTATGCGGGCTCACGCCGTCCGGGGTCCCCGGCGCGCGCTCGACAACCGGGAGAAAACCCAGATACCGGCAGCCGATGTCCCGGAAAAACCGGTAGACCGTGAGCGGCTGCCGGACATTCAGGTTATGCGCCACGCAGACGATGTCGGTCGGGACGCCGTGCTTGGACAGAAGGTCGAATCCGCGCATGGCCTGCTTGTGAGTGGATTGCCCGCCCCGGGTGAGGCGATAGGCGTCGTGCAGTTGGGCCGGGCCGTCGAGGCTGAGGCCGACGCTAAAGCCCTCCGCCGCCAGAAAGCGGGACCATTCCTCGTCCAGCAGGACCCCGTTGGTCTGGATGCCATTCAGAATGCGCCGGCCGGCGGGCCTGTGCTTGCGCTGGAGCTCGACCACCTTCCGGAAATAGTCCACGCCCAGAACGGTGGGCTCTCCTCCGTGCCAGGAGAAGGCGATGGCCGGCTCCGGCGCGGCGTCGATGTGCTGGACGATGTATTCCTCCAGCAGGCCTTCCCCCATGCGGAATGCGTCGGCCTCCGGATAGAGACTGCGCTTGTCGAGATAGTAACAGTAGCGGCATTCGAGATTGCACGCGGCTCCAGCCGGCTTGGCGAAGACCTGAAACTCGCGCGCGACCCGTCCCATAGCTCCTCCTGCCGGCCCCCGCGCCCCCGGTTCGCCGGATCGTCGAATTGGTTCGTCCAATCGGCCCCGGCGCCCACGCCGCTCCGGACCATCCAATTGCTGCGTCTAAAACGATTCTAGACTGCTATACTCCATTCTGAGAGGACCGCACATGAGCCGCAACGGCGAATACACCCGCGGCGGGATCGACCGCCGGAGTTTTCTCGAAGGCCTGACGCAGACGGCCGGGAGCTCGGCCGCCGCTCTGGCGCTTCTGCCCGTTCTTCAGAATAATCCCGCCCAAGCCCAGATCGTCCCGGCCAACGACAGCCGGCTGGAAACCGCCCGGGTCGGCTACGACGCCGCCGGGACCAAGATCGACGGCTATCTGGCGAAGCCCAAGGGCGGGGCGAAGCATCCGGCGGTGCTCGTGATTCACGAAAACCGCGGCCTCACGCCGCACATCCAGGACGTCGCCCGGCGAATGGCGCTCGAGGGTTTCCTGGCGTTCGCGCCCGACATGCTCACGCCCCTAGGCGGCACGCCCGCCGACGAGAGCCAAGGCCCGGCCATGATTGGCAAGCTCGACGCCGCCGAGACCGTCGCGCGCCTGGCCGCCACTGTGAGGTTCCTCGCCGGGAATGCCGGATGCACCGGCAAGGTGGGCGTGGTTGGCTTCTCCTGGGGCGGAGGCATGGTGAACCGCGTTATGGCCGCCGGAACTTCGCTCAACGCCGGCGTCGCATACTACGGCTCGCAGATTCCGGCCGCCGATGTGCCGAAGATCTCCGGGCCGCTGCTTCTGCACTACGCCGGGAGCGATGCGCGCATCAACGCCGGCATTCCCGATTTCGAAGCCGCGCTGAAGGCGAACGCGAAGACTTACCAGATGCACACGTACGAAGGCGCGGGCCACGGTTTCAATAACGACACGGGCGGCCAGCGCTACAACAAGGAAGCCGCCCAACTGGCCTGGAGCCGCACCATCGCGTTCTTCAAACAACACCTGGCGTAGCGGTCATGTCCACGATCCGTTCCGGTTTCACTCGCCGCCGCGCGTTGCAGACCGTGGCGGCCCCGGTCCTGTTCCAGCCAGGCTCGCGGCGCGCAAACCCGATCGGCGAAGAGAACCGCCGGCCGGGCACCGTCGAGTGGCAGTTGAAGCACTATCGCTTCGACGAACTAACCGGCCTCCGCTCGCCGCGGCTGGAAGGCTACGCGTCGGAAACCAGCCTTTACACCGGCGCGAAGCTCGACTTCATGGTCAGCGCCGACCCGGCACAGGCGTTCCACATCGACGTCTACCGCACCGGCTACTACGCCGGCAAAGGCGGCCGGCACATGACCCGCCTGGGGCCGTTCCCAGGCCAGCCGCAGCCGGTCCCGACGATGGGGCTCGAGCGGGTGCGGGAATGCCGCTGGAAGTCGTCCGCGCAAATCACCATCCCGCGCGACTGGCCCAGCGGCGTCTATCTGGCCAAGCTCTCGCTGGTCGAGGACCCCATCGAAAGCTACGTCATCTTCATCGTCAAGGAAAACCGCCCGGCCGATTTCCTGTTCCAGTGCAGCGACCTCACCTGGAACTCGTACAACAAGTGGCCGGGGCACGATTCGCTTTACGACGACGGGCTGCCACGCCCCACCAACGGCCACTACTACACCGGCCCCAACGTGCGCACCAGCTTCGACCGGCCCTACGCGCGGTATGGGCAAGTTCACGAAGTGGCGCTCTCGCTCGGCTCCGGCGAGTATCTGCTGTGGGAGTTCCCGCTGGCGTACTGGATGGAGCAGCAGGGCTATGACGTGGTCTACTGCTCGAATCTCGACGTGGAACTCGACCCCGGCGTGCTCGACCGCTGCAAGGTGTTCCTGTCGGTGGGCCACGACGAATACTGGACCCGCCGGATGTACGACCACGTGATGGCGGCCCGCGAGCGCGGCGTCAGCCTCGCCTTCCTCAGCGGCAATACCATGATGGGCGAGATCATTCTCTACAACAGCAGCGTCACCGACAAACCCGGCCGCGTGATGGCGCGCAAGGGCAGGCTGGCGGACGAACAACTGCTGATGGGCGTGCGCAGCTTTGGCTCGGGCTACGGCGATTGGGTGGTCCGCAAAGCGGATCACTGGATCTTCGAGGGCGCCGGCATGCGCAACGGCGACTACATCCCCGGACTGGTGGGCTGGGAATACCACGGCGTCCCGGCCGAGTTGCCCGGACTGGAAGTGGTGGCCGCCTCCGATCTGGCGCCTTTCAGCCGCCGCTCGCCGCTGGACGGAAAACACGCCGCGGTGGTCTTCCCGTGCAAGAAGGGCAACTGGGTGTTCAACGCGGGAACCATCTGGTGGAGCGAGGGACTGGGCAACCCGCCCGGCCACGCGCCCGCGGCGTCGCGGCTGGGCCGCACCTTCGGCGTGGACGAGCGGGTGCAAAAGATCACCGCGAACTTCTTCAACCGCTGCCTGCGCGACTCGCCGCTCAAGACAAGCTGAGGCCGCTCGCTGAGGCGTGGGGAAATCCAGGGGGTTGTTGGGGGGGACACGCCTGTGTCCCGGGGCGAAGCGATGGGTTGCGTGAGATTAGCTCGGAGTGTCCCCGGGGCCGTCGCGGGGGAGGGGACACGCCTGTGTCCCGGGCCAGGCGATGGTTGCGTAAGACTAGCACGGAGTGTCCCCGGGTCTGTGCGGTCTGTGCCGGAAACGGCTTGAAGGAAGCCGGTTGGTTGTATACTGGATGGCAGCCCGGACCTCAAGAAGGGGCTGGTGGAAGCTGATTTCAGCCTGGGATTCGAGGGCCCGAGTTTTGGCCGGAGGCCGGCAAACACTTCTGGAAAGGACAGACCCGACGCCGTTTAGGGGGAAACTCTGGTTGATATGAAACTTGCGCAGGTTTGTATCCTGGTCGCGTTTGCCGCCTCCAGCTCTTTTTGTAGCACGCTCCTTTCCGATGAATCCGCCGCTGGGCCCGCGCCCCGGGGCGGAGTGAGGGCCGCCAGCGCCTCACGCGCCGCCGGTTGGCCTCGGTGGAGAGGGCCGAACGCCGATGGGGTGGCTGACGGTGCGCGTCTGCCCACTCAATGGAGCCAGACCGAGAACGTCCATTGGTCGGTGAGGTTGCCGGGCTGGGGGACCAGTTCGCCGGTGGTCTACGGAGACCGGCTGTTCGTCACTTCGCAAGTGGAACAGGGCGGCAAGAAATCGCTACTGACGCTGTGCTTCGATCGAGACACCGGCAAGGAGTTGTGGCGGCATGACTTCGGCCTTGGTATAGATCAGCGGACTAACGAGAAGTCCAACCTGGCCGTGAATACGCCTGCCGTCACTGAGGATGCGGTCTATGTCGCCTTCGGCAATTCGGATATCGCCCGGTACTCCCACGACGGCGCACTGATGTGGGTCACACGGTACATGGCGATATTCGGCGATCCCAAAATGGCGTGGGGGTACGCAGTCAGTCCCCTGGTTCTGGAGGACTCCGTGCTGCTCCCGTGGGATCATCACAAGGGCCCTTGTTATCTGGTTGGTCTGGATAAGGGAACCGGCCGGATTATCTGGAAGAAAGATCGACCCATCGGCACGGCCCATGCAACGCCGCTCCTGGTGGAGCATCATGGACAGGCCGACATTCTGGTGTCGGGAAAGAACCGGCTCACTGCCTTCGACGCCAGGACACACACCGAGTTGTGGAAATATGGCGAAGGCGAGGGACCGTTCAACGGCGAAATCGTCGTGAGTCCGGTCTACGGAGACGGCATCGTATTCCTGCAATTGTGGCGGCAGAGTCCAATCCACGCAATTCGACTTACCGGCAACGGGAGGCCGCCCGAGTTGGTGTGGGTCAGCGAAAAGCCGGGGCCACAGGAACCATCGCCAATCTACTATCGAGGATTGTTATACGCCCTGATGGACAACGGCGTGCTGGTCTGCCTCGACGGGAAGACCGGCAAGGAGATCTACCGGAAGCGGCTGGGCGGCTCCTGCAACTCTTCCCCGGTAGCCAGCGACGGACGTATCTACTTGAGTAACAACGAGGGTACAACTTTCGTGGTCAAGGCTGGGAGAGAGTTCGAGTTACTGGGTACAAACAACCTCGGCGAAAGAATCACCGCCTCACCCGCGGTCTCCGGAAACAAGTTGTTTTACCGAACCGACTCGCACCTGTACTGTATTGGAGAGAATGCCGGACAGTGATGAGCCGAGACCGGCACGAGGCAGACGGGCCACGCTCCGATTCAAAGCTGGCAGGCTGAGGACTGCGGACGTCCCCGCCAAGGTTTCAGTCCGACGGCGTCAGCCGTTGGACGGTTCCAGGGCCTGATCGTCACGGGTGGGCGGCCGGGCGGGCGCCTGAGCCTGGCTCTACTGCAGGGGCGGGCGACAGAGTCGGGATGATATAGAGTTGCTTGAGCTTGAGTCCGAGGGCGACGACCTGTTTGCCAAGCCCGGTGACGTAATATTTGTAGGTGCGGCCGACTTTCTTGATCAGGCCGTGAAGCCGGAGGCGCCTGAACAGCCGCGAGATCTGGCCGCTGGTTTTCTCTTTCAGCCGCCGACGCAGGTCTTTGTTCTGGAAACCGCTGATGTT